>CAYLMY010000007.1:0-16884 GCA_964384635.1 uncultured Undibacter sp.
GAGATCGCCGCCGACCAGCGCGAACAGGTAGGCGGGCTTGGGATGCGGATCGTGCCAGACCGCGAAATGGCGCCCCGCCGGCAGCTCGCCGCGGTCGGTGAGGTTGCCATTGGCAAGCAGCACCGGCGCTTCCTTTTTATCGGCTTCGATCCGCGTGGTGTAGACCGCCATCACGTCGGGCCGGTCGGGGAAGTAGGTGATGCGGCGGAAGCCTTCCGCCTCGCATTGCGTGCAATAGGTGCCACTCGAGCGGTAGAGGCCGGAGAGCTGAGTATTGGCCGACGGATCGACCAGGGTCTCGATCTCCAGCGTGAACGGCCCGTTCGGCGGCTGCGGGATAGTGAGGCTGTCCGGCGTCGCCGCATAGCTTTCCGCCGGCAGCGCGGTGCCATCGAGCTTGAGCGCGGCGAGGGTGAGGCCGTCGCCGTCGAGCACCAGCGGCGCGGCGGACGCCAGCGGGTTGGGCTTGAGCTTCAGCGTCGCGCGCACCTTGGTCTGCGTCGGATGCAGCGAGACATCGAGGTGCACGGTTTCCACCAGCCAGTCGGGCGGGCGGTAATCCTTCAGGCGGATGGGCTGGGCAATGTCGGTGCGCATGAGCTTTTGATCTAGGACGTTCGGTGGGGAATTGGAAGGCGGCGGTGCTTGTTCCGGATGAAATCAAGGTCAGCGCGTCGGTTCGGCGTGGCCGATCACGCGGTTGATCGAGGGCGAGCGCGCGCGCAAAGCGCGCTCGAGCGCGTCGACCTGTTCGTGCACGCTCTGCACGCTTAAGCCTGGATCGACGTGGCAGTGGAAATTGACAATCTCGCCGCCGTCGGTTTCACGCACCCGCACCTCGTGCACGTCGCGGATCGTGCGGCCTTCGGCGGCAAGTTCCGCCAGCGTCATTTGCACTGCCTTCACCCGCTCGGGCGGAGCCTCGCGGCCATGCGCCTCCTGCGGCTGCAGCGGCTCGATATGGGTCTCGACCTCGACGCCGGGGCCGAGCTCGGCGGCGATGGCGTTTTCGAGACTGTCCGCCTGGTCGTGGGCGGCGCGCAGCGTGAGCTTGCCGTCTACTTCCAGATCGAGCGAGACCGCCAAGCGGTCCTTCAGCTCGTGCACCGTGACGTGATGAACCGCAAGCGCGCGGTTGCGCGCGATTACCATCACGCGGTCGAGCACGGTTTCGTTGTCGAGCGCGACTGAATTGATCGTGACGATCGGTTGCGCGCCCGGCATCTTTTCGCGGAGTGCGGCCTCAACTGCCAACTTGATCGCGGTCACACGATCGAGCGGCAGCGTCCGGCTCACGGCGACCGTTAGATCGATAAAGGTGATTTCGCCGACGGCGCGGGCGCGCACCCGTTCGACGCCGACCACGCCGGGCACTTTGGCGGCGATGCCTGTGATTTTCGCGGCGGCGCCGGGCGGCGCGACGTCGGTCAACAGGTCGATGGTGCGGCGGCCGAGCCGCCAGCCGGCAATGCAGACGAGCATCGCAACCACCAGTGCGGCTGTTGAATCTGCCCATTGCAGGCCGAAATGCACGCCGACCAGGCCCACAAGAACCGCCAAAGACGCCCACAGGTCGGACGAAAAATGCAGCGCGTCGGCTTCCAAAGCATGGCTGGAAGTTTTTTGCGCCGTATGCGACAGCGCGCGGGCGCGCACGAAATCGACCACGATCGATACCAAGATCACGCCGAACGCCCAGACGTTGGCGATCACCGCGTGCGGCTCGTGGTCGATCAGGCGCTTGAGCGCCTCCCAGATCACCACGCCCGAGAGCAGGAACAGCAGAGCGGTTTCGGCGAGTGCCGAGACCGCTTCCACCTTGCCGTGGCCGTAATGGTGCTCCGCGTCGGCCGGCTTGCCGGAAATGCGCACGGCCACATAGGTTATCACGGTGGCGCCGAGATCGATCAGAGAGTGGCCGGCTTCCGACAGGATCGCCAGTGAGCCGGTGGCCAAGCCCACCAGCGCCTTGGCGATCGTCAGCCCCGCCGAGGCGGCGATCGAGGAAAGTGCGACCTGTTCTTTTTCACTCTGCATGCGGCGCCTTGCGTTTCACAGCGCGATCGGCTTGCCGTCGGCCGCCGCCGAACGCACCACCGCGTCGAGGATACGGATATTTCCCATCAGCTCGTCGGTCGTAAAGCGATAAGGTGCGCGGCCCTCGACGGCGTCGGCCCAGGCCTCGAAATTCATACGCACCGTATTGGCGTGGTCGTAAGAGCGCGCCTGCCGCGTGCCGTCCGGGCCGCAATGCACAAAGCTTGACGGAATGCCCTGGTCGACATTGCCGCCTTCCTGCACCTCGACCCAGCCCTGGTCGCAGACAAGTGTGAGTCGCGCGTAAAACGGCGGCGTCGACAAACATGTGATGCGCCCGCGCGCGCCATTTTCGAAATCGATTTCCGCGGACACGAAATCCTCCGACGGCGCCGGGAAAATCTGCGAAGCGGTGCGCGCGGCGACCCGTGTCGGCTTGCCGGCGAGCGACACGAACATGTCGCCGAGATGGATGCCGAGCGCGGTCCACGCGCCGGCCGGGGCGTGCTTGGGATCGCGCCGCCAGTTCGACGGGTCCATTTTGCGGAAGTTGTTGTGGCTGACATTGGCGTCCATGTGCAGGATGCGGCCGAGCGCGCCGCTTTCGAACAGCCGCCGCATCTCCTCCATCGCCGGCTCGTAGCGGCGTTCATGCCCGATGCCGAGCACGCCGCCGGCTTGTCTGCAGGCCGCCAGGATGCGCTCGGCGCTGGCCGCCGTGAGCGCCAGCGGCTTTTCGCAGAACACCTGTTTGCCGGCGGCGAAGGCGGCGATCGCCATTTCCTCGTGCAGCGTATGCGGCGTTACCACCGCGACCGCATCCACCTCGGGATTTTTCAAGAGCTCGCGGTAGTCGCCGGTGAGATCGAAGTTGTGCGAGGCCGCGAACGGTTCCGCCATCGCGGTGTCGATGTCGCAGCCGGCCACCAGCTTGAACCGCGGGCTGTGGGCGAGGCTGGTCACGATCTGCTTGCCCCACCAGCCAAGCCCGATAATGCCGGTCCGGATCATGGCGCTTTGTCCCTTTGGGCTGGTCGTGGCTCGACAATGGGGGGCTTACCGGCGATGCGCAATGGTCGCCCCGTGTGCCTTGTTTTCTTGATTGAGATCAAGTCAAGGCCGTAGCAAAAATGCCTATCCTACAAAGGCGGCGAGCAAGACATGGCACGGCGCTGCAACTGCAGAACATTGAAACCCGCGATGAACATCCAACAGACACCTTCGTCTTTGCACGACAGCGGGCAGGCGCCCGCCACCGTTCTCAAGAGTGTCTGCCGCAGTTGCCACGGCGGCTGCGGGGTGTTGCTGCACGTGCGAGATGGCGTGTTGCTGAAGGTCGAGGGCGATCGCTCCTCGCCGCTCAATCACGGCCGCCTGTGCCCGATCGGGACGGTGACCACCGACCTGGTCTACCACCCGGATCGGCTGAAATATCCGCTGCGGCGCAAGGGCAGACGCCAGTCCGGCGAATGGGAGCGCATTTCCTGGGACGACGCCCTCGACGAGATCGCGGAGCGCTTGCTCGCCATTCGGGAACAGTACGGCCCCGAAGCCATTGCGCTCGGAACCGGCACCGGCCGTCATCACATCCGCTGGGTATCGCGCTTCGGCCATGCGCTCGGCACCCCCAACTGGTGCGAGCCGGGCTTCGCCCAATGCTTCCACCCGCGGGTGAACACCTCGATCCTGACCTTCGGCGACTTCCCAGTCTGCGATTTCACCGGCGAGGTGCCGCCGGCCTGCATCCTCTATTGGGGCCACAACCCGGTGCTGTCGGGGCCCGACGGCGAGACGCGCTTCAACGTGCTGGAGGCGCTCGAACACAATCCGAAGATCATCGTGGTCGATCCGCGGCGAACGGGCCTCGCCGAGAAGGCGGACATCTGGCTACAGATCAGGCCTGGTGCCGACGATGCGCTCGCGCTTGCGATGCTCAATGTCATCATCGGCGAGCAGCTCTATGACGAGCCCTTCGTCACCAAGTGGACGCATGGGTTTGCCGAACTCGCCGTGCATGTGAAGAAATACACGCCGGAATGGGCCGAGCCGATCACCTGGGTGGCTGCCGACAAGATCCGCGCCGCCGCGCGCCTGTTCGCCCGCACCAAGCCGGCCATGATGGAATGGGGCTGTGCCATCGAGCACACGCCGAAATGCATCCAGACGGTGCGCGCCGTTTCGATGCTGCCGGCGCTCACTGGTAACATCGACGTGCCGGGCGGCTGGGTGTTCGGCATGCATGGGCTCGGCCGCTTCCCGAGCCTGATCGAAAACCTCACGCCCGAAGCGAATGCCAAGCGGCTCGGTGCCGAGCGCTTCAAGCTGCTCGGGGGGGAGGGCGCCGATCTGCCAGCCGCCCATATCCCGACGCTGCTGCGGGCCATGCGCGAGGGCAAGCCCTATCCGGTGAAAGCTTTCCTGGTGTTCGGCAACAACACGCTCACCACTTATGCCAACACGTCCGATGTCTACGATGCCCTGATGAAGCTCGATTTCATGGTCTGCGCCGACCTGTTCATGACCCCGACGGCGGAGCTTGCCGATATCGTGCTGCCGGCGGCATCATGGCCCGAGATCAATCAGCTCGCCGGACTGCCCACTGTCGCCGCGAACGTCGTGGTGGCAAACCAAAAAGCGGTGCGTATCGGCGAGTGTAAGTCGGATGAAGAGATTTTTGTCGAGTTGGCGCGTCGCATGAAGCTTCCGGTTGGAACGGAAGCGGTGGAGGACGTGCTTGATGCGCAGCTCGCCGCCGGCGGCATCGACATGACCTTCGACCAGTTCAAGCAGAGGGGATTCTACAAAGTTCCGTTCACGTACCGGAAGTATGAGAACGGCGGATTCAAGACGCCGACCGGCAAGATCGAACTCTATGCCACGCGGTTCGAACAACTGGGCTATGCGCCGTTGCCCTATTACGAAGAACCGCCGGAAAGCCCGCTCAGGACGCCCAAGACTGCTGCACATTATCCGCTGGTGCTCACCACCGGCGGGCGGATTTCATTTTTCTTCAATTCGGAGCATCGCCAGCTCGCCACGCTGCGCAAGGCGCAGCGCGATCCGGTGGCGGAAATTCACCCCGAAACTGCATCGCGCTTCGGCATTGTCAACGGGACGTGGATGTGGATCGAAACGCTGCGCGGCCGGATACGGCAAAAGGCCAAAGTCACGAATGGAATCGACCCGCGCGTCATCCACGTCCAGCACGGCTGGTGGTTTCCCGAACAGCCGGGCCCGGACTACGGCGTGTGGACGTCGAACGCCAATCTGCTAACCAGCAACCAGCCGCCTTACGACCTGGCGATGGGGACCTACCAGTTGCGTGCGCTGTTGTGTAGGGTGGCGCCCGCCGACGCTCCCGCGGCCGGCACGAAAAAGTAGGCTTATAAAAAAGCCCGCCAAGGAGGGATCGCTCGATGCGCATCGACGCCTATACGCACTTTTTTCCGAAAAAATTCTTCGACAAGTTGATCGAGGTCGCCGGCGAATACAAAGACATGGGCAAGCGCGTGCGTGCAATTCCGGCGCTGCATGATCTCGACGCGCGCAAAAAGATCATCGACAGCCACAAAGACTATGCGCAGGTCATTTCTTACCCGCAGCCGCCAGTCGAAACCTTCGCCAAGAGCCCGCAACAAATCGACGAATTCATCCGCATCATCAACGACGGTTTCGCCGAATTGTGCGCCAAGGAACGCGATCATTTTCCCGGCTGGGTGGCGCAAATTTCGCTCGATGCGCCCGACGCCGGCGTGGCCGAAGCCGAACGCGTGATCAACCAACTCGGCGCGCTCGGCGTGCAGATCTACACCAACGTCGCCGGCAAGCCGATCGACCGGCCACAGTACCTGCCGTTCTGGAAGAAGATGAACGAGCTCGGCAAACCGGTCTGGCTGCACCCCGCGCGCGGCGCCAGCATGCCGGATTATTTCGACGAGAAGAAATCGCTATACGAAATCTGGTGGACATTCGGCTGGTCGTACGAGACCGCGACCGCGATGGCGCGCCTGGTATTTTCGAAAATCATGGACAACCACCCCAACCTGAAGATCATTACGCACCATTTTGGCGGCATCGTGCCAATGCTCGAAGGCCGCATCGGTCCGGGCTGGGATGTGCTCGGCTCACGCACGAGCGACGAAGACTACGTCGCGCTGCGCAAGAGCCTGAAGAAGCGCCCGCTCGACTATTTCAAGCAGGACTTCTATGCCGATACAGCGGTGTTCGGGGCGACGCCGGCGACCAAGTGCGGCCTGGAGTTTTTCCCGATCGACAAGATCGTGTTTGCCTCCGATTGCCCGTTCGATCCGGAAAACGGAGCGATGTTCCCGCGCGAGACATTGCGCATTCTGGAGTCGCTCAAGCTTGACAGGGAAACCAGCGACAAGATTTTCTACAAGAATTTGGAGCGCGTTATCGGCAAAAAGCTGGTGCAGTGAACTTCAAATCAGCTTGTTTTTTCTTTCGATTGCGAGCGTGACGGTTCCATGGCCTGGGCGACGGCTTCCGATCGGAAATCTCCCTTCAGGCCGTGAGCGCTCAACAAGCCCGGATATGATTTGATGAAATCGGCCCGTATGGTCTCGAACGGAACGTCGGCAAATGAGCCGCGGTCCCGCAGGTATTCCATATGCCGGCGGCCGGCCTGATCGAATGCCTGGAACAACGAGTCCGTTTCGCCGTCGAATTCGAGCGGCTTGATGCCGACCCGATCGCACAATGCGCGATCGAATGCGGGCGTCGCTTTCAGCCAGTTTCCGCCCAGATAGAGTTCTGTGTATGAGTGCCAGATAAACGTGTCGGTCTTGATCATTTCGTAAAGCCGGCGTGACGTCAGATGGTTGCGCACATCGGCATAGCCCACGCGCGCGGGGACCCCGATCACGCGCGCGCATGCGGCCAATAGTGTCGCCTTGCCGATGCAGAAGGCCCGTCCAGCCGCCAGCACCGCGCTCGCCCGATAGTTGGCGGGGTCGGCGAAATTGACATAGGGGTCATAGATGATGCTATCGCGAACGGTGGAATATAGGCGCAACACCGCGGCGCGCTGGTCGGGTATCCCTGCCACGGACCGCTTCGCGAATGCGATGACCGGCGGCGAGTCGCTGTCGATGAAGACGCCGGCGGTGAGAAATTGAGCCGTATCCATAGTGTTTTCTTTCCCGGATCATCGCATCTTTAGAGCGGTTCTTTGCGCTATCCCTTGAGTTTGGTCAAGGAACGCGCCAAACGTGGCATCATATTAGGTAAATGAGCGTCATGGCAGAATCGAATTCGCACGACGCCGGCATGCTGCGCGGCAAGCATGCGGTCATCACCGGGGCTTCGCGCGGAATAGGAGCTGCAATCGCTTTGGATTTGGCGCGGCGCGGCGCCGATGTGACGCTGATGAGTCGCAATGAATCGCGTCTCGCCGAGCAGGCCG
Source organism: uncultured Undibacter sp. (assembly GCA_964384635.1). GTDB lineage: Bacteria > Pseudomonadota > Alphaproteobacteria > Rhizobiales > Xanthobacteraceae > Pseudolabrys. The sequence continues at coordinate 7,463 of CAYLMY010000007.1, forward strand.
CCGCACTCACTAAAACGTGTAACGGCAAGGCGCAGGCGGTTGCCGTCGACATCGCTCAACCCGAACAGATTGCCGCCGCTTTCGCGCGGGCGGCTGATCGATTTGGGCCGCCGCAGATCCTCATCAACAATGCCGGCATCGCCATGGCGGCGCCGATCGGCAAGACCGAACTGGCAACCTGGCAGCGGTTGATCGAGGTAAATCTCACCGGTGCGTTTTTATGCATTCGCGAGGTCGTCCAACAGATGGCGAAAGGAGACTATGGCCGCATCGTCAACATCGCCTCGACCGCCGGGCTTACCGGATACGCGTATGTCTCGGCCTATTGTGCGGCAAAACACGGGCTGATCGGCTTGACGCGGGCGCTGGCACGCGAATTGGCGCACACCGGCGTGACCGTGAACGCGGTTTGTCCGGGCTATACGGACACGGACATTGTTGCAGAAGCGGTTGGTAATATTGTGGCCAAGACCGGACGAACACGCGAGCAGGCCTTGCAGGAATTGACTGCCCACAATCCTCAGGGGCGATTGGTGCGTCCCGATGAGGTTGCGGAAACGGTCGGCTGGCTCTGCTCGCCATCCTCCGCGTCGATCACCGGACAGAGTATCGTGGTCGCAGGCGGCGAGCTCATGTGAGCGCTGCCCACCGGCAACGTGCGAAGCGTCATTTCGGCGGCCGGAATGCTTTACAGCGGCTGGGGTCGGTATCGATGCGGGACGCGCCAATCAGGTCCAGGCAATAGGGAATCGCTGGAAACACGGCTTGCATGCTGACCCGAATTGAAGCGGGGCGACCGGGCAGATTGACAATCAGGGTGGAGCCGCGAATGCCAGCGGTCTGGCGGGATAGAATTGCCGTCGGGACCTGTTTCAAGCTCTCCGATCGCATCAGTTCGCCAAATCCCGCCATCAGTCGTGGACACGCTGCTACCGTGGCTTCCGGTGTCAGATCGCGCGGCGCCGGGCCGGTGCCGCCCGTTGTGAAGATCAACGCGCATCTTTCGCGGTCGGCCAGATCGATCAAGGCGTCGCGCACGGTTTCAATTCCATCGGGGACGAGACGCCGCACGGCATGCCATGGCGTGGTCACCACCTCGTACAAAAACTCCTCAATGGCCGGGCCGCTGATATCCCGATAAGTTCCAGCGCTGGCGCGATCGGACACGGTCACAATGCCGATCGCGACAGCTTCGCTCGCTTGCATGGATGCGGTCCCGGGGTTAGCTGGTTGGTGACAATTCGTTCGGCCGCGCCGCGCGCAATTCCCGCACCGAATCCCGGCACCACGCCAGCACCGCGTCGAGATCGGTTGGGAGATCGACCGCCAGCCGGCCGTGGAATTTCGACCATGCCTCGATATAGGGCGGCCGCACGGCTGTCAGCACCGGGACGCCGGCCTCCATGGCGCGTACGAAAGCGGAGCGGAGGCCGCCGCCCTCGACCTCGGCCGTGCCGAACCGGTTCAGCATCAGCAATTCGACATCGTGGCCGAGCGGCCGGTCGAGCAGCGCACAGATTTCGGCTAGGCCTTGCGCATCGAGCCGGCAGCCCTCGGCTTGCGATCCCAGGTCCTGCGAAATCCGGTAGCGCGCCCGTGAAGTGAGATCGACGAGGGTCATCGCCGAGCAGACGCCGGCGTCGTCGCGGGCATTCTCCTGCAAGACCCCGGCCATGTTGATGCGATCGGCGCGCAGCCGATCGGCGACGCGGGTCAGGAAATCGTCGATTCTAAAGCCGGCGTTGTAGACAACCGCCGCCAGCCGCACGGTCCCCATCATCGTCATCGCATTGCTCCAGCGGGCAGATTCCCACGCCAGCGCTGCCACACTATCCCCCCGGCCACTCGGCCGCTGCCTTGAATTTAGTCAAGTCCTGGTTTTGCCTGGTCTGGTATGCATCAATACCAACAAATCTTGATAGAAGGGGGAATCCCATGCGGGCAATGCAACATTTTACGGCAGCCGCTGCGATCGGCCTTTGTGCCGTGCTCGGTGCCGGGCTTCCGGCATCCGCGCAAATCAAAATCGGCTCCGTCCTGTCGTACACCGGCCCGGCGTCGTTTCTCGGCGATCCGGAAAAGAAAACGCTGGAAATGTACGTCGCCGATATCAACGCCAAGGGCGGCGTGAATGGAAAAAAATTGCAACTGTTCATCTACGATGATGGTGCTAATCCCAACAACGCGCGCACCTTCGCTACCCGTCTGATCGAACAAGATAAAATCGACGCCATGGTGGGCGGCAGCACGACCGGCGCGACCCTCGCCATGATCCCGCTGTTCGAAGAGGCCAAGATCCCGTTCATCTCGCTCGCGGGCGCCGTTCAGATCATCCAGCCGGTGCGCAAATGGGTGTTCAAGACCCCGCACACCGACACCATGGCTTGCGAGAAGATTTTCGCCGATCTCAAGCACCGCAACCTCACCCATGTGGCGCTGATTTCCGGAACCGGCGGTTTCGGCAAGTCGATGAGCGCGGAATGCCACAAGGTCGCGGGCAAGGCCGGCATCACGATCGTTGTTGAAGAAACCTACGGGCCGCGCGACAGCGACATGACACCGCAGCTCACCAAGATCAAAAACGCGGTCGGCGTGCAGGCCGTGGTCAATCCGGGCTTCGGTCAAGGCCCGGCGATCGTGACGCGCAACTATCGCCAGCTGGGGATCAAGATGCCGCTGTATCAGAGCCACGGCGTGTGCTCGAAGCAGTTCATCAAGCTCGCCGGCGCGGCAGCCGAAGGCGTGCGGCTGCCTTGTGCGGCGCTGCTCATCGCCGACAAGCTGCCGAGCAACGATCCGCAGAAGCCCGTCGTGGTGAATTATTCGCGCGAATATCAGAAGAAGACCGGACAGGCGGTGTCCACCTTCGGCGGTCACGCTTATGACGGCCTCATGATCCTGACCGGTGCAATGAAGCGCGCCAAGAGCGCCGACAAAGCCAAGGTGCGCGACGAGATCGAGAAGACCAAAGGCTATATCGGAACCGGCGGCATCGTGAACATGTCGCCGACCGATCATTTGGGCCTCGACCTGTCGGCGTTCCATATGTTGGAAATCAAGGGCGGCGACTGGACGCTGGTGCCCGGCACCTGAGATGACGATCGGGCAGGCTCGCATGAGCCTGCCCCTTCGATTCTGCCGGTATTGCACTCAAGCCACGCGAGGCCTTCGACACGATGGCCGAGTTGCTGCAATTTGTCTTTTCCGGGCTGACCGTCGGCGCCATCTACGCGCTGGTCGCCCTCGGCTTCACGTTGATCTACAACGCGTCCGACATCATCAATTTCGCGCAGGGCGAGTTCGTCATGCTGGGCGGCATGACGACCGTTTTTTTGTCACTCGCCGGCGTTCCGCTGCCGTTGGCCGCGCTCATCGCCGTCATCGTGACGACCGCCGTAGGATTGGCTCTGCACCGTTTTGCTATCGCGCCGGCACGCGGGGCGAGCCCGGTGGCGCTCATCATGATCACGATCGGCGCCTCGATCTTCCTGCGCGGCATCGCGCAGATCGTCTTCGACAAAACCTTCCATAGCCTGCCGCCGCTATTCAGCGGCGGTCCGATCCGCTTCGGCGGCGCCACCATTCTGCCGCAGAGCCTAGTGGTGCTGGCGGGCGCTGCCGTCATTGTCGTGGTGCTTTGGCTGTTCGTCGACCGCACCATGCTCGGTAAAGCGGTGATCGCGACCGCGGCCAATCGTCTGGCGGCGCGCCTCATCGGTGTCGATACTCGGCGGATTGTCGACTTTTCATTTGCGGTTTCGGCGGCAGTAGGGGCGATCGCCGGTATTCTCATCACGCCCATCACGCTGACCAGTTACGATGCAGGGACATTGCTGGCGCTGAAGGGATTCGCGGCGGCCATGCTCGGTGGAATTGGCAGCGCGCTCGGAGCCGTCGTCGGCGGCCTTCTGATTGGAATGATCGAGGCTTTGAGCGCGGGATATCTCTCATCGAGCTACAAGGACGCGGTCGCTTTCGTGATCATCCTTGTGGTCCTGGTCGCCATGCCGCAGGGCTTATTCGGCCGGGTTAAAGTCGAACGGGTGTGAGCTTGCGCGCACTGCTGGAAACTCGATTGCTGCCGGCGATATTGGTCGTGGCAATCGTCATTATCTTGCCGCTGTTCTTTCCGTCGACATACTACTATCGCATCGGTGCGCTGGTTTTCATTTTTGGCTTGGCGGTCGTTGGCCTCAACCTGCTCATGGGCTTTGCCGGTCAAGTCAGCCTGGGCCATGCCGGCTTTCTAGGCATCGGCGCGTATTCTGTAGCGATCGGCCCAGTCTATTTTGGCGCGCCTTCGTGGCTGTGCGTGTTCGCCGGCGTAATGCTTTCGGGCGCGATCGCTTTCGCGGTGGGCCGGCCGATTCTCAGACTCAAAGGACACTATCTTGCTATCGGCACGCTCGGATTTGGATTGCTCATCGCCATTGTGCTCACCAACGAGGCGGGCTGGACCGGCGGCCCCGATGGCATGAGCGTCCCCGGGCTGACGCTGTTCGGCTGGCGCGCGCACGGGTCGGATGCCTGGTATTGGATTTCCGGGATAACTTTTGTCGGTGGATTTGTGCTTGCGCTCAATCTGATGGAGAGCCCGACTGGCCGAGCGCTGCAAGCCATTCATGACAGCGAAATCGCCGCGCTCGTGCTCGGCATCGACGTGGCGCGCAAGAAGCTTACGGTCTTCATAATTTCCGCGATGTACGCGTCGGTGGCGGGGTCCTTTCTGGCGCTGTTCAATGGCCTCGTCACGCCGGAGATAGCGGGATTCCTGCGTTCGATCGAACTGGTCGCCATGGTCGTACTGGGTGGCATGGGATCGATCTTCGGTTCCTTGGTGGGCGCAGCCGTGCTGGTCGTGTTGCCGCAAGTGCTCACCGTCTTCCACGATTACGAGCAGGCGTTGCTTGGACTCATCGTGATGGTTTTCATGATCTTCTTGCGCCAGGGCATCGTACCCTCGGTTGCTGCGGTGCTCGCTGGATGGCGCAAATGATGATTCTGGAAGCCGACCGGCTGTCCATTAGTTTCGGTGGAGTACGAGCGATCGATGGAGTCAGCATCTCGATCGCATCGGGTCAGGTGTTCTCGATCATCGGGCCGAACGGTTCCGGCAAGACCACGCTATTCAATATGGTATCGGGTATTTATTTGCCAAACGACGGAAGCATCCGGCTCGCCGGTGACACGGTGACTGGGCTAGCGCCCGACCAGCTCGCCCGGCGCGGGTTATCGCGGACTTTTCAGAATCTCCAGATATTTTCCCGGATGTCGGTGCTGCAAAACGTGATGGTCGGCCGTCACCGTCACGAGCGGACCGGTATACTGGCCGATCTGCTGCATTGGCCATCGGTTGCGCGGCAGAATCAGGCGACCCGGGAAGCGGCGTGTGCGGCGCTTGCCCGCGTCGGCCTCGCCGATGCGGCGAACCGTCCGGCCGGTTCGCTTGCCTATGGCGCTCTCAAGCGCCTCGAAATCGCACGCGCTTTGGCCAGCGAACCGACGGTGCTGCTGCTCGATGAGCCGGCCGCCGGCTGCAATCCTGTCGAAACCCAGGAAATCGATCGCGTTATCCGCTCCATCGTGAAGGGTGGAATCACGGTCGTGTTGGTCGAGCATGATATGCGTTTGGTGATGAATCTCTCTGACCGGGTTCATGTCCTCGCCAGCGGCCGAACGCTCGCGGAAGGCACTCCCGAACAGGTGCGGTCCAACGTGGAGGTGATCGAAGCCTATTTGGGTGTTCACGGTTCGCAGGAGGCCGCGCATGCTTTCGATTGAGAACGTCCGGAGCGCCTATGGCCGCATCGAAGTCCTGCACGGCGTCACGCTCCATGTCGACGCCGGAGAGATCGTCACTTTGATCGGCGCCAATGGAGCCGGCAAGACGACGCTGCTGCACGCCATTTCCGGCGTCCAGCCGATTACTGATGGCGCGATCCGCTTCGAAGGCGAGCCGATCGAGAAACGGCCCGCGCACGTGCGGGTGGCGTTCGGCATCTCGCAAGTGCCGGAAGGCCGGCAGATTTTTGCGCCTTTATCTGTGCTCGACAATCTGAAGCTCGGTGCATGGTCTTGTCGCGACGCCGATCTGCGACCGTCGCTGGCGCGCGTCTACGCACTGTTCCCGATGCTTGATGCAATTTTGCAAATGCCGGCCGGGGCGCTGTCCGGCGGTCAGCAGCAGATGCTGGCGATCGGACGCGCATTGATGGCAAAGCCCCGGCTGCTGTTGCTGGATGAGCCATCAATGGGTCTGGCGCCCAACTTGGTTGACCAGGTGCTCACGGTGATCCGCGCCCTCAAGGACAACGGCCTGACCATCCTTTTGGTGGAACAGAATGCGCGTGCTGCACTTGCCATCGCGGACCGCGCCTATGTCCTGGAGACCGGGAAAGTGACGCTGAGCGGGCCCGCCGCCGAAATCCAGTCCGATCGCCGGATCAGGGAAGCCTATTTGGGTATCTAAAAATGCTCGGGGATTGACGTTGGTCAAGTAGACCGGGCTGGAAATCAATTTAATTGTTTCTCGGTTGCGATTGAATGATGGGAGGAGGATGTCGATGAAAGAGAGTCTTCGTCCGGGCGTCTCGCGGACCAGCCGGATTGAGATTGATCGCGACCGCACAATCGGTTTCATGGGCGAAGAAGGGCGCGTATACGCCACGCCCCGTCTGGTGCGCGACATCGAACACACATGCCGCGACCTCATCCTCGAACACGCCGATCCCAATGAGGATTCGGTCGGCATCGATGTGTCGATCCGCCATCTCGCCCCGACTCTGCCCGGCATGACGGTCGAGATCACTGCGACCGTGAGCGCCGTCGAGGGGCGCAAGGTCACTTTCGAGATCGCCGCCAAGGACAACCTTGAAGCGATCTGTGCCGGCTCGCATAGCCGCTTTGTGGTCGACAAGGCCAAGACACTCGAACGACTTAAGGCAAAGGCCGCCAAACTCGCTAGTTCGAGGTGATCGTTTGCTGCCGCCGGCCGGAAAGGCCCATGCGAATGGCCTCGTGGCGGCCTGCCCCCTGTCGATTTCAAGGGTAAGCAGTTGATTTAGCTCAATTGCGTCCGCTGATGATTAAGGGATGATGGCAAGCAAGGCAAAAGGCGAAGCCTGCCAGTGGGGGGGAAGCCAGAATGCACGAAGCATTGGAGGCGGCCGCGCTATCGCCAGGCGCGGCGAAAGATGTTCGGCCGTTGACCGGCAATGAAGCGATCGCGCGCGGCGCCTGGGAAGCCGGCGTGAAGGTCGCCGCCGCCTATCCCGGCACTCCGAGCACAGAAATTCTAGAAACATTGGCCCGCTATCCGGCGGAGAGCGTGCACGCTCAATGGTCGACCAACGAAAAGGTCGCGCTCGACGTTGCGATCGGCGCGTCCTTTGCCGGGCGGCGTGCGCTCGCCGCTATGAAACATGTCGGGCTCAACGTCGCCGCCGATGCATTTATGTCGCAAGCCTACATTGGCGTGAACGGCGGACTGGTCCTCGCCGTGTGCGACGATCCCGGCATTCACAGCTCGCAAAACGAGCAGGATACGCGAATCTATGGCGCGCTCGCGACCGTGCCGGTGCTTGAGCCGAGCGACGCGCAAGAGGCGCTTGATTTCACCCGCTTTGCGTTCGATCTATCGGAGACCTTCGATACGCCGGTGATCGTGCGCAGCACGACCCGGCTTTCGCATACCCGCAGCCCGGTGGCGATCGGCGATCGCAATGAGCCGCCGCCACGCGGATTTATCGAGAAACCTTCGAAGAACGTCATGATCCCGGCCTATGCCCGGCCGCGCCATGGCGCGGTGATCGAACGCGAGGCGCAGTTGAAGGCGTATTTTGCCGAGTCGCCGATCAATCGCTGGGAGGCCGGCGATACCAGCTTCGGCGTCATCACGGCGGGAACCTGTTACCCCTATGTGCGCGAAGTGCTGCCCGACGCCAACGTGCTCAAGCTCGGCGCTTCGTGGCCGCTGCCGGACGATCTGCTGCGCCGCTATTGCGAATCGGTCGATCGCATCTTTGTAGTCGAAGAGCTCGAGCCCGTGATCGAAAAGGAAATTCGCGCGCTCGGATTTCAGGTCGAGGGCAAGCGCTTCTTCCCGCGGACCGGCGAGTTATCTCCCGAACTCGTGCGTGCCGGTTTCGAACAGGCGGGTATTCTGCTGCCGCGCCCACAGCAAAGCGCGTGGACACCGGAACCGTTGGTGCGTCCGCCGGTGCTTTGCGCCGGGTGCCCGCATACATCAAGCTTCATGGCCGTGCGCGCCTCCGGCGCGCGCGTCGCCGGCGATATCGGCTGCTACACCTTGGCATGCCTCGATCCGTTGCGCGGCATGGATACGACCGTGTCGATGGGATCGTCGATCGGCAATGCCATCGGCATGGCCAAGGCCGGCGAAACCAAACCGGTCGTCGCAACAATCGGCGATTCGACCTTCCTGCATGCCGGAATTCCGGGACTCATCAACGCCGTCTACAACCAGGCCAATATCACGGTGCTGCTGCTCGACAATCATGTGACGGCGATGACGGGGGGCCAGCAACATCCCGGCACCGGCAAGACGCTGAGAGGCGAGGATGTGCCGCAGGTGGACTACGAAGCGCTGGTTCGCTCGATCGGAGTCAAATGGGTGCGCAAGATCGATTCCTATGACCTTGCCGCCATGCATCACGCATTGCGCGACGCCATCAATTATCGCGGCGTTGCCGTCCTCATTGCCGATCGGCCCTGCGTGCTCGACCCGGTCAAGATCAAAGGCCCGCCTTTCGAGGTCGTCGCGGAACAATGCAATGCCTGTCAGGCGTGCATGAACCTGGGCTGTCCGGCGATCACCTGGAGCGACCAATCGTTCGAGGGCCGCCATAAGGTGCAAATTGACCAGTCGCTTTGCATCGGTTGCACGCTCTGCGCCCAGGTTTGCACCGTGGACTGCATCAAGACCGCTGCGCCGGTGATGCAATGAGCGATCCAGTCTCCGCCGTCCGTCCCGTCCCTGCGTCGCCGGATTGCCAGGCATTGATGACTGATCCCGCCCAAGACTCGTTCAATGTCCTCATCGTCGGCGTTGGCGGCCAGGGCGTCATCATGGTCTCCAAAGTGCTCGCTTTGCTCGCGCAGACTCAGGGCTTCGAAGTCAAGCAGAGCGAAGTGCACGGCATGGCCAAGCGTGGCGGCTCCGTGTTTAGCCATGTGCGCTTTGGGCGGCGGGTCTGGTCGCCAACCATCCCAAAGGGAGAAGTCGATATCCTGGTCGCGCTAGAATGGGCCGAAGGATTACGCTGGCTGCCGTTCCTCAAACCCGGCGCCGGAATCTTCATCTGCGACACCAAACGCATCGTGCCGCCATTCGCCTGCCTCAACCGCCACCCGGGCGCGCCGCTGCGCTATTCGAAAGAGACGCCGGCCGAAGTCATCGCTCA
>CAYLMY010000007.1:16984-35755 GCA_964384635.1 uncultured Undibacter sp.
ACCCGGGCGCGCCGCTGCGCTATTCGAAAGAGACGCCGGCCGAAGTCATCGCTCATGTGGCCGAAGGCTACGCCATCGATGCGACGCACATGGCCGAAAAGCTCGGCAACGAGCGCGTGGCGAACGTCATCCTGCTCGGCGCGCTGTCGACGGCATTGGAGTTTTCGGCGGCGGATTGGGAGCGCACGGTTGCCGAATTCGTGCCGAAGAAGACCGTCGCTGTAAATCTGGAGGCGTTCCGTCGCGGCCGCGATTGGATCGAAGAAGCGCGCAACACCGCGCTGCCGGTGGCGGCGCCGGGACTGAGAACGCCGGCGCCTGCGGATGCGGCCTACCGGGTGCGGCTCGAGATCAATCCCGCGTGGTGCAAGAGTTGCGATATCTGCGTGAAACTGTGCCCGGAGCACTGCCTGCGACTGAATGCAGATCGGATCGTGGAGTTGGCCGAGCCGGACAAGTGCACGGGTTGCCGGCTGTGCGAATGGTTGTGTCCGGATTTCGCGATCCGGGTGCATCTTGATACCTCCGCCGCTACAGCGCGGGAGGCGCGCGCCCAATGAACGTCGTTGATACCGCGCTGACCGGCCAGAACGCCCTGAAACTGATCTCCGGCAACCACGCCTGCGCATTGGGGGCAATTGCCGCCGGCTGCCGGTTCTTCGCCGGCTACCCGATCACGCCGTCGTCGGAAATTGCCGAACGGCTGGCGCGCCACTTGCCGGAGGTCGATGGCGTGTTCGTGCAGATGGAGGACGAGATCGCCTCGATGGCGGCCGTGATCGGCGCCTCAATGGGCGGCGTCAAAGCGATGACCGCAACCAGCGGACCGGGATTTTCGCTCAAGCAGGAAAATCTCGGCTACGCAGCCGGAGCCGAGATCCCATGCGTCATCGTCAATGTCATGCGCGGTGGCCCTTCCACCGGCATGCCGACCCGGCCGTCGCAGGCCGACTTGATGCAAGCGCGCTGGGGCAGCCATGGCGATTATCCGATCATTGCGCTCACGCCCACCTCGGTGGGCGAGATCTACAGCGAGACCATCCGTGCTTTCGATCTGGCAGAGCAATGCCGGTCGCCGGTGGTGCTGTTATATGACCAGGTGATCGCGCAACTCTCCGAAACCGTCGCGCTCAACAACGCCGGTCGTTTGAGCAGCACGGAACGCAAATGGGCGAGCGGACTGCGCGCGGCCTACAGGCCCTATGATGGTGGCGGCGACAGCATTCCGGCCATGGCGCGGCCGGGCGCCGGCTATCGCAGCCATACGACCGGCTTGACCCATAACGAAGATGGTTTTCCGACCCAGAACCCCGAGGCGGTCACCCGCAACTTGTCGCGGCTTTTTTCCAAGCTGGAGCGGCACCGTGACTTGATCGACTCGTCGGAAGAGCTGCATTGCGCCGACGCCGACGTGGTCATTGTCGCCATCGGCATCAGTGCGCGCGCGGCGCGGCGCGCCGTCGAAGTGTGCCGCGCACAAGGGCTGCGCGTGGGGCTGTTCCGTCCGATCACGCTCTGGCCATTCCCCGAAACGGCGCTGTGCCGGGCTGCGGCGCAGGCGCGCGCCGTGCTGGTTCCCGAGATGAACACCGGTCAGCTTCGGCTTGAGGTCGAGCGCGTGCTTGGCGGAACGCCGGTCGAAGGGCTTCATCTTTTTAACGGCGAGGCGATCACGCCGACGGATATCGCCGTGCAGGCCGCGGCGCTCGCGAGGGGGACGTGATGCTCATCGACACAGCCGCCGACTTCGACGTTCGGGATTATCTTCGCAAGGAGATGATGCCGCACTTCCTCTGTCCCGGTTGTGGTCACGGCATCGCGTTGCGGGCGTTGCTGTGGGCGATCCACGACCTTGGCATCGACAAGGATAAACTCGCGGTTGTCTCCGGCATTGGCTGTGCCGGACGGTTATCCGCCTATATCGACGCTAACACCTTCCATGTCACCCACGGCCGGCCGCTCGCCTTTGCGACCGGGCTCGCGCTGGCGCGTCCCGATCTCAATGTTATCGTCATCACCGGCGATGGCGACTGTCTTGCGATCGGTGGCAATCATTTGATCCACGCTTGCCGGCGTAATCTCAAGCTGACTTGCTTGATGCTCAACAACGAAGTTTACGGCATGACCGGTGGCCAGGTCTCGCCGACCACGTCGGAGACACGGCTGACGACGACGACTCCGCTCGGTAACCAAGAGCCGCATTTCGACGCCTGCGCACTCGCAACCGCGGCCGGGGCGGGGTTCGTCGGCCGCGAAGTGACGCACCATGTCCCCAAGCTCAAGGAACTGATCAAGGCTGGGCTCGGGCATCCGGGCTTTGCGTTCGTCGAAGTGTTGTCCGACTGCACGGAGATTTTCGGGCGCAAGAACGACATGGGCTCTTCGGCGGAGATGATCATGCGGCAGACGAGTGGAATCCGCCCAAGCGCTTACCGCGACACGGTGGACATGCCGTTTCGCCCGAACAGCCTGCCGACCGGCATCCTGACCAAGAATGACCGTCCTGAATACGGCGCCGCCTACCGGCGGGCGGCGGCGGCCCGGACGGGAGCGCCGTGATGGGCGACTCACGAATAGAAATTCGCATCGGCGGTACCGGAGGTCAGGGACTGATCCTCAGTGCCAAGATGCTTGCCGATGCGCTTGCCGCCGGCGGCAAACGCGTGGCTCAGTCGCAGACCTATGAGCCGACCTCGCGCGGCGGCTTCTGTAATGCGGACCTGGTAATCTCGGACGCCGAGGTGGATTTCCCGCTGACCACCGCGATCGATTATTTGGTGCTGCTCGATCGGCTCGCCGTTAAACCGTCTTGGCCGCTGCTCAAGCCGGGTGCGCTGGTCATCGCCGACACGCGGCTGTGCCCCGAACTGCCGGCGGGCAATTTCCGCCGCTATCACCTACCGCTCAGCCGCACCGCTTTGGAACTTGGCAGCGAGCGGGTGACCAACATCGTTGCGCTCGGCGCCTTGGTCGCGCTGAGCAATATCTGCGATCGCCAACGGATCGAGCAGGCGGTGCGCGCAGAGACGCCGCGCGGCTTTCTCGATCTCAATATGGACGCGCTCAAGGTGGGCTATTCGGTGCACGCGCAAGCCGAAGCCGGCGAGGGCGCCGCCGTGAACGTTGGCACCTGAGGGGCCTGGCGCTGGCGACTAGACAAATTCCCTGCTCGGACTGAGGATGCGGGCTATGCCGGGAAGCAAGCCACCGCGGGAACGCACGGTTTCGACCTATTGCTACCAATGCGTAGCCGGGCCGGACCTGCTGACCGTGCGCATTCAGGACGGGGTTGCCACCGAGATCAACCCGAATTTTGCCGCCGCCGCGATTCACCCCGGCGGGGGCAAAGCTTGCGTCAAAGCGTTTGGGCTGGTGCAAAAAGCCTACAGCCCGAACCGCGTGCTTTATCCAATGAAGCGGACCAACCCGAAGAAGGGCCGGCACGAGGATCCGGGCTTTGTGCGCGTTTCCTGGGATGAGGCGCTCGATCTGGTCACCGACAAGCTCAAGGCCGCGCGCGCGGCGGGACCCATCGACGAGAGCGGTTATCCGCGGCTCGCCGCAAGCTTCGGCGGCGGCGGTACTCCCACCGCCTATATGGGTACGCTACCGGCCTTCCTGGCGGCCTGGGGACTGGTCGATTTTAGCTTCGGTTCCGGTCAGGGCGTCAAATGCACCCATTCGGAGCATCTCTACGGTGAGCTCTGGCACCGTGGTTTCACCGTGTGTCCCGATACCCCGCTCTGCGAATTCGTCCTGTCGTTCGGCGCCAATGTCGAGGCCTCGGGTGGGGTGTGCGGGGTCAAGCGCCACGCCGACGCGCGCAATCGCGGCATGAAGCGCGTGCAAATCGAGCCGCACCTCTCGGTGACTGGCGCTTGCTCGGCCGAGTGGATCCCGATCAAGCCAAAGACCGACGCCGCCTTCCTGTTCGCCATGATCCATGTGCTGTTGCATGAACAGGCACGTGAAAAGCTCGACATTGCCTTTCTCAAACAGCGGACCTCGTCGCCCTATCTGATCGGGCCCGGCGGATTTTTCCTGCGCGATCAAGAGACACAGAAGCCGCTGGTGATCGATCAAAATAGCGGGCGCGCGGTGGCGTTCGACACCGCCAATATCGATCCGGCGCTTGAAGGCACATTCACCGTCGACGGCATCGAGATCGGCCCCGATCAAGAAATCACCACACACCAGGCGGCCGCCGTCAGCCCCGCCTTTGCGCACCTTGTCGCTCATGTGAAGAACTATTCGCCGGAATGGGCCGCGGCGATTTGCGATGTTCCGGCCGCCGCCATCCGCCGCGTCACCGATGAGTTCCTTGCCCACGCCCATGTCGGCGAGACGATAGAGATCGAAGGTATGACGTTGCCGTTCCGGCCGGTCGCCATTGTGTTCGGCAAGACCGTCAATAACGGCTGGGGCGGCTACGAATGCTGCTGGGCGCGCACACTCATTCCCTGCCTGGTCGGCGCCCTCGACGTGCCGGGCGGTACGCTTGGCACCACCGTACGGCTTAATCGTCCGGCCGACAATCGCTGGTCGAGCGTCAAGCCGGGTCCCGATGGGTTCATGGAATATCCGATGAACCCAACGAGCAAGGAGGGATGGATTTCGCGCCCGCCGGTGCGCAGCGCCCACCGCACGCTAGTGCCGCTGGTTGCCAACTCGGCCTGGAGCCAGGCGCTCGGGCCGACCCACCTTGCCTGGATGATGCAGAAGGAGGACTTCGACCACCTCCCGCACGCGGAGCCGCCCGACGTGTGGCTGGTCTACCGCACCAATCCGGTAATCTCGTTCTGGGACACCAAGGCGGTCGGCGAGACGGTGGCGAAGTTCCCCTTCACCGTCTGCTTCGCCTTCACCCAGGACGAAACCAACTACATGGCCGACGTGCTGCTGCCCGACTGCACCGATCTTGAAGGCTTGCAGCTGATGCGGATCGGCGGCACCAAATACATCGAGCAGTTTTGGGATTACCAGGGCTTCGCCTTGCGCGATCCGGCGGTGCCGCCGCAGGGCGAGGCGAAGGACTTCACCTGGATTTCGACCGAACTCGCGCGTCGTACCGGCCTGCTCGAGGCCTACAATACGGCGATCAATCGCGGCGGCGCCGACGTCAAGCTCAAGGGTGATAATTACGATTTTTCGCTCGATGTGACCAAGGCGCACAGCGTTGAAGAAATATGGGATGCCAGCTGTCGGGCGGCGAGCGCGGAAATAACCGACGGCGCCGAGTCGCAAGGGCTCGATTGGTTCCGCACCCATGGTTTCCGCGTCAAGCCGTTCTCGCGCTTGATGTGGTACCTCTATCCGAAGCTGGTCGAGCAGGGCCTGCGCTTCGAGCAGCCCTACCAGGAGCGCCTGTTGCGCGTCGGCAAGGAGCTCGAGCGGCGCCTGCACGAGCAAGGCATCCAATGGTGGGACAAACAACTCGCCGAATATGAGCCGCTGCCGCATTGGCGCGATTTAAACGGGCTTTGGGAAGACGCGCTCGCCAAGAACTTCAACGTGCGTATCGCCGACTATCCATTCTGGCTCGTCACCTCGCGCAGCATGCAATATTCCTGGGGCAACAATGTCGGCATTCAGCTCATCAAGGAAGTAGCCGATAACGTTATCGGCCACGGCAGCGTGGTGATGAACGAGAGCGCGGCGGAGAAACTTGGCATCGCCGACGGCGACCTGGTCGAAGTGAGCTCGCCGCTCAACAACACTAAAGGCCGGGTGATGTTGAGCGAGGGCATCCGCCCCGACACGCTGCTGATGATCGGCCAGTTCGATCACTGGGTGACGCCGTTCGCCAAGGACTTCCACGCGCCAAGCATGAACGCGCTGGTGCCGATGCTGCTCGATCTCACCGACGCGACCGGATCGAGCGCCGACTTGGTCAAGGTCAAGGTGACGCGGCTTGAGGGGCCAACATGACCCGCTGGGCGATGGTCGCCGATCTCGAGCGTTGCGTCGGCTGCCAGACCTGCACCGCGGCCTGCCGGCATGCCAACGCCACGTCGCCGGCAGTGCAATGGCGCAAGGTGCTCGATGTCGAGGCCGGCACCTTCCCGAATGTCAATCGCACCTTCGTCCCGGTCGGCTGCCAGCACTGTGCCGATCCGCCCTGCATGCATGTCTGCCCCTCGACCGCGACACGCCAACGCGCCGACGGCATCGTCACCATCGATTACGACATCTGCATCGGCTGCGCCTATTGCGACGTCGCCTGTCCCTACCAGGCCCGTTTCAAGATCACCAAGGAGGATTTTGCCTATGGTGACGACGCCATGCAGAACGAGCTTGAACGCGAAGATCCCGCGCGCCTCGGGGTCGCGCAGAAATGCACGTTCTGTTCGGATCGCATTGATTTCGGCATCGAGAACGGCTTGACGCCGGGCAGCGATCCGCGCGCGACGCCGGCTTGCGTCAATGCCTGCATCGCGGACGCGCTGCATTTCGGCGATCTCGACGACCCGGACAGCAACGTCTCCCGGCTGCTGAACAAGCACAAGAATTTCCGCATGCATGCGGAGCTCGCCACCGAGCCGGGCTTCTATTATCTCTACGACAAGGCCGCTGCCGCTACGGCGCCCGAAACGGCGCCCGCGCTCTCGGATGCGCAAGCCGGGCGCATTCGCACCCGCGGGGTCGAGCCATGGCATCAAAAACACTGGGATTGGAAAGCCTCCGGCAATTTCTTGTGCGGCGGCGCCGGTGCCGGACTGTTCGGCTTTGCCACAATCGCCAGCCTTGCTGGAACTCCGGTATTGGTGCCGGGTCTTATTGCGCTCGCGATCATCGCGCTCGGCCTGCTGCTATTGATGTTCAAGATCGGCCGGCCATTGCGGTTCATCTACGTGCTGCGCCAGCCGCAACGGTCCTGGATGTCGCGCGAAGCCTGGGTCGCCGGCCTGCTGTTTCCGCTCGCGCTCGCAGCGTTATGGTCCGGAAACCGGATTGCACTATTGGCGGCGGCGCTGGTCGGGCTGATCTTTCTTTTCTGCCAGGGCATGATTCTGGAGCAATCCAAGGGAATACCGGCCTGGCGCACGCCGCGCGTGATCCCCCTGATATTGGCGACCGGACTCGCCGAGGGCTGCGGCCTGTACCTGTTGCTGGCGGCGTTGCTGCCGGACCTGGGCGGCGTTGCCGAGCCGATGGCAATCGCGCTCGCCGTACTGGCCACAGCGAGAATCTGGGCCTGGTGGAGATACCTCAACGCGCTTGCAAGCGAAGGCGCGCCGACCCGAACGCTCGAAATCTTCGCGGCCTGTCGAGGCTGGTTCTTCACCGCCGGCCTCGTACTTCCGGTGACGCTTGTCGCCGTTGGTCTGATCTTGACCGTCGCCGACGCGGTCCTGTTCGCGCTCGCCGGGTTTTCGGTTTTCATCACCGGCTGGGCGATAAAATTCATTCTCATCACGCGCGCCGCCTATAATCAGGGCTTCGCGCTTCCGCACACTCCGATACGCGGGTCTGGGGTGCCCGGACCGGCGGTCAAGCCCGGATGGACCGCGCCATGAGTCGGTGCCGGGCGATTCCAACTCGCAAGAAGCGCGATCACGCGCCACAGTTCAACGATCTCGACCGGGAGGTTCAATCATGAGTATGCAAAACGCGGTCGCCGATTCGCCCATCTATATGTTCGCGCGTAAAGCCGAGACCATGCCGCGCAGCGAACTGAAGGCATTGCAGCTTTCCCGTCTCAAGACCACGGTCGAGCGCGCGTACAACAAGGTCCCGCATTACAAGCGGAAGCTCGATGCTGCCGGCGTCAAGCCAAGCGATCTGAAGTCGCTCGCCGATCTCGCGCGGTTTCCCTTCACGGTGAAATCCGATCTGCGCGATAACTACCCGTTCGGCCTGTTTGCCGTGCCGCGCGAACAGGTACTGCGCCTGCATGCTTCCTCCGGCACCACCGGCAAGCCGATCGTGGTCGGATACACCAAGGGCGATCTCGATCTGTGGGCCGATTTGATGGCGCGCTGTTTCGCCTGCATGGGGACCCAGCCTGGCGAAATCGTGCACAACGCCTATGGCTATGGCTTGTTCACCGGCGGGCTTGGTGCTCATTACGGTGCCGAGCGGCTTGGCTGCACCGTGGTGCCGATGTCGGGCGGCGGCACCGAGCGGCAGGTGACGCTGTTGCGGGACTTCGGCGCCACCATCCTGTGCGCTACGCCGTCTTACGCGCTTAACATCGCCGAAGTTGCCGAAGGCATGGGTATCGATATCCGCAAATTGCCGCTGCGCACCGGCATCTTTGGCGCCGAGCCATGGACCGACGCCATGCGTCGCGATATCGAGACGCGACTCGGCATCAAGGCGGTCGACATCTACGGCCTATCGGAAATCATCGGACCGGGCGTCGCCTGCGAGTGCCACTCAGTGCAAAACGGATTGCATGGATGGGAGGATCAATTCCTGTTCGAAATCATCGATCCCGAAACCATGCAGCCAAAGTCGATGGGTGAAGCGGGCGAACTTGTGATCACCACGTTGACCAAGGAAGCCCTGCCGATGCTGCGTTACCGCACGCGCGACATCACCCGGCTCTCGGACGAGCCGTGCGCGTGCGGGCGGAGCCACGTACGCATTCTGCGCGTGACCGGACGCAATGACGACATGCTCATCATTCGCGGGGTCAACGTCTATCCCTCGCAGGTGGAGGCGGTGCTGGTCGGTTTTCCGGGGCTGGCGCCGCACTACCAGATCGTCCTGACGCGCGACGGCGCCCTCGATGCGATGACCGTTGAGGTCGAGCTAGCGCCTGGTTTCGAAGGCGACCGCTTACACAAGGCCGACGAAGTCACTCACCATATCAAGTCGATGATCGGTGTGACCTGCAAGGTCGAGACCAAATCGCCTGGCGAGGTGCCGCGATCGCAGGGCAAGGCTGTGCGGGTGAGGGATCAGCGCAACAAGACCAACTAATCGCGCGCTTTCATTGCCGCTGCCGGCGGCGCGAAGCCGAACGGCTGGCGCTATTCCTGGGACACGGGTGGGTCCAAATCGTCGGCCCAGGTATCGCTCGGCTTCGGATACCGGAGCAGCAGCCGATGCACGAGATTGACGTGTTCGGCCTCCTCTTCGACCAGCTCCGCCGCCAGCGCCTTGACCTTCGGATCCTTTGCCGTCTCTACGATGGAGGTGAAATAGGCAAACGCGCGCTCTTCGCCTTTGAGCGAGAGCTGCAGTGCATGCCAAGGCGTCATCAGGTAGTGCGCAGAACCGAGGTCGACCTCTTCCGGACTCTCGCTTCGTTCAAACTTTGCGATCTGCCGTGCATGGGCGACGACGTCAAAATCACCCGCGAGACGGCGGATTTCCTCGCCATGGATGCCTTCGGCGCGGGCCAGATCGCGGAAGACTTTGACCAGTTCCGGGTTGTTGTGAGTTTCCATTTGATCGGCCAGCATTTTGTAGCGGTCGACCGCATCGATCTCGATCTGGTAGGCGATGGCCAGCAGATCGTTGAGGTTGGAGACTTTTGGATTGCCCGCTGTCTTGCTCATAGCTCGAAGTCCTTCTCCAGTTCCGACAATTCAATATTGGTTGCGCCAACCGCGGGCTGATACGGCGTACGATTGCCGCGGAACAGAATCCCGATGTTGAAACCATCGTCGCTCATGATCCTGCGCGCGGCCTTGCCCGGATCGGTGGTCGCGGCGACCGGGGCCGGGTGCACCAGGTCTTTCCATGCCTTCTCGTCCGGGCGAAAGGTCACACACGGGCTGAGGATTTCGACGAACGAGAATCCCGGATGCTTGATCGCCTCCACCAGCACCGCGGCAGTTTCGTTCGGTGCACCGGAGAAGCAACGGGCGATGAAGTTCGCCCCCGAGGCGAGCGCGATCACCAGCGGATGGAACGGTCGCACCTTGGTGCCGCCCGGCGACAGCGCGGTGTCGAACTCCGGTTCCGTCGTCGGCGAGGGCTGCCCCTTGGTCATGCCGTAGATGTGATTGTCCATCACCACATAGGTCATGTCGACGTTACGGCGGCAGGCGTGCAGGAAGTGGTTGCCGCCGATCGAGTAGCCATCGCCGTCGCCGCTGGCGACCACCACCGTGAGATCGGGCCGCGTCACCTTTAATCCGGCAGCGAGCGCCAGCGAACGGCCGTGCACGCCGTGAAAGCCGTAGCAATTTGTATAGGCAGGAATCCGCGATGAACAGCCGATGCCGGAAATGACCGCAATCTGTTCGGGCGGCAGACCCAGTTGCGCGAACGCGCGCGTGAACGACAAGAGCACGTGATAATCGCCGCAGCCAGGGCACCAGATCGGATTAATGTCGGACTTGTAATCCGCCTGCTTGTAGGCGCGTTGCGTATCGACGGTCGACATCGCTATCTCCATTCCGTGATCGCACGGTAAATCTCACCGGCTGTGATCGGCAGCGGTCCCGGTCGGTTGAATACGCGCACCGGCGCCGGCAGGTCATAGTGAGCCCGCAGGTAGTGGTGGAACTGGCCGCCATGGGTTTGCTCGATCACCAGGATGCGTTTGACGCCGCCGAGCGCTTTCGCCAGCCGTTCGGGCTGGGTCGGCAACAACAAGCGCGGCGCGACGAGGCGAACGTCAATCCCATCCGCGCTCGCGCGCGCGATCGCTTCGCGCGCGGCGCTGGTGAGGGATCCCCAGGTCAAGACCGCGAGATCGCCGGCGCCTTCGACCGCCGCCCAGTGGTCGCCGTAGTTGAAGTTATCGAGCTTGTCGCGCCGCTTGTCGAGCTGGGCGAGATGGTCGGCAGCGCCGCTGGTCGGGGTGCCGCGTTGCGAATGGGTAAGGCCGTCGGCGGTGTATTGCCCGCCGCGCGTTCCCGGAATGGCCATGGGCGATACGCCGTTCGCCGCCAAAGCGTAGCGCTCATAGGCGCCGACGATATCGGTCGCGACGGTCCGCGCGCCGATGAATGCCACGTCGGCCGGCCGTTCGATGGCGGCTCTTGTCTGCCCCATGAATTGATCGGACAGGACAATAGCCGGGGATTGCAGCGTCTCCGCAAGATAGGTCGCCCATTGCGTCGTGAACATGCAGTCGCCGACCGATTGCGGCGCCAGCACGAGATGTGGCGCATCCCCGTGCAGCCCGTAGACAGCGATATTCAGGTCGGCTTGCTCTGATTTTGTGGGGATGCCCGTTGATGGCCCGCCACGCATCACATCCACAACGACAACTGGAATTTCGGCGGAGGTGGCGAGGCCAAGCGCTTCGATCATCAGGGAAAGGCCGGGGCCGGAGGTTGCCGTCAGCGCCGGCGTGCCGCCAAAGGATGAGCCAATGATCATATTGATGGCGGCAAGCTCGTCTTCGGCCTGCAGCAGCACGCCGCCGACTTTGGCAAGATTTGGCGCCAGCCATTCGAGGACTTCCGTCGCCGGCGTAATTGGGTAGGCAGCGGCAAAGCGAACACCGCCGCGGATGGCGCCGAGGGCGGTCGCCTCGTTTCCCGACAGGAGCCACCGCCGGGCGGAGCTCGGGTTTGGCGGGGCGAGTTGCTTGCCGAAATCGGTCCCAGCGGCCGCGCCGAATCCGGTCTTGATTCCGGCGTGACTGGCCTCGATGGCGGCTGGTCCTTTGTCCGCAAGAACTTTCTTGATCGGCGCGAATACCTGTTCGATGGTAAGACCCAGCAGCCGGCCTGCGATGCCGAGCGCGATCATATTGGGGCGCCCATCGGGGATGGCCTTGGCCATCTCCTTCATCGGTATTTCAAAGACCCGCGCCCCGGATTGGGTTACCATCGACGGCAGATCGCCGCCGCGCGGGTCGCTGATCACTAGGGTCCCTGGCCCGGCTTTGATTTCAGAGCCGAAACGGTTGGCATTCAGCCAGTCGATGCCGATCACCAGGTCAAACTGGTCGGGCAGGCCTTCGAGCGGGTTGACGGCCAGTCGCAGCAGCGCCGCTGCTTCACCGCCGCGAATTTGGGGTCCTAAAGTACGCGTAAGCAGCCCATGCCACCCGGCGGCGCAGGCCGCTTCGAGCAGGGAATTTCCGGTGGTCAGAGCGCCGGCGCCACCGCTGCCAAGGATCGCAATCGAAATGCTCGGCGAGGCTCCCATGGTCGTTTTTCCCTTGATTAGAGCCCGTTTTGCGGGTGCGCGGCTCCAATATGTATTTAAGTACTATAATACGTTTTTTTGCCTTTCCTTGACCTTGATCAAGGTAATCGCATGCTCGGCGATTGAATATAAAAAACAAGGTCGCGCCGGGGTCCAGGGACGGGGTCGGCGGCTTGACTGGAGGGCAGAGCGATGGGCGCCAAACCGGTTCGTTGGATGATGACGGGCGCAGGCAAGCCTTTCGTCCCCATGGAATTCGAAATCGGTGCCCTGGGTCCCGATGAAGTCCTGGTCGAAATCGCTGGCTGCGGGGTTTGTCATACCGATCTTGGCTACTACTACGATGGCGTACGCACCAAGCATGAACTGCCGCTGGCGCTCGGCCATGAGATCAGCGGCCACGTCGTCGACACCGGCACCGACGCGCTCTCTTTCACCGATCGCGCCGTTATCATCCCCGCGGTGATCCCGTGCGGCAAATGCGATGCCTGCCAGCGCGGCAAGGCAACGATCTGCCCAAACCAGAAGATGCCGGGCAACGATATTCAAGGCGGCTTCGCCACCCACATCGTCGTGCCGTCGCACGGACTGTGTGTTGTCGACGAACATCGCTTGGCCGCCATTGGAATCGAGCTAGCGGATCTTTCCGTGATCGCTGATGCGGTGACGACTCCTTACCAGGCGGTCGTGCAGGCCGGTGTTACGCAAGGCGATCTCGTCATCGTCAACGGCGTTGGCGGCGTTGGTGGGTATGCCGCGCAGATCGCGGCTGCTATGGGCGGCATCGTCGTCGCGATCGACGTGAACCCGGATAAACTTGCCGCCATTACCGGGCAAGGTGCCGCGCTCACGCTGAATTCCAAGCAGATGACGCCGCGCGAGCTCAAATCAGCCATCCAGGCCTTCGCCAAGGAACACGGGCTGCGCCAGAGCGAGTGGATTATTTTTGAATGTTCCGGCACCCGCACCGGCCAAGAAACGGCTTTCAGTCTGCTCAATCATGGCGCAACACTGGCCGTCGTAGGATTCACCATGGACAAGGTCGAAATACGGCTCTCAAACTTGATGGCCTATCACGCGCGGGCGATCGGAAACTGGGGATGCCCGCCCGAACTTTATCCTGCGGCCTTGGAGCTCGTGATGAACGGCCGCGTCAAGGTCACGCCGTTTGTTGAAAAGCATCCCCTGAGCGAAATCAATCAAGTGTTCGAGGCGGTCCATGCCGGTGCGATCAAGCGTCGCGCCGTTCTCGTTCCCGCATCGTGAGGAGCATCTCCATGACTGGCGAAGCAGCCCGGGCCATCACCGTGCCAAAATCCGAACCCAAGGATCACAATCTCGTCGGCGAGGGGGTTCGCGAGACGATCTCAAAGGGCGTGCACTACGAGAAGCGTCCGGTGAAAGGGATGGACGGTAAGCCGGTTGGCGGGCTGTTCAACGCCTGGATCACGCTCGACAACCCCAGCCAATTCAACTCCTACACGACCGATATGGTGAAGGCGACCATATTGGCTTTTCGCGCCGCCAGCGCGGCGCGTGACGTTGTTGCGGTGGTCTTCACCGGGTCCGGTGACAAGGCTTTTTGCACCGGCGGCAACACCAAGGAATATGCCGAATATTACGCCGGCAATCCCCAGGAATACCGGGGCTATATGCGGCTGTTCAACGACATGGTCTCGGCGATCATTGGCTGCGACAAGCCGGTGGTTTGCCGCGTAAACGGCATGCGCATCGGCGGCGGCCAGGAAATCGGCATGGCCTGCGACTTCTCGATCGCGCAGGACCTCGCCCGCTTTGGCCAGGCCGGGCCCAAGCATGGCTCGGCACCGATCGGCGGGGCCACCGACTTCCTGCCCTACATGATCGGCTGCGAGCAGGCGATGGTCTCCGGCCTGCTCTGCGAACCGTTCTCGGCGCACAAGGCCTATCGTCTCGGCGTCATTAGCGACGTCGTGCCGGCGCTGAAAGTCGACGGCAAATTCGTCGCCAATCCGACGGTCGTCACCGACCGTTACCTCGACGAGTATGGCCGCATCGTCCACGGTGAACCCAAGACGGGTGCGGCGGCCGCCGAAGGTCAGGCGCTGTTGAAGCGCGGCACCGTCGACCTCAGCCTGCTCGATGAAAAGGTAGAGGCGCTGTGCACCAAGCTGCTCTACACCTTTCCTGAATGCACGACCAAGACGGTCGAAGAGCTACGCAAGCCGAAGCTCGTCGCGTGGAATGCCAACAAGGAAAATTCGCGCGACTGGCTCGCGCTCAACATGATGACGGAAGCGCGTGCCGGTTTTCGCGCCTTCAATGAAGGAACCCGCGAGACCGGGCGCGAAGTCGATTTCGTGGCGCTGCGCCGCGCGCTCGCCGCCAACACGCCGTGGAGCGACGAACTCACCGAAAGCATCATGCCACGGGCGAGGTCTTAAAGCCGTGAACCAGCCGCTCAAGACTTGGCTCGAGGCGGACAGCCGATTGTTGCGGCTGCGGCTGGACCGTCCGAAAGCGAACCTTGTCGATGCCGCCATGATCGCGGCGCTTGATAAGGCGCTGGTGGAGCATCTTGGCAACGGCAATCTCGGTGCGATTATCTTGGACGCCGAAGGCCCGCATTTCAGCTTCGGCGCTAGCGTCGAGGAACACCTGCCGGATCAATGCGCGGCCATGCTGGACGGACTTCATCGCCTGATCCTGCGCATGGTCGAATCGCCGGTGCCGATCCTGGTCGCGGTGCGCGGCCAATGCCTCGGCGGCGGGCTGGAACTCGCGCTGGCTGGCCATCTCATGTTCGTCGCGCCCGAAGCCAATCTCGGCCAGCCGGAAATGAAGCTCGGCGTGTTCGCGCCGGCCGCCTCGTGCCTGCTGCCGGAGCTGGTCGGCCCTATGCGCGCATTCGATCTCTTAGTCTCCGGCCGCAGCATCACCGGCGCCGAAGCAGTGGCCGTCGGCATCGCCCATGAAGCGGTCGCCGATCCGGAGCGTGCCGCTCTTTCCTATTTCGAGGAACATTTAAAGCCAAAGAGCGCGAGCTCATTACGTCATGCGGTCAAGGCGGCACGGCTCGACTACGTCGCGCGCGTCAAGGCCAAGATTCGCGCGGTTGAGCGGCTTTATCTCGACGAACTCATGGCCACCCACGACGCGGTGGCAGGTCTCGAAGCTTTCATCGCAAAGAGGTCGCCGCAATGGCAACATCGTTGAACCCCTCGGCTACCGCCGAGATCGTCGCCCGCGCGAACGCGCTGTTCGAGGATTTATCCTTCACATCGGCGCGCCAATGGAAAGCAGCGGAGCCCGGCCGCAAGGTGATCGGCTACATGCCGATCTACGTGCCGCGCGAGCTCATTCACGCAGCTGACATGCTACCGCTCGGCATCGTCGGCGGCGGCGATCAGCTTGAGGTCATCCACGGTGATGCCTATTACCAGAGCTATATCTGCCGCATCCCGCGTTCGACCATCGAACTTGGTGTATCCGGCCGCATCGATTTCGTCGACGGCATGTTGTTTCCATCGATCTGCGACGTGATCCGCAATCTATCCGGCATGTGGAAGATGATGTTTCCGCACGTCTATTCCCATTATTTTGACGTTCCGCAGAACTATCGGGACGATATTGGGGGAAATTTCTACATCAATGAGCTGGCCGAACTCAGGCACGATCTCGGCGAGCTTCGCGGCAAGCCGATAACCGACGACGAGCTTCGGCACTCGATCGCGGTTTACAATGAAAATCGCCGACTGGTGCGCGATCTTTACGCCTTCAGGGCGGAGCGGCCATGGCAGGCGCCCGCCGCCGAGGTTTACCTGATGGTGCGGGCCGGCCTCGTGCTTCCGGTCGAGGAGCATTCCACGATGTTGGGCGAATACCTTGCCGCAGCGCGCGCCGAGGAGCGGCCGATGCGCGACAATTGCCGCGTCGTGCTGACCGGCATGTTCTGCGAACAGCCGCCGCTCAACCTGATCAAGTCGCTCGAGCTTTCCGGCTGTTACGTGGTGGATGACGATCTGCTGCTGGTGACCCGTTGGCTCACCGGCGACGTCGCGATCGAGGGCGATCCGCTGCAGAATTTGTCACTTGCATTCCTGCATCATTCCGAGTCGACCGCGGCCAAATACGAACCAGATCAAAAAGAAAAAGGCCAGCATCTCGTCCGCGCGGTCAAGCGCACCGCGGCGGAAGGTGTAATTTTCGCCGCGCCGAGTTTCTGCGATCCGGCGCTACTCGAGCGGCCGATGCTGCAGCACGTGCTCAAGGAAGCCGGCATCCCTTACATCGCGTTCAAATACGCTGAAAATTCCGGCCAGATGCAGCCGATCAGAGAGCAGGCTGGCACGTTCGCCGATTCAATCAAATTATGGAGCGCAGCATGACGACGCAGACCAAGGTTGTCACCTCCCGGGCGCCGGTGAAGGAGGCCGTCAAAGATGCCTCCATGGTCAAGCAGAAGGAGATGATGGCCGCGCATTACGATCGGTTGACCAGCGCGCCGGAGACCGGCGCCAAGGTGGCTGCCACCTTCGTGCCCGGCAATCTTAACGAATTGATCATGTGCTTCGACCTGCTGAACAATCTGCCGGAGGTCAACGCCATTCAGAACGGGCTGCGGCGCACGAGCGGCAGCTTCGTGCTCGAAGCGGAGAAAATCGGTCACTCGGAGGATGTCTGCACCTATGTGAAGTCGGATCTCGGCATGATGGCCAAGGGCAATCTCGCCCCCAACGGCAAGAAATTTCCCAATCCCGACGTGCTGCTGCTCTCCTACACCGGCTGCTTCACCTTCATGAAGTGGTTCGAGCTTCTGCGCGAGCAGTACAAGTGCGAGACCATCATGTTGCACACGCCTTACATGGGCGACGGCAAGATTACCAAGAACATGATCGACTACATGGTCAAGCAGCTCAAGGAAGAAGTCATCCCCACGTTGGAGCGCGTATCCGGAGTCAAGTTCGATATCGACCGGTTGCGCGAGCACCTGAAGAAGTCGACCAAGGCCGAAGACGATCTGGTTCGCGTGCTGCAGAGCGCCAAGGCCAAGCCGTCGCCGATCGACGCCTATTTCGGCGGCATTTATTACATCGGGCCGATCTTCGGCGCCTTCCGCGGTACCCAAGACGCGATCGATTATTACCGGTTTCTGCGCGAGGAGGTCGAGGACCGGCTGGCCAAAGGCCAGGGACCGGTCACGCCCGATGGTGACATGGGCAATGAGAAATACCGGCTGGTGGTCGAGGGACCGCCCAACTACACCAGCTTCCGCCAGTTCTGGAAGATGTTCTACGACGAAGGCGCGGTCATCGTCGCTTCCAGCTACACCAAGGTCGGCGGCGTCTACGATTTCGGCTTCCGTCACGATCCCGACAAGCCATTGGAGACGCTGGCCGAATATTGCCTTGGCGTCTATACCAACCGCAGCCTGCCGATGCGCATCGACATGCTGGTCAACTACATCAATGAATACGAAGCAGACGGCCTGCTGATCAACTCGATCAAGAGCTGCAACAGCTTCTCGGCCGGGCAGTTGCTGATGATGCGCGAGGTCGAGAAGCGTACCGGCAAGCCGGCGGCGTTCGTCGAATCCGACCTGGTCGATCCGCGCTATTTCTCGGCGGCCAACATCAAGAACCGCCTGGAGAGCTATTTCCAGATGGTCGATCAGAAACGTGCCGGCGTGGACGCGGCGGCTTGAGGAGGGACGCATGAAGACTTTTGTCGGCATCGACCTTGGTTCGACGACGACCAAGGCTGTCCTCCTCGATGAGGATCGCAAGGTGATCGGCCACGGCATCACCAATTCGCGCTCGAACTACGCGACCGCTGCGCGCGTGGCAAGTCAGGAGGCGCGCGTCGACGGGCAGTTCACGCTGTTCCGGCGGGCGCTTACCGCCGCCCATGGGCTGATCGACCTTGACGCGTTTCTTGGCACGCTTGAGCGAGCCTTTCGTCTTGAGCAGTTTCTCGAACAGCTCGATGATCTCGAGCAGACCTGCATCGGCCAAATCCAGGGCGAACGCTTCGTCAAGTTCGGGGCCGGCGTGAAGGATTCGCTCGGCGAGGTGTTCAAGCGCTTGCGCGCGGAAGCACCGGAGCTTTATGCGCCCGGCGCCAAGCGGAAATCCGATTTTTTCCGGGACATCGCGGGATCGCGCTATCACAGCCATGCCGAAGAAGTCGCGCGCGATGCAAGCCTTCCTTATGATTTGCTTCTCAATGTCTATGACAAATCAATTATTGAGGTTGAAAATCGGCCGCCGGCCGGCGAACTGAGCGATAAATTCCGCCGCGCGCTTGGGCGCGTGCTGAAAACGGACGATTCAGTTAAATCGGCGGCGGCCGATATCCAGAAGATGATCGAGGATGCGCTCGCTGTCGATTTGGAGGAAACCTACCTCGTCGGCACCGGCTATGGCCGGGTGACGCTGCCGTTCTCCAAGGAACATATCCGCTCGGAAATTCTGTGCCACGGTCTCGGCGCCCATCTGATGTATCCGCAGACGCGCACGGTGCTCGATATCGGTGGTCAGGACACGAAGGGCATTCAAATCGATGAGAACGGAATTGTCGCCAACTTCCAGATGAACGACCGCTGCGCCGCCGGTTGCGGGCGCTATCTCGGCTACATTGCCGACGAAATGAACATGGGCCTGCACGAATTGGGTCCCATGGCCATGAAATCGGATAAGCCGGCGCGCATCAATTCGACCTGCACCGTGT
>CAYLMY010000008.1:0-27780 GCA_964384635.1 uncultured Undibacter sp.
CGCTTAACATCGAAGCATCTTGGCTGGCGCCCGCCGCGGAACGGCTTGCGCAGCCCGCGCACTGTTCCGACATTGCGCGCTGAGCAAATTGCGGCCCGCCGGGCCCGCATGCGAGGAGCCGCCGCGTGTTTCCCTTTACCGACACCGCCCCGCGCGCCGCTTTCCCGGCGATCGTGCTCTTGTTGATCGCGGTCAACGCGCTGGTATTTCTGCTCACGCTCAGCCTGCCGATCGACCTGCTGCATGTGGTGCTGGTGCAATACGCGCTCATTCCGGTGCGCTACACCTATCCCGATCTGGCGCGTTCGGTCGGGCTCAATCCGCACGATTACTGGCCGCTTGTCACCGACGCCTTCCTGCACGGCGGCTGGCTGCACATCATCTTCAACATGTGGTTCCTCTGGATCTTCGGCCCGGCCATGGAAGCGCGCTTCGGCCGCGTCTTGTTCCTCGCGCTCTATTTCGGCGGCGCGCTGGCAGCGAGCGCGGTGCAGATCGTCACGCATCCGGATTCGGCCGAACCGGTGCTCGGCGCTTCCGGCGCGATCGCTGCAGTGATCGCGGCCTATGCCGTGGTCTATCCGACCGAGCGCGTCATCACCATCGTGCCGATCTTCTTCATTCCGCTGTTCGTGCCCGTCCCGGCTATCCTGTTCGCCGGGCTCTGGTTCGGCCTGCAGGTGCTGCAAGGCTCCTCCGAGCTTGCGCGCCCCGGCATGGCCGCGGGCGTGGCCTGGTGGGCGCATATCGGCGGTTTCGCCTTCGGCGCGTTGTTCGCGCTCATTCTCTCAGGGCTGATGGGCGGCGCGCAGACCCGGATCACCCAGTGGAGCGACCACGGCAAGCGCGTCTATGGCCGCCGCGTGCCGGACATTAAGCCGCGCGACTGGCAATAAGGGCGTTCTGATACTCGAAACGACAATGCCCGGCGCGACGGCCGCGCATTGAACTTGAACGTGAGCAAACGAAAGCTCAATCGTCACGGTAGACCCGCTCGCGCCGCGCTTTGTTACGTTTGAGCGGCGCGCTCGATAGGCCCTCAATCGTCCCGATAGACCCGCTCGCGCCGCTCGTGGCGCTCCTGCGCCTCCACCGACAGCGTCGCGATCGGGCGCGCTTCCAGCCGGCGCAACGCGATCGGCTCGCCGGTCTCCTCGCAGAAGCCGTAGGTGCCGTCCTCGATGCGGCCGAGCGCCTCGTCGATCTTGGCGATCAGCTTGCGCTGGCGGTCGCGGGCGCGCAACTCGATGGCGCGGTCGGTCTCCGAGGATGCCCGATCGGCGAGATCGGGATGGTTCTGGTTCTCCTCCTGCAGATGCAGCAGCGTCTCCTTGGCCTCCTTGAGAATGTCCTCCCGCCAGGCGAGCAGCTTGACGCGAAAATAATCGCGCTGGCGCTCGTTCATGAACGGCTCCTTGTCGGACGGCCGATAGGTCTTGGTTTTGGCCAACATCCCACTGAACTCCCTGTCTTCTTATTTTCTTGGGTACCGAAGTCCACCCTCCCAGTGCGGCAGGCTTATATACGCGTGCCACGGCCCGGACAATATCCGAGTAAGGGGACCCGCCTGGTGTGATTAATATGACGGTTCAGTGACTTAAAGGGCCTGGCGGGCCGCGCAGGCGGGTTCCCAGGGCCTAGCGGATGCCGGCCTTGGCCAGTTCCACCGCCACCCGAAGGTCGATCTCGCCCAAGACCGTGTCGAGCCCGGCATCGCCCGAGCCCTCGGTCAGTCCCTCGGCCGCGACCTTCAGGCGCGCCAGCGTGGACTGATTGACCGAGCCGTCGAGCAGGCCGAGCTTGAGCGTATCGAGCACGTCGAGCGCCTTGCGGCCCTTGGTGACCGCGCGTTTCTTGCGCTCGGTCGGATCCTCCACGCCTTGCAGCGCGATCAGCGCATCGACCGTCGCAATCGCGCGTAGCGAGCCGGCGGCGGCGGAATTGTGCGGCGCTTCCTGCCCCCCGACCGTGAATGTGCCGCTTTTCGCGCGGCGCGCGCCGGACGGCGCGTTGGCAAGCGCGGCTCCGTTCGGTCCGTAAATGCGCATGGCAAGCAATCCCAGCCGACGAAATCGTCGGTCTCCGAATACCCCTGAAGCCTGTGCCGGTATGGTTAACCGCCGGTAAAGACACCGGCAAAAATTACCGCCCAGGACGATCATGCCTGGCTGCCGGGGCGGCGCTTACATGGTGCCGATTCAAAAACCGCAGCATTGCCAGAGTCTTGGCACACAAGCGCGTGTTGGCACGGCCTTCGCATAGGACAAGGCAAGTCGCACGTCACATTGGGGAGCAGTGATGACGAAGACGTTTCAGGCCGCGTTGCTGGCCGTATTACTGGCCGTGTGCGTCCCGGTGGGAGCCGGGGCGACGTCGCGCATCAAGGACCTCGCCAATGTCGAGGGCGTGCGCCAGAACCAGCTGATCGGCTACGGCCTGGTGGTTGGCCTCAACGGCACCGGCGACACGCTCAATAATATTCCGTTCACCAAGCAATCGCTCACCGCGATGCTGGAACGGCTCGGCGTCAACGTGCGCGGCCAGACCCTGCGCACTGGCAACGTCGCCGCCGTGATGGTGACAGCCAATCTTCCCCCCTTCGCCACCCAGGGCACCCGCATCGACGTCACCGTCTCCGCGCTCGGCGATTCCAAGAGCCTGCAAGGCGGCACGCTGCTGGTGACGCCACTGCTCGGCGCCGACGGCAACGTCTACGCGGTCGGCCAGGGATCGGTCGCGATCGGCGGCTTCCAGGCCGAAGGCGAAGCCGCCAAGATCACGCGCGGCGTGCCGACAGTCGGCCGCATCGCCAACGGCGCGCTGATCGAACGCGAGATCGAATTCAATCTCAATCGCCAGAGCCAACTGCGCATGGCGCTGCGCAATCCAGATTTCACCACCGCCAAGCGCATCGCGGCCGCGATCAACGACTTTATCGGCGTGCCGACGGCGGAGCCGCTGGACCCATCGACCATCGGCATCACCGTGCCGAAGCAGTATCGCGGCAACGTGATTTCGCTGCTCACCGAGGTCGAGCAGTTGCAGGTCGAGCCGGATCAAGCCGCCAAGATCGTGATCGACGAGCGCTCTGGCATCATCGTCATGGGCAACGACGTGCGGGTTTCCACGGTCGCGGTGGCACAGGGCAATTTGACCGTCACCATTACCGAGACGGCGCAGGTCAGCCAGCCGGCGCCGTTCTCGCGCCTCGGTCAAACCACGGTGGTGCCGCGCACGCGCATCGGCGTGCAGGAGGACGGCAAGAAGCTTGCGCTGGTGCGCAACGGCGTATCGCTGCAGCAGCTGGTCGACGGGCTCAATTCGCTCGGCATCGGCCCGCGCGACCTGATCGCGATTCTGCAGGCGATCAAGGCCGCCGGCGCGATCCAGGCCGACATCGAGGTGATGTGATGGCAAGCGCGCTCACCCTGCCCGCGCCGGGCCTAAAGCCGATCGACCTGATGATGGCGAACGCGGCCGGCAAGCCCGCCGCCACCGGCAACAAGGCCAAAGCCAAAGCGGCGGCGCAGGATTTCGAGGCCGTGTTCCTCAACAACATGTTTCAGCAGATGTTCACCGGCATCAAGGGCGAAGGCCCGTTCGGCGGCGACGGCGCGACCGGCGTGTGGCGCTCGTTCCTCACCGACGCCTATGCCAAGTCGTTCGCCAAAGCCGGCGGCATCGGCATCGCCGATCAGGTCTATCGCAGCCTGATCAGCATCCAGGAGAGCGGATCATGAGCGAGACAGCCAAAGCTAACGTCGCGATCGCCAGCGCAAGCGAGGCTGAGCACGCGATCGCCAATTTAAACAAGATCATGGACCGGCTGGTTGAAACCGTCGAAGAAGAGACCGCCCGCGCGCGCGCCGGCAAGCTCACCGCCGCGACCGAACTGGATGAGCCCAAGGTCGAGCTCGCCCGCCTCTATGCCACCGAAAGCGAACGCGTGAAGGACGCCCGCGACCTGATCGCGCAGTCACTGCCCGAGGCGCTCGATGCGTTGCAAAAGCGGCACGAGGCCTTCCGGGCCCTGCTGCAAACCAATCTGACGGTGTTGGCGACCGCGCATGCCGTCTCCGAAGGCATCATCCGCGGCGTCTCGGACGAGCTCGCCCGCAAGCAGGCGCCCTCGACCTATGGCGCCTCCGGCCGCGCCAACGCGCCGGGCGCGATGGCGGGTCAACCGCTGGCGCTCAGCCGCTCACTTTAGAGCACGGCACGGATTCGCTCAGGCTTGGGCGGGCGCGGCTTTCCGACGGCGGCGGGGCCCGCACGCCGTAGCCGTGGCAGCGAGTCATCTCCGGCAAACACCCGCTCGAAATGCGCCAGCGTGCCTTTGGTCGGCGGCTCGTTAGCCTGCCCTGCCGGCGGCACCCAAGCGGCACCCGGCAGGCATTGGGTCGCCAGGAACCAATCGGCCGGACCGTCGCCGACGACGCCGCGGAAGTCGCAGTGTTTCTCCGGCTCGCCGGCGAGTCCCAGCCACAGGATCATAAATTCCAGTGCCGATTGCGTCGGTGTCAGGTTTTCCGCCACATGGCGCACGGCATTGCGCGAAATCCTGTCGCGCAATTCCGGCAGCAACAGCAGCATTTGCAACAGCGAGATGCATTCCGCGATGGAGTGCGCAACGAATCCTGTTTCACCGTCGCGAATAATGGCTCTTTCTGCCGGATTGCCCCATACCACCGGCGTCAGCCCCAGCGACATCGCCTCGACCAGCGCGTTCTCTGCCGTGCCGTAATGATCGGGCTGCAGCGGATAGAAGAAGATATCGGCCTCGGACAGCGCGGCGGCGGGATCTGCGGTCTCCCCGCAAAAGCGAATGCGCTCGGGGTGACGCATGGCCTGCGTGCGGGCCAACACTGCATCATCGGCGGCGCCCCATACCGAGACGCTGAATTCGTTTCCAACCAATCGGTCGATGGCCTCGAAAAAAACGGGGTGCATCTTCACGAAATCGACGGTGCCGAGGTAAGCAATGCTAGGCGGTCCGCCGCGCCGCGGCGTGCGTTTTGGCGCATCCGAAAAGCCAAAGCCGCTATTGATGACGGAGATTCTTGGTTTGGCGGCTCCGCACGGGGCGGCAACCCAAGGGATCGACAGGGACGCCTCGCTCGAAAAAACGAAGCGCCCCGCCTCTGCCATCAGGCCCGGTTGAATGAGCGGCCGGAACAGACCCGAGATATGCGACCAGAATACGCTGCGCATGGCGGGGAATGCACATCGGGCAAGACATTCGAACAGTCGCGGATGGTTCCAGAACTCGAACTGGACGATGTCCGCCGCGCGAGCCAGCGAGGCAATTTGATCGAGGTCGGCGGCGACAACGACCCGCCCGCCCGTTGCTTCGATCATTTCCAGGTAGCGGCGGTCGCGCGGGTCTTCGAGCAAGACGAAGGTCTGCTCCGCCGCATCGGGCAGAGCGGCGCTGATGGCCGCGTGCGCTTTGCCGACACCGCCGCCCAGATGCGGCGCCACATGCAGAATCTTCATTCCGCCGCCACGTCGATGAACTTGCGATTTTGCCCACCGGGCGGCTCGACGTTCGGATCGATTGCGACGAGCTTTTTAAACTTGTCGAGCAGCGTCAGGCGGTGCGCGTCGATATTGTCCGGCAGGCAATGGCTGAGCTGGCCGCAATTGCCGCAAACGCCGTTCTGCCGCCGGCGCCCCTCGAGATGCTGCAAGCGTAGCGCATTCATTGCCGTGGAATTCCAGATCTCCTTCATCGATTGGGTGCGCACGTCGCCGATCACCAGCTTGCGGCCCCAGTCCAGGAAGCAGGAGCTAACCAAGCCATCGGCGTTCACCGAATAGCCGTAGAAGATATAGGGGCACATATCGGTGTCGCCGATGTCCTGCTGGTAGATGCCCTTGCTGATCTTGACGCCGGTGTGCTTCTCGATGTCGAACCCCGGCCAGCAAGGCGCGAAATTTTCGACGAAGATACGGTCGCAATGGTCGCCGAAGGTGTCGAAGAACTGCTGGCGCTGCGCCTCGGTGATGAGCTCGTTCGGAACCTTGACGACGATTTCGCAATTGCCGCGGTTGTCGTAGATCCACTTCACGTTGTCGACGAATTTCGCGAAGTCGAACTTGAAGCCGGTGAAACGCATATACGTTTCCTCGGTCATGCCCTCGACCGAGATGTTGATCTTGTCGATGCCCGCTTCCAGTACCGGGCCGACGCGCTCGGGCGTGAGCAGCGAGCCGTTCGTGGTCGTGTCGATGAAGTCGACGTGGCCGGACTTCTTGGCGTAGGCGACCATATCGGCCAGGCGCTTGTTAAGGAACGGCTCGCCGTCCTTGTACATGCGCAGCACCTTGATCGGATTGTCGAAATCGCCGAGGTCGTCGATGAGCTTCTGGAACAGATCGAGCTTCATCGCGCCCTGGAAGCGGCCGGTCTCGGCGATCATGTCGCGATGCCCGGTCGGGCAGAACGTGCACTTGAAATTGCAGGAGCTCGCCGGATCGACGAAGACGATGAACGGCGTGGCCAGAGGGATCACGGTCTCCAGCGGGGTGCGTCCCTCGAGATTGATTCGCGGTTCCAGCCGGGCTTTCATGGGTTTTCCTGCAGCGAGAGGCACCTGCGTCGAGTCCTACAGGACAATGGTTAACAGGGATTAACCAAGGGGCGGGTCGGCGATCAGCCTCCGCGCACGCCGACCACGATCGGCGGATCGGTGAGATTGTCGGGCCGTGCGCCGAAACGCAGCAGGTCGCGGCGGCCGTATTCGTCGGCAATGCGCTCTGCCAGCGCCCGCACCGTGATGGGAACGCCGGAGCAGATATTGACCGGCCCCTGCCCCGGCCCGAGCGCCGCATCCGCGATCATGCGGCCGGCCTCGGCGACGTCGAGATAGTCGCGCACCTGCTCGCCGCGCGACAATTCGACCGGCGCGCCGGCGGCCAATTGCGCGCGCAGATAGGGCACCAGGCGGCGCGCGTCCTCGCCCTCGCCATAGAGATAGAACAGACGGCACCAGGCGAATTCGACTCCATGGCCGGGCAGCAGCTGCGAGAGCGCCTTGAACGCCTCGGCCTTCGCCCGCGCATAGGGCGTCGACGGCTTGAGCTCCGTTGCGACGCTCAAGCGGCCGGCGCTGAGATCGTATTCGAAGCAGGTGCCGATGCCAACGAAGCGCCGCACCTTGGCGTCAATCGCACCCCGCGCCAGCCGCAGCGTGCCGGCGAGGCATTCGTCGTTCTTCGGCGACACGAGATAGGTCCCCGGCTCGGCGTACCAGGCGACGTGGATCACCGTATCAACGCCGCGGCAGGCGTCGCCCCACCAGGCCGTGCTTTCGGCGAAGATGTCCGGGCTGGTGATGATCCGGTCGATCGTGGCCGCGCGCGGCAGCCAGTCCTGTTGGCCGTCTCGAATGACAGGCCGTACGTTGCATCCCCGACCGAGCAGCGCGCGCAACACCTGGCGCCCGACAAAGCCGGTGGCGCCGGTCAGCAGAATCAGCCGAGATCGCGAATCGGGCGTCACGATGGTATGAAGCTTGCCCCATTATGCCGACGCCGCAAAAACAAGTTCGACCGGCGCGCGAATTGCGCGCGCAAATCCTATCGCTCGGCGAGGACTTCTTCGCCGAGCAGCAAAGCGGCAAGACCTTCACCCCCGGGCAAACCTACATACCCTGCTCCGGCAAGGTGCTCGACGCGCAGGACCTGCGCCACCTGCTCGACGCCGCGCTCGACATGTGGCTAACCGCGGGGCGCTATGCGAGCGAATTCGAGAGCGCGCTGGCGGCGCAATTCGGCCTGCAGCATTGCCGCATGACCGTATCCGGATCGGCCGCCAATCTGCTGGCCTTCACGGCGTTGACCTCTTGGAAACTGCACCAGCGCCGCATCGCGCCCGGCAGTGAGGTCATCACCGTCGCGGCGGGATTTCCGACCACCGTAGCGCCGATCATCCAGAACCATTGCATTCCGGTGTTTGTCGATGTCGATCTTACGACCGCCAACGTCAACGTCGAGCGGTTGGCGTCGGCGGTCGGGCCGAAGACGAAGGCGATCATGCTCGCCCATACGCTGGGAAATCCGTTCAATCTCGACGCCGTGGCGGCGATCGCCAAGCAGCACGATCTGTATCTGGTCGAGGACTGCTGCGATGCCCTGGGAGCGACCTATAACGGGCGCCATGTCGGCACATTCGGCGATCTCGCCACCATCAGCTTCTACCCCGCGCATCACATCACCACCGGCGAAGGCGGCGCCGTGCTGACCAACCGCAAATCCTTTGCTACGCTGGTCGAATCCTATCGCGACTGGGGACGCGATTGCTGGTGTCCGCCGGGCGAGGCCAATACCTGCGGTAAGCGCTTCGATTGGCGCGTGCGCGGCATGCCGGAGGGCTACGACCACAAATACACTTACGCCCATATCGGCTACAACATGAAGGCGACCGACATGCAGGCCGCCGTCGGCGTCAGCCAGCTTCGCAAGGTCGACCGCTTCATCGCGCAGCGGCGCGACAACTTCGCGCAACTGACCGCCGCCTTCCGCGCGCACGGGCTCGACGAATATTTCATTTTGCCGGAAGCGACGCCGCGGTCGGCGCCGAGCTGGTTCGGCTATCTGCTCACCATCCGCGATGGCAGCCCGCTCAAGCGGCGCGATGTCGTGGAATATCTCGAGGCCAGGAAGATCGGCACCCGCCTGCTGTTCGGCGGCAACCTCACGCGTCAGCCGGCGTTCCGCGAGGTCGAATACCGGGTGGTTGGCGCGCTTACCAACACCGACAAGCTGATGGAAGACGCCTTCTGGATCGGCGTCTGGCCCGGCATCGGCGATGCGGAGCGCAGCTATATCATCGAAACATTCGTCGCGATGGTCCGGGATTTCCCGGCCGCTTAGGTTGGCTTCGCCATGATCGAGATCACAGCGGGACAGATCGCCGGCGTTCGACTGCTGCGGCCGGCGGTGCACAGCGACCCGCGCGGCCGCTTGGTGAAAACCGTCGAAGCCGACGTATTCTCTCGCCACGGAATTCCGACCGCGTTCGAAGAGCAATATTATTCGGTGTCGGCCAACAATGTTTTGCGCGGGCTTCATTTCCAGACACCGCCGCACCACCATGACAAGCTGGTGACCTGCGTCGAGGGCGAGGTGTTCGACGTGGTGGTCGATCTGCGCAATGGGCCGGGCTATGGCCGGCATGAAAGCTTCGAATTGAGCGGCAACAAAGGCGAAAGCGTGTTCGTGCCGTCCGGCTGTGCGCACGGATTCTATGTGCGTTCGCCGATTGCCATCATGCTCTACAACGTCACTACGCTCTATGCGCCGTCGCACGACGCCG
Organism: uncultured Undibacter sp.; assembly: GCA_964384635.1. Lineage (GTDB taxonomy): Bacteria > Pseudomonadota > Alphaproteobacteria > Rhizobiales > Xanthobacteraceae > Pseudolabrys. The sequence goes on from CAYLMY010000008.1 coordinate 9,320, forward strand.
GCATCCGCTGGGATTCCGTGGGGGTAGCGTGGCCTTCGCCGTCGCCGATACTGTCGGAGCGCGACGCAGGGTTCCCGGCGCTCGCCACGTTCAAGACGCCGTTCGTTTCCGGCGCGTAGCCGGCGGCATGTCGGCGCCCGCGAGACGGCCGACGCGGCTCGCGAAATCGGCAATATCGGCCAGGCACAGCGCGTGCGCCTCGCCGCCGTCCATGTGCGCGCGGTACCACGCCATCGTACGCGTCACCGCCTGTACCAGCGTTAAGGTCGGCGAGACGCCGAGCACGTTCCGCGCCTTGGCAATATCCAAAGTGAGCCAGGCAGATTCGTGCGGTCCTTCGCTGGCGTCGCCGTAACGCACCTCGCCCTCTCCGTAAGCCGCGCGCGCCAGTTCGACCAGGTCGCGCACGGCTACGGCTTCGCCGGTGTCGGGGCCGAAATTGTAGGAACCGGCAAGCGCCGGACGGTCCCAAAGCCGGTGCGCCAAGGTGAGATAGCCATAAAGCGGCTCCAGTACGTGTTGCCAGGGCCGAACGGCCTCCGGCCGGCGAACCTCAAGCGCCTGCCCCGCCCGCCAGGCACGCACTGCATCGGGGATCACGCGGTCCTCCGACCAATCGCCGCCACCGATCACGTTGCCGGCGCGCGCGCTTGCCACCGCCAAACCCTGCACCGACAGGAAGGCGTCGCGGTAGCTTTCGATGACGATCTCGCTTGCCGCCTTGCTGGCGCTGTAGGGATCGTGGCCGCCGAGCGGATCGACCTCATGGTGGGGCCCGGGCACTTCGATGACACGATAAACCTTATCAGTCGTCACCATCACCGCTACGCGCACGCCCTCGAAGCCACGTAACGCTTCCAGCACATGGATGGTCCCCATCACATTGGTCTCGAACGTTGACAGCGGCTCCCGGTAGCTCGCGCGCACCAGCGGCTGTGCCGCCAAATGAAAAACGATTTCCGGCTGCGCCGCGTGGATAAGTTCGGTCAGCGCCGAAACGTCGCGAATGTCGCAAAAATGGCTCCGGCACGCCGCATCGACATCGGCTTCGGCGTAAAGATTGGGCGTCGTCATCGGTGGCAGGCTGATGCCGGTGACATCGGCGCCCAGCCGATGCAGCCACAGGGTCAGCCACGAGCCCTTGAATCCAGTATGGCCCGTGAGCAGGACGCGCTTGCCGCGCCAGAAGGCCACGTTTGGCGCACCGCTCAATGCCAGATTTTCCATGGCGCCTTGCCGGATGCCCAGAGCTCTTCCAACATGGTCTTGTCGCGCAGCGTGTCCATCGCGTGCCAGAAGCCGCGATGCTCAAACGCCATCATCTCGCCCATGGCCGCGAGCCGGATGATCGGCGAGCTTTCCCAGCTCGAGTCGTCGCCGTCGATGAGGTCGAGGCAGCGCGGCGACAGCACGAAAAACCCGCCGTTGATGTAGCCGCCGTCGCCGCGCGGCTTTTCGGTGAAGGCGGTCACCGTATCGCCTTGACGCTCCAACGCGCCGTAGCGGCCGGGCGGCCGCACCGCCGTGACGGTGGCGAGCTTGCCGTGGCGATAATGGAATTCGACGGCCGAGCGGATGTTCAGGTCGCTGACGCCGTCGCCGTAGGTGAAGCAGAACGCCGTTTCGTTACCGACATATTCGGCGACGCGCTTGAGCCGTCCGCCCGTCTGCGTCTCCTCACCGGTATCGACCAGCGTTACCCGCCAGGGCTCGACCTTCTGCTGATGCACGATCATGCTGTTGTCGGCCATGTCGAAGGTGACATCCGACATATGCAGGAAGTAGTTGGCGAAATATTCCTTGATAACGTAGCCTTTGTACCCGCAGCAGATCACGAAGTCGTTGGCGCCGTGCGCCGAATAGATCTTCATGATGTGCCAGAGGATCGGTTTGCCGCCGATCTCGATCATCGGCTTCGGCCGCAGATAGCTTTCCTCGGAAATGCGCGTGCCGAGCCCGCCGGCGAGAATGACGACTTTCATGGCAAGGTTGGCCCCCACCCAGCGCTAGTCCGTGGCAACCAAAGGGCGGTCGGCCGGTCTGCGTTGGTTGATGGCCGCATTCCAAACGTCGAAATAGCGTTGCGCACCGTCTTTGGAAGACAGCGCCATGAAGCCAGCGAGATCGGCCAGCATGTCGTGAAACGACATCTGCCCGGACATTTTCCGAAGCTTGTCGCACAATTTATCCGCCTCGCCGGTAAGGCTCGACCCGAACGCCAGCCGCTCCTGGCCTTTGAATCGGTGGAACATCGCGGAAAACCATAGATCCGCAATCGGCTGACGTTGCGTCATTGGATAGTCCGGAAAGAGATGCGAATTACGAATCGTCACGGCGCCTTCAAACGCACACACGAACCAGTGCAGCTTATTGATAGCCGAATCCAGCCCCGCCGCCGTGTAGAATTCGAGGTCCCGCTTCTGCGCGGATTCGACCGCCTCCCATACTCCCAGATCGTGGAGATAAAGCAGCCGCTGGAGTCTGACAAATTTGCCATTGAGCAAATAAAGCAAGCAAATAATCTGATCATGAAACGAAAATATAGAGGGGAGCCTGCTCATGAAAGCGAAAACACGTTGGACGATTTCTCGCCGCACCGGCGAGTAGTAAAGGGTGTTTGAGCCTGCGTGGCTCAGATAGCCGGCCACGCGCTTCGAAACATCGTCCGACTCTGCGTCCTGATAGCTGAAGATCGACGAGCCTTTCGATGATTCGACGACATAGGCTCCCGTCACACCGGCGACCGAGGGATCTTTGCCAAACTGCTCGATCAGGGCGGGCAACGCGGCGATGGCGTGGTCGAAGCAAAAATCATCGTCAGAGAGAATAAATACGAACTCGCCTTTTGCCCGCCGGAGGATTTCGGAAAGATTCGTGAGCGCATCGCAGGGCTCAGCGATGATGATGTTGCAATTGTCACGTTGGAACTGGGGCAATAGCGTGCGCTTTTGCGCGTCGCCGGAATTGTCGCGCACAATGACTTCGATGTTTGGCCCCGCGCAGGAACAGGCCTGAGCGATTCTGGAACAAGCCAGCAGACCATGCCGATGAGTCGGGACCAAAATGGAGAGCTGCACGTGCTTCCCTGCCGGCTGGCGCGACCCCCAAGCGGGCCGCGGTGGATTCGCTCGGGCACCGCAAATAGAGCCGAAGCCTGCGTGCTTTTTATCTGATTCGCGCCCCCCAAGGGCCGCTATTGGGCTGGGCAACAGATGCTGCTGGTGGCAAAAACGATGGCGGCTGATTCGTCTTAAGCAGCGAGCTTTCATTGCCGCACAAGGCCCGATCATTCACCGCTCTGCCCGGCGCCGACCAGGCGCCGGCGCTGTTGGCCGAGATCGCGACCGCGCCGTGCCCTTTTGCTCCGGCGACTGCCGACGCGCCGCTCGCCCTTTATGGTGCGGGCAATCTTGGCCAGCTGGCGCGCGATTTCCTCAAGGCGGTGGGACAGGATTTCGTCATGGCCATCGACCGCGACGCCGGCCGAATGGCGACAGACCCCGCCTGGTCCGGCGTGCAATTGCTGCACCCCGACGAAGTGGCGGACGCCGCTAAGAACGGTGTCCGGCTGGCGGTCAGCGTCGTCACTTCGCCTTACGTACCGCTCGAACGATCGCTGGCGGCGCGCGGGTTCAAAGACATCGTGCCTTTCTACGACCTGGCCGAGGGTTTCCGGCACCGCCACCCGCTGTCGAATGGCTGGTTCGCACCGCCATTGATGGCGGAAGACCAAAATAACACGAGCAAGGTCCTGACGCTTTGGGACGATGATGTGTCACGCGCCCACCATTTGCAGTTTCTAGCTTGGCGGCGCCTGCGCGAGGAATGGACGTTCGAGGCAGCGCCGGCGCCCGATTGCGCCCGGTTTTTCATTCCGGAGGTGACGCGCCTGCTGCACGCCGATGAAGTCCTGCTGGATGCGGGCGCCCATCATGGCAGCGTGACGAAGACCTTCGTCAAGCAGACCGGAGGATCGTTCCGGCAGATCATCGCCATCGAGCCCGATCCCGCCAACCGCGCGCGCCTGATGGCGAATCTGCAATCCTGGCTGCCGAACGATCCGCGCGTCACCGTGCATGATTGGGCGCTCGCCGCGGATGAGCGTGACGCGCTGTTCCATGACGGGCTTGGCTACGCCTCGCAGCTTTCCGATACCGGCCACATGCGCGTCCCAACGCGCCCGCTTGGCGCGCTCGGCCTCTCACCCACCTTCGTCAAGCTTCATCTCGAAGGCGCCGAGCTTCCTGCGCTGAAAGGCGCGAAGGATACGCTATTTTCGAGCCGACCGATCGTGGCGGCGACCGTCTATCATAACGCGGATGGCATCTGGCAAACGCCGCTCTGGCTCATGGAAACATTGCCCGACTACCGTTTCCTGTTCCGCGCCGATTCGTGGTGCGGCACCGGCGCCGTGGTCTACGCCATACCCAACGAGCGGCGCACACCATGACGCCGACCATGAGCAGACTGAACTCAGCAGCCGATCGCGTTTTGAACTCTGTTCCCGAGGGGGTCACGCGCGGCAAGATCCCAGCAGGTCTCTACGGCCTTGGTTTTCTTGGGCGGTGGGCACTTCCCCGATTGAAGGACCGAGCCATCAAGCTCGTGTACTGCTATGACGCCAATGAGGCCCTGACAGGCAGCATTTTTGAGGGTGTACCGGTCTATGCGGCCAGCGATCTCAAATCTTCCGCACCGGAATTTTTGTTCGTAACCGCTCGCCACGCCTTGCCGCCCGTGTCGGAGATGCTTTGCAATCTTGGCATAGCTTACGTGTCATATGACGCGTGGTTCGTCGCATCGAATTTTCCCGCCTTTCGTCGCATTCACGATTTCATTCTCCGCGACGAGCGGTCGAAAGGCGTCTTGCGCGCCGTCATGATGGCGATGCTGACCGGAGAAAAAAAATACTGTGCCGCTGTTTTTGAAAAGGACCAGTATTTCTGTTTGCCGCGCTTTTGCGGCTCGGAAAGGGACGTATACGTCGATGCGGGGGCCTTCTGCGGTGATAGCGCAGAGCGATTTATTTGGGCCCATAACGGGGTTTTTTCCAAGATTTATGCATTTGAACCCGGCGCTCGCCAATTTGCCGCTTTGAAGGCGCGCACCCAACGTCTCATCGACGAGTGGGCGCTGGATTCCGGTGACATTGAGCTCATAAATTCCGGCCTCGGGCAAAACGATTGCGTGATGCCTGCGGTGAGCCCCAGCGGGCAAATGACCAATCTCGCACTTGGCTACGATTCCGGCACAGCCGAGACGAACGTGGATATTGTCAGCCTCGACAATTTTCTAAAGGGGAACGGCGTCACGTTCCTCAAAGCGGACGTGGAAGGCATGGAGATGCAGCTTCTGAAGGGTGCCCAATCAACGATCCGTCGCTACCACCCCAAGATCAGTATTTGCGTCTACCACTACCCGAACGACATTCCAGACATTGCAAATTATCTCGCTGATTTGGTGCCGGATTATCAATTCGCGTTGCGCCATCATTCGCCGCAGCTCATGGAAACCGTGCTCTATTGCTGGATAGACTGAAGCATCTGAAATGAAAAACGCTCCAAATCCCGTCGAGGATTTTCGCAACCTGGTTGCTGATAACATCCGAAAGCTCGGAGAAGATCGCGATTTTATCGGCCTGTCAAATATTTCGATCCGGGAGGCAGTCCGACACAGCCATGCGCTGAACTTTTCTTAGCTCGGCCGACCAACGATCCTGATCCCCAGAATCTATACGCCATCCACGAACTGATCTGGGCCTGCCGTCCCGACCTAGTGATCGAGACCGGCATTGCTCATGGCGGATCCTTGGTGATGAGCGCGTCAATGCTGGCGCTGCTCGATTATTGTGATGCCGTTGTAACGAGCGGCGTGGTCGATCCAACTGCTGACCGCTGTAAAGTGGTCGGGGTGGATATTGACGTCCGTGCGCACAATCGCGCGGCGATCGACGCCCATCCACTGCGTCATAAGATCCACACCATTGAGGGCTCCTCGATCGCCCCCGACACCATGGGCAGGGTTGCTGCCCAGGCCGAGGGCTACGAGCGCGTCATGGTGTTTTTGGATTCCAACCATTCGCACGATCTTGTCCTCGAAGAGCTCGAACGTTATGCGCCTTACGTCAGCAAAGGTTCTTATTGCGTCGTCTGGGATAACAGCGTCGAAGACCTGCCGGACGAGATGTGTGCCAACTGCCCTTGGGGCAAAGGCAGCGATCCGAAAATTGCGGTCTGGGAAGACATGAGGCGCCTGAACGACCAAGGCCGCAAGGCACGCGACGCGCTGCGCTTCGAATACGATCACACGATCGAGCACAAGCTCACGATTACCGCTTCACCGGACGGCTTTCTTACGCGCGTATGAGGCCTTAGCGCGGGTTTGCCCACCGTCGGGCCAGAGTGCGCTGCCTATAATGCCACTTTGCGGGGCGGAAAGTCCGTATTGGCCGCTTCAGCCAAGTGAGGACGCCCAATCAAGCCGAAATGCTCTGCATGGCCTCTCCAAGTATTATTCTTTGCAATGATCGCGTCGTAGCTTTCCAAGTTTTCCGTGACCTTCTTCTCATTGCCGCCAATTTTTTGATAAGCTTTGGCCAGGAAATAATGCGCGAAGGCGTGCTCGCGATAGCGCTCGATCACGTCCTCGAAGCAGCGCGCGGCCACCTTATATTCGCCCATCCGCATCCGCCGATTGTTGACGAAGTTCACGTCCAGGTTCATCCGATACGACGCCAGAGGAAGGCTTTCGGGATCGAGGCCCGGAGCGCGAATGATGTAGGTGCCGAGTTCGTATTCCCCGATTTCCATGTTGTCGGGAATGTACTTGTTCTTGACGCAAATATCATAAAGCTCAGTCCCGCGAATCGGCGAAGCAAGGCTGAAGCTGGCCCAGTCCAACCCAACATCCTTGATGAATTGGGCAGTCTCAATACGATCTTGTTCCCGTTCTCCCGGAATGCCCATTACAAAGAAGCCCTGAACGAACAAGTCGTTCTTGTGCAGCGATTCGACGACCGGCGCGACCTTGCTGAGCCGCAACGGTTTTTTGATCACGTTGCGCAGCATATGTTCGGTGCCGGACTCGATCGCGAGCTGCACGGTATCCATTCCTGCTGCCTTCATGAGAGCCGCCATTTCTTCATCGATATAGGCAACGGTTAGCCCATTCGGCGTCTCAACCCTGAGGTCGTATTTAGCCAATATTTTGAAAAATTCCTTTGCCCTCTTGTGATTCAGGAGCAGTTGGTCGTCATAAATGGTGAGCACGTTCATTCCATACGTGTCGACCAAATATTTGATGTGATTTTCGATAACCTCCAGGCTGGCGTAGCGCATAGCGCCGCCATGCAAGGTGGGCTCCGCACAAAAAACGCATTTAAACGGGCAACCGCGCGAGGTAACGATGAAAAACTGTTTGACCTCATCATCATTCGCTTTGCGGAAAGGCGAAAATGCTTCAATCATCCCATAATCGTCGACATCGATAAGGTTGTAGTCGATCGGTATGACTTCATTCAGATCTTCGACGTGCTTTGTCTTCGGCTTTCTCCCTTCGACAATCGATTGCCGAGTGACCCAGGGATCTGCGAACAGCTCTTTTTGCGGATCGTCCGAATTCAAAAGATTGGCGAACGCAAGCTCTCCTTCTGAGTAACAAAGTGCATCAACAAACGGTTGGTCGTTTAATATGATATCCCAAGCTGTCGTGACGGCAGCGCCACCCAAAAGAGTTATAGATTCTGGATTGGCGGCCTTGGCCGCAGCTGCCAGTCCCGCAACGTGCTTGTAGGATACGTCGAACATCACCGATATCCCGACGATATCAGGCTTGAAATTGTTGAGGGCTTCTGTGAAGCGCGCAAGCCGTTGGTCTGCGCTGTAGCGATTAAGATCGATAATTTTTATGTCATGCGCGCCAGCGGTTGCCTTGTTGATGTAGGAGGCGAGGCAAAGAACCCCGTACGGGAAAGCAAAAAAGCTTCTTAGTTTTGTTGGCCGTATTGCCTCAACCTTGTCTCCAAGATACGGAGGGATGACAAAAATAATTTTGTAGGCGGGCATCATTCGACCTTTCTGCCGCAAGTCTGACGTCGGAACGGCTGTACAGGCTCCAGCCAATGTTCCGAGCCCCGATCATCGAATAAGCCGCCATTCTTAAGGTTCCGTTAACCATAGGCGCGTGACCGCGCCCAGGGGGCCATAGGCTGGCCTGCCCAGTCGGATTTAGCGAATTCTATTGGGAGCCAGGACCGCCGCTAGGCCGTGGTCGAAACCTTCAGGCCGGTCACGGTGTCGATCTGGGTGCCGTCGCCGAGCGTCAGGATATTGGTCTTGGTATTGAGGTAGGCGCCATTGGCCATCTGGATGACGTCGGCCGGATCGACATATTTTGCGCCCGTCGTGATGTCGTATTGGGTGCCGTCCGCCCGCGTCATGATGTTGGTTTCGGTATCGATGGTCGAGCCGTCCGATAAATAGACGAATGGGTTCACGTTCTGCGGCTTGACCTGGTTTTGCGATTCCTGCAGCGCCTTGAACACCTTTTGCAGCGCCTCAGCACTGCGCTGTTGCTGATTTTGCGATGCGATCTGGGCGTAAAAGGCCGACGCATTGGTGACGTTGTTTTGCGAAATGAGCGCGAGATTACTGGCGTTGGTCGAGCTCTGCCCCAGGAATGAATTGATGCTGCCGTCGCCGGAGCTTGCCAGCGCGCCGAGAATGCCGCCCTGGGTGGCTGAATTTTGGATCGCGGTGATAGTGTCGCCGATCCAATTCGCGCTCGGCCCCGCGGTAAATATCGAGGAATAGTAATCGGTGGACGAACTTGCACTGACAACTGAAGTCATACGCGTGTTCCTGAACGCTTCAAGCGTAGACGAATAGGATTAACAAAGTCTGAAAGTTTCCAAATTGTTAACGCCGCCGCATCGTCAGACGGTGATGCCCGCCTATGCGGCATAAGTCAAAAGACCACGGGAAGCGATCACCCGGATTGCCAAATCGCATTGAATGCGACCGCAGGCAATTACAGATTGCTAACTTGTTAACCATGAACTTTTACGGGCCGTTTGGAGCAGTATGCGATGACAATCGCCGATCCTTTGGATCGACACGTGTAATTGCCAGTACGGCACTCTAAGACCAGAAAGGTAGCGTAAGATGTCCGACATCGTACTTTCGGCTGGTGTTCGTTCGAACCTGCTCAACTTGCAGCAGACTGCGAACCTGATCAACCAGACACAGACCCGGCTGGCCACCGGCAAGCGGGTCAACTCTGCTCTCGACAATCCGAACAACTACTTCACCGCCCAGGGGCTCGATAACCGTGCCAACGACTTGAGCAACCTGCTCGACTCGCAGGCCACGGGCATCAACACCATTCAAGCCGCCAACAACGGTATCTCGGCGATCACCAAGCTGGTGCAGTCCGCTCAGTCCCTGGTCAGCCAGGCGCAGCAGACCACCGACACCACGACCCGGGCGACGCTGTCGTCGCAGTTCACCGACCTTCTGGCGCAGATCGGTCAGCTGGCCGGCGACTCGGGCTTCAACGGCATCAACCTGCTCGGCGGCGACGACCTGACCGTCACCCTCAACGAGACGGCCACGTCGACCACCACCGTGAGTGGCGTTGACTACACCGATGCGACGGCTTCGCCGTTGAGCATCGCCAATGCGGCGAACAACTGGGGCGGTGCTGCAGACATCACGGCTGCTTCGACCGACTTGACCGCCGCGTTGACCACGCTGCGTTCCGAGTCGCAGACCCTCGGCTCCAGCCTCTCGGTCGTGCAGATTCGTGAGGACTTCACCAAGGCCACGATCAATACGCTGCAGAGCGGTTCTGACTCGCTCACCCTGGCCGACACCAACGCGGAAGGCGCCAACCTGCTCGCGTTGCAGACCCGCCAGCAACTGTCGACCACCGCGCTATCTCTCGCCGCGCAGGCCGACCAGAACGTGCTGCGGCTGTTCCGCTAATCAGTCTGGCAAACGCGCTGAAAACGGCGGCCTCCAGGCCGCCGTTTTTTTGCGCCCGCTGTAATTATGGTTAACGAACTCTTAACGCGCGTTTATTAACCGTCCATCAACCATAACAAATCATTATCGTCGGTAGCTGAACTTTCCGTTTGCAGGCAAGGAGTCTGCCATGAGCGACATTGTACTCTCGCCCGGCGTCCGTTCTAACCTTCTGCAATTGCAGCAGACATCGGACCTTATTACGCAGACACAAACCCGGCTTGCCACCGGCAAGCGGGTGAATTCGGCGCTCGACAACCCGATCAACTTTTTCACCGCCCAAGGATTGTCCGTGCGGGCCAACGACCTCAATTCACTGCTCGACACCATGTCCACGGGCATCAACACCATTCAAGCCGCCAACAACGGTATCTCGGCGATCACCAAGCTGGTGCAGTCCGCTCAGTCCCTGGTCAGCCAGGCGCAGCAGACCACCGACACCACGACCCGGGCGACGCTGTCGTCGCAGTTCACCGACCTTCTGGCGCAGATCGGTCAGCTGGCCGGCGACTCGGGCTTCAACGGCATCAACCTGCTCGGCGGCGACGACCTGACCGTCACCCTCAACGAGACGGCCACGTCGACCACCACCGTGAGTGGCGTTGACTACACCGATGCGACGGCTTCGCCGTTGAGCATCGCCAATGCGGCGAACAACTGGGGCGGTGCTGCAGACATCACGGCTGCTTCGACCGACTTGACCGCCGCGTTGACCACGCTGCGTTCCGAGTCGCAGACTTTGAGCTCGAACCTGGCAACCATACAGATCCGCCAGGATTTCACCAAAGCGATGATCAACACACTAAGCACCGGCGCCGACAGTCTCACGCTAGCCGACAGCAACGAGGAGGGCGCTAACCTTCTTGCCTTGCAAACGCGCCAGCAACTGTCGACCACCGCGCTATCTCTCGCCGCGCAGGCTGATCAGAACGTGCTGCGGCTGTTCAGATAATGTTAGCCGCTTGACGCGCCGCAGGACCAATCCCTTGCGCCGCGTCAGCACCGACTGGCGACCGGTAAGGAACCGAACCAAATGGGCCTCAAGGTCGAACTGAAGCCTGGTGAGCGCCTTATTCTCGGCGAGTGCCTTGTCACAAACGGCAATCACCGCACGCGGCTGCTTATCGATGGCGAGGCGCCGATCCTGCGCGAAAAAGACATCATGGTGCCGGCGAAGGCCGACACGCCGGCCAAGCGCATCTATCTGGCGGTCCAGTTGATGTATACCTCGCGCGATCCGCGCGCCCACCACGACGCCTATTTCTCGCTCATGCGCGACCTGGTGCAGGCGGCACCGAGCGCCTGGCCGCACATGGTGGCGGTAAGCAACCAAATCCTGGCCGGCGATATGTACAAGGCGCTCAAGAGCGCCAAGGCTCTCATTGCTTACGAAAAGGAGTTGCTCGATCATGCAACACGCGGCGCAAACCTACGGCGCGGTCGCCAACAAGACCGCAAATCCGCGTGAGCTGGAAGCCGATCTGCTTTTGAGCGCGGCGGCGAAGCTGCAGACGATTCGCGACGGCTGGGACAGCAAGTCCGCCGAACTCGACGCGGCGCTGCTCTATAACCGCAAGCTTTGGTCGATCTTCGTGACCTCGGCCACGAGCCCGGAAAACCCGCTGCCGATGGCCGTGCGCCAGAACGTCGCCAATATCGGGCTATTCGTGTTCAAGCAGACGCTGCGGGTTCTGGCCGACCCGAAGCCGGAAAATCTCGGCACGCTCATTACCATCAACCGCGAGCTGGCGGCTGGACTGCTCGGCCGCGCCGCCTGAGCGACCAACGCAGCTCGAAGAATCAAAGACCGCGGACGAACCCGCGGTCTTTTTTTCATGCGCGGGCAGGGCGCGCGGAAGCGATATTAGAGGTAGTTGACGAGGCTGGTCTGGAACAGCAGGGCAGTGGTCTGCATCGAGGCCTGCATGCGGGTTTGCAGCGCCAAGATCTGCGCCCCGACTTCTTCGTTCGATACGCCTTCGATCTGCTGCAGGAAATCGCTCAACGTGGCGGTGGTCTGCTGGTGCCGGCTTTTTGCCGCGCTGATCGAGGTCTGCGCGCCGGCAAGAGCGATCTGGATGTCGGTGACGGTCTGAGTGCCGGGCGCAGCCAAGTTGGCCGACAGCCGCTGATTTAGCGCCGCACTCAGATCCGTCGCGTTCGGATCGGACGGGGAGACGGTCACGGCGGCGAGCGTCGCAAAGTTTTGCACCAGGGTACGGATACCATCCTCATTGGCCCGTGCCCCGTACGAAACCACCAGCGACTGATCGATGCGCGCGGTCGCGGTCGCGCGCGCCGGATCGCTGCCGGCTTCGCCGGTGTACCAGATCACCGAATTCGCGGCGGTACCGGCGATCTGGCTCGTGGCCGAATCGAAGGGGGGGCCGTTCACCCGTTGCGGCGGATTGCTGGCGTCGGCGGCAAAGAATTCGCTAGAAGCGGTGACCGCCGACGCCGCGGTCAGCTTGGTGGCTGCCAGCGTGCCGAGCGCCGTCGTCAACGCAGTTTGCAGACTCGTCGTGGTGGCGGCCGGCGTCGCGCCGATGGTGAATTCGTTGGTGCCCGGCGAGGAGGAGGTGGTGGCCGTGAGCGTGAGGTTTTCGCTACTGCCGTCGGGCAGGGTGAAGCGGAACGTAATGGTGTCGCCGGCGTTCGGATTGCCGCCGGTGAGATCGACCGTGAGCGAAGCAGGCGACCCGCTCGGGCCGCTGGTCGTCGCATTGGTGAGGCCGGAGGTGACCGAGGCGAGCTTGAAGCCGAAGGGTGACACCGCGTCCTCATCCACCTGGAGCGAGGTCGCGGTCGGCGTGCTGAGCACCAGCCGTCCGAGGCCGCTGGTGCCGAGATCGGCCTGGTTGCGTTCCGAAATAAACTGCTTGAGGCCCGCGCGCGCTCCATCGCCACTGAGGATATGATCGAGCGTCTCCACCGCCGGCTGGTCGGTGGCGCGGCCCGAAAACAGATAGCGGTCGCCGGCCTGCGTGTTGAGCAAAGCAAGCAACTGGTCGAGCGAGGATTGTCCGGTCTGCTGCGCCAAGGCCGCCCCGCTGCCGTTGGCGCCGGTCGGGACCTGGGCCAACGCGGCTTTTACCGCACTGGACAGGTCGGTCATGCTGCTTAGCGCGCTGTTCATGAGACTGATGCGCGTCGTCGCATTGTTGATCGTGTCATTGTAGCCGCTGATCGCCGACAACTGCGCATTCAGGCTGACCGTCATCCCGCTATCGACGCCAAGGCCGGCATAGTTCGAGGACTTCTGGCCAGTCGAGAGTTGGCGCTGCAAATCGTCAAATTGCTTGCGCATATTGACCAGCTGCTGGATGGCAAGCCCCGATTGGGCTCCGATCGCTGAGACGCTCATGCCGTCCTCAAATCTGCAACAAGGTGTCGAGCATGGCCTTGACCGCCGATAGAACGCGCGCATTGGCGGCGTACGAATTCTGTAAGGTCAGGAGGTTGGCCAACTCCTGGTCGACGTTGACGCTGGAAGCGTCGTTGAAGCGCTGCTGCAACGCTGACAGAACAATGTCTTGACCCTGCTTCAGGCTGTCGGCGGAGCTCGCCGCTTCGGCCTGTTGGCTTATGACCTGGCGCAGGAATGTGGTGAGCGAGGCGGAGAATGGCGCCGCGCTCGTGCCGATACCGGTGTTCGGAGAATATGTCAGCGATGTGCCGGTGAGCTGCTGATAGATGAAATCCGGCCGCGTGCTATCGCCCGAGGCTGTGCCGGCCTGGTAGACGACGAGGCCGGACGGATCAGCCGCCAGCGCCGAATTCACGGTGATGCGGCCGGAAAATCCGATGCTCTGCGAGCCCAGCGCCGTGATCGCACCGGTATAGGGTGTCGTAACGTCGGTGAAAAACGGCAGCTCGGCGCTGCCGCCGGAGAGCGAGGTCGCCGTTAAGGTGGTGCTGACGGCATCGACGTTCACGGTGTTGGCGGCGCCATCGTCCAAAATTTCCAGAGTCGTGCCCGACGGATTGGAGGCCGTCATGCCGGTTCCAGCGAATGCGGTATTGATCTGCGCGATCACCGAACCGATGCCGCCGGAAAAATCAAGGCCGACCACCGTGTCATTGGGGTCAGTAGTGGCGCTGTTGGACAGCGGCAGCGCCAAAGGGTCGTCGACCCGCATCAGCGTCAGGGTGTACGCTGTGCTGGTCCCCACATCCGTATAGTTGACCGTAATCGTGTTGCCAGCCGACAGGCTGCCGATATCGACGTCGAAGCCGCTCTGTGCCCCGACCGCGACGGCTGTGCCGCTGGTGGTCTTATCCGAGAGCGCCGAGGCCATAGCTGCGGCGATCGCGTCGAGCTGATTCTGTGCCTGCACCAAATCCTGATCGCGCATCTGGAGATAGGCGGCGATGGTGCCAGAGCGGATGGAGTTGTTTTGGATCAGGTCAATTGAATTGCCGGAGGACGCGGTGAGCGTGATCGTGCCCAGCGTGCTTTGCGAAGGGTTGGCGCTCCACTGCGAGGCCGCAGTAATCGTGCCTTGCGCATTGAAGGAAAGCTCCGAGGCCTGGGTACCGACGAGCTGGATACCGGACGTGGTGAAGATGTTGAGCTGATTTTGGTCGCCCTTGATGATATTGATGTCCATCAGCTGCGATAGTTGATCGATATAGGAATCGCGCTGATCCATCAGCGTCACGATTGCACTATCGGCCGTAGTGGACGCCGCAATCTTTTGGTTGAGCACGGCGATTTGGCTCATCGCGTTGTTGGCTTGCGTGACCGCATTGGAAATGCCGAGCTCGGCGTCACCGCGCAAGCTCTGGATACTGTTGCTCATCTGGTTGAGCTGTTGGGCCAGCAATTGGCCCGTACCGATCACCGTCGAGCGCGCCGCGGAATTATCGGGGCTGGTCGATAAGGCCTGCAGGGCATTGGTGAAATTGTTGTACACCGTCTCCAGCGCGTTGGCGGAACCCGGCTGGCCGTAGATATCCTGGAGCCGGCTGTAGAATTGCGCGCGCGTGTCGGCGTAATTGGCGCCGGAATACTCCGTCCGCAATTGGCGCTGCACGTACTGATCGAGCTGGCGCTGAACGTCGCTGATGCGCACGCCGACATTGGTACCGTTGGCGATGGCGGCGACCTGGTTGACGATCTTACGGGTATAGCCGGGGGTGTCAGCATTGGCGACGTTGGACGAGACCAGCGCCAGGCTGGCCTGGTTGACTTGCAGACCCGAGAGTGCAGTCGAGAGCGCTTGCGTCAGGCCCATGTGCCAATCCCAATCACTCGCGATACAGGTTCATGTCGGACACTCGCGCGCGACTACCGAATGACGTTCAGCAAATCTTGCGACATCTGATTCGCCGTCGTGATGACCTTTGTATTTGCCGAATAGGCCTGCTGGGTCACGATCAATTTTGTGAACTCGGTCGCGATATCCGTATTGGAAGCTTCCAGCGATTGCCCGATGATCTTGCCTGACGCTCCTGCCAGCGCCACGCCGGAAGCATCCGTTACTTGGTAGGCGCCGCCATCCAGACTTTTAAGGTTGTTCGGGCTGTTGAAATGCACCAGCGGCACAGTGGCGAGCGCAACAGTTTGCCCATTGGAGAAAGTACCGCTGATATTGCCGGTGTCATTGACTGCAATCGACTCCAGCTGGCCCGCCGCATAACCGTTCTGCTGCAAATTGTTGACGGTCGAGGTCCCGTTCGTGCTGGAATACTGTGTGATGGAGCCTGCCGGGGCGTTCACCGTGAGGTTACCAAGCGAGATGCCGTTGACGGTCACGCCGGTGAGCGGGAAAGTCGATATCGAGGGACTTAGTTGCCCGTTCGTGCCAAATACGAAACTGGTACCGGAATTTACCCAACCGACCGTGGCGCCGGCCGCGCTCGAGTCGGTCTGATAAAATAGTTCCCAAGTATCGGTGCCGCCGGCGGCGACGCTGTCTACCTTGCCCCATCGAAGCTGGATATTGGCCGGCGTGCCGGTCGCGTTATAAGCCGTTACCGATCCACCATCGATGGTTTCGTTGACGAAGGTGGTTATGTCACTTCCCACAACCGTTCCTGTTCCGGCGATGGTGGGGTCTGTGCCGAAATCCGCGGCGTTAAGCAATTCGGAGTCCGGTAACGCTGAGCTGTACGAATTCGTGAACGGCGTTGTTGGAAGATTTAACCCATACGCTATTGTCGAAGTCGCGCTGGCGGGCAAAAAGTTGCTGTTAAATTGCAACGGTGCGGCGACGCTGCCGGACGGGTTGCCCGTTGTTGGATCGATCGGAATGCCTTCGAGATAGTAGCGGGCCCCGTTGACCAAATAGCCGTTGGCATCCAACTGAAAGTCACCGCGCCGGGTATAGCTGTCAACGCCGCTGAAAATCGGCGTACTGCCAGTGAAACTAGCTGCGGATTGCACAATGAAATAACCGTTGCCACTGATGGCAATGTCGGTACCGGACGTGGTGGTCTGGATCGTGCCTTGGACCGAGTTCGTCGCAATGGAATTCGCTATGACGCCGCCGGCAATTTGTTTCGTAGGCAATGAATCTCCCGGAATAAGATCCAGGAAATTCGTATCGATGCCCTTGTAGGCAATCGTCTGAGAGTTCGCGATGTTGCCGGATATATTCTGCATCGCGAAGGATTGCGCCTGCAAACCGCTCACGGCCGAGGTAAGAGCATCGAACAGACCCATGACTTCATCTCCACAAACGAGACCTGGCCCCCGTCGGGGCGCCACGAACGAACTGGCGGCCAGTCCAACGCAATCAGCATGCCATTAAAATAATATAATAATTTCAGTTGCTTATAAGAAAGGGCCGACCTGCTTGGGTGGCCCCGCAGGGTCCTTTCTGCCTCGAACCGGCAGATTTTGCCGACCGATCAGAATGCGCAGAGCCGCGTGTGTGGCTTGAGGGGACGTCAGCCGCCCGAGCGGCGCGCTGCGTGGTCGAGGAAATCCTCCAGCGCCGCGATACAGGTACGGTCGCGGTAGACCTTGTGCTTGTTGTCCGCGATGCGGCGGCTGAGCGCGCTGCGCGCTTGGCGGTCGTTCGCCAACCGCGCGGCAATCGAAATGTAGTCGTCGATCGTTTCCGCAATCGTGTCGGAAATACCCATCATCTCCAGTATCGCTGCGCTGTGGCGGCCGCGCATGAGCGCGCCGCGGGCCGTGACGATCGGAAGATTGTGCGGCAGGCTTTCCAGGGCCGAATTGCAGCCCGACCAGCCGATGCTGTCCAGGAACACATCGCACCGGCCGATGGCCGAGATGAATTGGCTCTGGCTCAAGCGCGCCAGGAACACGCAATGATCGGACGCCTTGAGACCCACCTCGGCAAATGCCCGGTCGAGGCGCTTCTGCAACAGCTCGTTGACGGGTGGTCCGCCGCTGTGACGCACGAAGACGAATTGACAGTTGCCGGCCTGTTTGGCGATGCGCGCGAACACGCAGTCGAACTGTGGCAGATACTTGAAAATCGACTGTCCGCACCAGAAAACCGTCGCATCGGAGCGCAAGCGCAGCTCCGCCCGCGTCATTGCAACCGCGGTGGCGTCGACCGGCTCGTAGTAGACCGACAGATTGGGCAGCCGCACCAGCTCTTCGGTGTAGTGACCGGCAGCATCGGGCGGCTCCATGCGGTCGCTGCTGAAGAAGCAATCAAGCGTCGTCACGCCGCTGGTCTCGGGGTGGCCCCAGGAATTGCACTGCACGGGCGCGAGCCGCTGCGCGGCCAGCTGGAACGATACGGTGTCCATCCATAGCCCGGGATAGATCAGCACATGCGGCGCGTCGGCCAGGATCTCGCGGCGCCAGCCGGCAGCATCCAGCGTCTTGTGGACGAAACGGTTGCATAAGTTGGCGGCCCTGTCGGTTTCCGCGTCGCGTCCGGCGCCGACATGGTAGCCGAAGACCTTGAAACGCTTGCGATCGAGCTGGCCGAGCCAGCCCTTGATCGGAATTTTCCAGTTGGAATGCAGATAGAAGAAACTGCTGACGATCCCGACCCGCACTGGCTCGCCCGCTGCCGGCGGCGGCGGCAACGTCGCCGCGCCCGCGCCAAAGCGCTCGGTGACGATGCGCTGCACCAGACCGCCATAGAGCGTCTGCAAATCGCGGTCGTTTTGACCCTGATAGGCGAGCAGAAATGGCTGCTTGACGGCGAGCGCCTTGACGAGATCGCCTGGGACGCGCCCGGCTGCGACATCATCGCAAAGCGCGCGCAAGCTCTGCTCATAGGCGCAGCGGCGGCGGCCGATCTCGGCTTCGTCTACATAGAGAATCGGCAGTTCGGCAAAGACGGCGGCGAACCGCGCCTCGGCGTGGTCGGGCTTGATCGCGAGTGCCTTGCGAAAATCCGCCAAGGCGTCGTCGTTGCGATTAAGGTCGATATAGATGCGGCCGCGGTTGCAATAGGCATCAGCATCTTGCGGGTTGCGCGCGAGCGCCTGCTCGAAGTCCTCCAA
>CAYLMY010000008.1:27880-32186 GCA_964384635.1 uncultured Undibacter sp.
AATAGGCATCAGCATCTTGCGGGTTGCGCGCGAGCGCCTGCTCGAAGTCCTCCAACGCCTCGTCGAAGCGCTCGAGCAGGCACAAGACCCGGGTACGATTGGTGCGCGCTTCGGCGAAGTTGGGGTTGATGGCGAGCGCGCGCTCATAGTCGGCGAGCGCCGGCTCCAGCCGGGTCATCGCCTCCAGCACCGCGCCGCGGTTGTTGTAGGCCTTATAATAATTCGGCCGCAGCGCCAGCGCGCGCTCGAAGCTTTTCAGCGCCTCGTCGTAGCGGCCGAGCAGGCGCAACGATGAGCCGTTGTTGTAGTGCGCCTCGGCATAGTCGGGCTTGAGGGCCAGCGCCTTACGGTAACTTTGCAGCGCTTCCTCGTCGCGCTGAAGCGCCGACAGCGCGGCGCCGCGGTTGTTGTGCGCCTCGGCGAATTTCGATTTTCCCTTGATCGCGTGGTCGAAGCTCTCGACCGCCTCCTGGTGACGCTCGAGCGCGTTGAGGATCAAGCCGCGGTTGAGCAGGATTTGCGGCGACGGCTTGCGGCCGCGCATCGCCGCCGACACCAGTTGCAAGGCCTCGGCAGGCTCACCCTTGGCGAGCTTGACGAGCGCCATCATCTGCAAGGCGTCGACATGATCGGGCCGAATTTTGAGGATTTCGGCATAAAGCCGCTCGGCCTCCGGCAGCCGGCCCTGGTGGTGGCATTGCAAGGCCTGCGCCAACGTGTGCGCAATGTTCGATGCTGGAGCTTTGGGGAGCGGTGGCGGCATCTCGGCAATGATCCAGCGCCGAGAGGTAGAAAAGTACGGCTGAGTCGTCCAGACGGAAATGCCGCGGCGGCGTAGAAAACGTGCGCCGCCGCAAGCGTTTAGTCCGTCAGCTGTTGCCTTTGGCGTCGGCGGCCGGTTCGAATTTCAGCGCCACACCGTTCATGCAGTAGCGCAGGCCGGTGGGCGGCGGGCCGTCCTCGAACACGTGGCCGAGATGACCGAGGCAGCGGCTGCAATGCACCTCGGTGCGCGACATGAAGAACGAGCGGTCGGTCTTGGTGCCCACCGCGTCGGGCAGCGGCGTATGGAAGCTCGGCCAGCCGGTGCCGCTGTGGAATTTGGCGTCGGACGCGAACAGCGGCAGATCGCAACCTGCACAGGCGTAGGTGCCTTTGCGGTGCTCGTTATTGAGCGGGCTGGTGCCCGGGCGCTCGGTGCCATGATCGCGCAGCACATTGTATTGCATGGGCGTCAGCCGCTTGCGCCATTCGGAATCGGACAGGTTCTTCCAGTCGATATCCTGCGTCTTGGTCGCCGTGGTCATAGTCTCCGCCTCGCCAAATTTGCTCGTGGCCGCGATCGCGCCAAAGGCTACGCCCGCCATCAATAGGGTGCGTCGGTTGATCATATCAGCTGTCTCCCTTGTGCGCGCCCCAGATCTGCTTGATCCGCTGATCGCGGCCGCAGTTCCAGCGATAGAATTTATATTGCACCGGGCTCTTCTTGTAATAATCCTGGTGATATCCCTCGGCCTTGTAGAACGGGCCGGCCGCGACGATTTCGGTGTAGATCGGCACCTTCAGTTCAGCCTCGACCTTTTTCTTGGAGGCTTCCGCCAGTTTCCGCTGCTCATCGTTATGCACGAAGATGGCGGTGCGGTACTGATGGCCGACGTCGCAAAACTGGCGATCCTTTACAGTCGGATCGATGTGGTGCCAGAAGTAAGTGAGCAACTGCTGGTAGGAGACCTTGCTCGGATCGTAGGTGATTTCCACCGACTCCGCGTGCCCGGTGCCGCCGGCCGAGACTTGGTGGTAGCCCGGATTGGCGACATGGCCGCCGGTATAGCCCGAAATGGTCGAGAGCACGCCCGGCACGTGGTCGAAATCGCTTTCTACGCACCAGAAGCAGCCGCCGGCAAAGGTCGCCACCGCCTGTTTCGGCTGCGCCGTGCCTTGGGCAGCCGCGGCGCCGGCAAAGGCGGCCGCGAAGATCAAGCTCAACAGCAGGCGGGGCATTTAGAACCTCCTGAAACCGTTTCCTCTCGCGGTCTGACATAGTGCGTTTACGCATAAGCGCCAGTCACTTATGCATCACCCGGCCATCACGGTTGTGCGAGGTCGCGGCCGGCGTCCGCCCCGTCAAAACAACGATAAATGGCGCTTTACGGGCATGACGCCATCCGCCGCTATGCGGCCCAGGGCGTTCCGGTGATAAGTCGCCAGGCATTGCCGAAGGCGACCTGCTGGCGCACTGCCGGGGACAATTGGCTCAGGATCTTGCGCTGGCGGCCGATATTGTCCCCGTACTTCTGCTCGATGGGCGGCCGGTAATCGCTCGCCGCCAGGAAGCGCTGCGGATGGCGCTCCATCACCGCGCGCCATTCCGGCTTGATGTTGCCGTTGCCAGCGAACAGCGTGGCATCGCGCGCGCCGGTCGGCTTGTAGACGTGGTTGGGCGCCGGCATCGCAAGATCGAAATGCAGGCCGGGAAAGCGCTCGATCAACGACGTCACGTAAGCGGGGCCGTATTTTTTGGCGCGGTTCGGATGGCGGATCATCGCCAGATGGCACCAGATCACTTTCGCCTTGGGATAGCGCGCCAGCATGGACTCGAGCGGCGGCAACAGGCGGTCTTCGATCTCGTAGTGAATCTGGAACGCGGTATTGTAGGTCGCGCTGAGCTGGAACAGCTTGCGGCCGGCGGGACCGGAAATATCGATCGTGACGTCGCGATCCTTGCGCCCCGCCGCTACCTGCTCAGGCGACGGCAGATGGCGAAACTCGTGCTCGCCCATCAAGTAATAGGCGCCCGATTGCAGATCACGTTCGATGCCGGCCAGGAACCGGCCGGGGTTCATGGGCCAGCGCTTGAACTCGCCGCTGTTGGTGGTCGGGATAAAAAATTCGGGCTGCCGGCGGTGCAATTCCAGCGACGGCGAACTGTTGGGCGCGTTCGCCGCCGCGAATGCGATCTGCGCGACATCGAGCTGCTTCATGTTGTGCAGCATGCGCATCACATTGGTGCGGCCCGCGACATAGGTGGCTTGCGAATCGATGATCGGCAGGCCGCCGCGTGCGAGAATTTCGTTGATGCGTTTTTTCCAGCCGGCGATCGAGCGCGCGCGCGCATCGGCCTGCGCCAAGGCCGCGCCCGGCACGAGCCCGGTCAGCGCGCAAGCAGCGCCCGCCGCATTGACGAGAAAATCGCGTCGGTTCACGAGAGCGCCCCACTCAGCCTGCCGTCGCAACGTTTCGCATTGGCGCAGCAATGAAGCGCAGCGTCAAGCGGCGTCTCGATGACCTGCGAATTTCGGCGTCTTGCCGCATGGCGTGACGCTGTCTAGTGTCGCGCGCCGGACCAAGGAGAAAGCATGCGTTTTGAAGGCACCAAGGCCTATGTGGCGACCGACGATCTCAAGATCGCGGTCAACGCGGCGATCACGCTCGAGCGGCCCTTGCTGGTCAAGGGCGAGCCCGGCACCGGCAAGACCGTGCTGGCCCTGGAGATCGCCCAGGCGATCGGCGCCCCGCTGATCGAGTGGCACGTCAAGTCCACCACCAAGGCGCTGCAAGGCCTCTACGAATACGACGCGGTCTCGCGGCTGCGCGACAGCCAGCTCGGCGACGCTCGCGTACAGGACATCCGCAACTACATCAAGCGCGGTAAATTATGGGACGCCTTCGTCGCCGACGAGCGCCCGGTGCTGCTGATCGACGAGATCGACAAGGCCGACATCGAGTTTCCCAACGACCTGTTGCAGGAGCTCGACCGCATGGAGTTCTTCGTCTACGAAACGAGTGAGACCGTGAAGGCGCGGCGGCGTCCGATCGTGGTCATCACCTCCAACAACGAGAAGGAATTGCCCGACGCGTTTTTGCGCCGCTGCTTCTTCCACTACATCCGCTTTCCCGACCCCGACACTATGGCGGCGATCATCGAGGTGCATTATCCCGGCATCAAGCGGCGCCTGGTCAGCGAGGCGCTGAAATTGTTCTACGAGATCCGCGAGGTGCCGGGCTTGAAGAAGAAGCCCTCGACCTCGGAGCTGCTCGACTGGCTCAAGCTGTTGATGGTCGAGGACATCGGGCCGGAGATTTTGCGCGAGCGCGACCCTAAGAAGCTGATCCCGCCGCTGCACGGCGCGCTGCTCAAGAACGAGCAGGACGTGCATCTGTTCGAGCGGCTGGCGTTTATGGCGCGAAGAGAAGGACGGTAATTCTCTCATCGTCGTCCCGGGCGAGCGAAGCGAGGCCCGGGACCCACACTCCGCAGCCTATCGAGAGGCTGCGGCGTATGGGTCCCCGCCTTCGCGGGGACGAC
>CAYLMY010000009.1:0-32007 GCA_964384635.1 uncultured Undibacter sp.
GAGCACGGTCGCAACTTTGACACCCAGCCGGCCGCACTCCGCGACCGCCTCGATCACCGCTTCGGTCGGGGCGACGACATAGACGTGCTCGGGCACTTCCGGCAGCGCGGTGAGGGACGGATAGGCGCGCTCGCCTAGCACGTCCTGGCGACGCGGGTTGATCGGGTAGATGCGGCCGCCGAAGCCTGCCTGGCGCAAAAATTTCAACGGCCGTCCGGCGGTCTTGGTCACATCGTCGGACTGCCCGACAATGGCGACGGATTGGGGGGAGAAGAGGGACTGGCGGAGGGATTGCGACATTGCGTACCGCGCGCTCACAGCGCGCCAAATGTCACTCCGCCGCTTCCGCCTTGCGGGACGGGCGCTGGTCGAAGCGGCGGTCGAATATATGCTCGGCGATGCGGTTCTTCAGGATCTCGACCGAGCCACCGGCGATCATCCAGCCGCGGCAGCGGCGCATGCAATATTCGACCAGCGTCTCGCGGCTGTAGCCGGTGGCGCCCATGGTTTGCAGCGCCTCGCTTGCCACCTCGAAGCCGGTGACGTTGCAGGCGGCCTTGGCGACCGCGGTTTCGTAAGCTGAGGGCAGGCCGCGGTCGGCATTGGTCGCCGCGCGGTAGAGTAGGAGCTGGGCGGCTTCGAGCTTGATCGCCATTTCGGCGAATTTCCATTGCAAGCCCTGGAATTCGCACAGCGGCCGGCCGAATTGCTCACGCGTCATCGCGTGCTCGCGCGCCGTGTTATAGGCGTAACGGCCGAACGCGAGCGAGCGCGTGGCGTTGCCAATACGCTCGACGTTGAAGCTCGACATCTGCTTCTTGAAGCCGCCGGGACCGAGCAGGATGTTCTCCGCCGGGATGCGGCAATTGTCGAAATGCAGCTCGCACCATTGCTCGCCGCTCATGAAGGCGGACGGCTGGCCGATGTTAAAGCCGGGAGTGTCGCGTTCGACGATCACCGAGCCGATGCCGGACAAGCCGGGTCCATAGCGCACATAGATGAGGAAGATCGCCGCATCCGGGCTAAAGGTGGAAAACACCTTGCTGCCGTTGATGACGTAATGCGAGCCGTCGGGCTTGGCGCTGGTAACGAGATCGGTGACGGCGGAGCCGGCGCCGGGTTCGCTCATGCCGAGGCTCATCACCATGCGGCCGGAAAGGAGATCGGGCAGCCAGCGCGCCTTCTGCTGTGCCGTGCCGTGTTCGGCAAAGGCGCGGATAGGGCCGAAATTGCCGAATTGCACCACGTCGGCGCTGCGCGGGCAGACCGCGGCCACCTGCTCGATGGCGATGACGGCATCCATCAGCGTGCCGCCGACGCCGCCGTCTGCCTCCGGGATGGTGATGCCCATGAGGCCCTGTCCGGCCATCAATTGCGCCACCTCGAATGGGTAGCGGGACGTATGCGCGCGCTTGAGCGCATCTTTCTCCAAATGCGCGAGCGCAAAGCGCCGCACCGAGTCGGCAAACAACTTTTGCTCCTCGGTCAGCTCGAAATTCATGACATTCGGGTTCCCGGAAACCGCTCAAACGAGCGATGACTGTCGCGCATTCCCCGTGATAAATAAAGCGGTCACAGATCTGTCATCCGCGCCGGCGCACCCCGCAACGAGCGCCGCGAGCCCATAATCGGAGCCATTTTGGCCGTCACCGCAGCTCCCACCACGGCCCCCGAGGCGACCGCCGGCAAGCGCCAGGAGCGGCGGGCGCTGGGCGTGGCCTGTGGGGCGCACGTGCTGCACGACGGCTATACCGATCTGGTTTGGATCGCCTTGCCGATCTGGCAGGCCGAGTTTGCCCTCAGCTATGCCGCGGTCGGGCTGCTGCGCATGATCTACACCGGCACGATGGCCAGCTTGCAAATCCCGGCCTCGCTGGTCGCGCGGCGCATGGGCGGCGGCATCGTGCTGGCGCTCGGCACTGCGCTGAGCGGGCTGTGCTACTGCATCGCCGGCATCAGCGGTGGGTTCCACTGGCTGCTGTTCGCGCTGTTTCTCGGCGGGCTCGGCGCGGCAACGCAGCATCCGATCGGCTCGGCGCTGGTCACCCACACCTTCACTGGTGTGCGCGCGCTCAAGGCCTTTGCCACCTACAATTTCGCCGGCGACGTCGGCAAGGTTCTGCTGCCCGCCACCGCCACCGCCATGATCCTGATCATGCCGTGGCGGCCGGCCTACGGTTTGCTTGGACTCGTCGGCGTGGTGGCGGCCGCCGCGATCTTCATGCTGATCCCACGCGTGACGCCGGAGCCGCCCGCGGCTCCCGCTGCAACACACGAAGCAAGTGCCGATGCGCAAAGCGCCCGCATGCGCTTCGGATTTCGCATTTTGGTCGCCTTCGGCATCGCCGACAGTGTGGTGCGCGGCGCGTTCTTCGTGTGCTTGCCGTTTCTGCTGATCGGCAAGGGCGCCGCCGTCACCACGGCGGGATTTGCGCTGACGCTGGTGTTCGTCGGGGGCGCTGCCGGCAAGCTCGCCTGCGGCTGGGTCGCCAATTGGATCGGCACGGTAGCCACCATCGTCGTCGCCCAGATTCTCACGGCGGCCGGTATCATTGCGGTGCTGCTGCTGCCGCTCGGGTTTGCGATCGCGCTGTTGCCGCTGCTCGGCATTGCGCTCAACGGGGTGACGACGGTGATTTACGGTTCGGTGCCGCTCTATTCGGCGCCCGAACGGCGCACCCATGCACTGAGCGTGTTCTACACAATTGCGATCGGATCGGCCGCGGTGGCGCCGCCGGTCGCCGGGGTCATCAGCGACCAGATCGGTATCGCCAGTACGGTGGTTATCGTGGCGGTCCTGACTGCCGCCACCATCCCGCTCGGTTTTTTCCTCAAGGACGCGCCTTCAGAGTCGCCGGCGGTTTAAGCCGATGGCCGCCGTCGCAGCTCTAGTGATATCCTGAACGGGTTTAGCCGCCGAAAGGTGCAACTTGCCGCAAACGCTCGCCGAAAAAATCATTGCCCGCGCGGCGGGGCGCGCAAGCGTCCGGCCCGGCGAGATCGTCACCTGCCGCGTCGATCTTGCCATGATGCACGATTCCGGCGGGCCGCGCCGGATCAAGCCGATCCTGGAAAAACTGGGCGCCAAAGTCTGGGACCCGGACAAGGTCGTCATCATCAGCGACCACTACGTGCCGGCGATCGATGCCGAGAGCGCCGCCATCCTCGACCTGACGCGCAAATGGGCGGCCGCCAACGGCATTGCGCGCTTCTACGATATGCAGGGCATCTGCCACGTGGTGCTGCCAGAACGCGGGCACCTGCGGCCGGGCATGTTCGCGGTCGGCGGTGATTCGCATTCGCCGACCGGTGGCGCCTTCGGCTGCTTCATGTTTGGCGTCGGCGCCACCGAGATGGCGGGCATCGTGGTGACCGGCGAAACCTGGCTCAAGGTGCCGGAGACGATCCGCATCGACTGGTCGGGCAAGCTCTCGGCCGGCGTCTGCGCCAAGGACGTCATGCTGGCGCTGTGCGCCAAGCTCGGCATGGACGGCGGCGACTATCAGGTGGTGCAATTTGTCGGCGACATGATTGCCGCCTTGCCGATGGCCGAACGCATGACGATGTGCAACATGGCGGCCGAGCTCGGCGCGCAGACCGGGATTATCGCGGCCGACGACATGACTGCTGCGCACATCGCGCGTCTTGGCGGCGAGGCCATCGATCCGCGCGAATGGCAGGGCGACGACGATGCGCGCTATCGCGAGACGCACCGCTTCGATGCCGCGGCGCTGGCGCCGCAGGTGGCGCCGCCGCCTTCGCCGGCTAATGCGGAACCGGTCGAAGCCCACAAAGGCGAGCGCATCGACATGGCCTATATCGGCGCCTGCACCGGCGCAAAGCTGGTCGATCTGAAAATGGCGGCGAAGGTGCTGAAAGGCCGCCGCGTGGCGGACGGTGCGCGGTTGATGGTGGCGCCGGCCTCGCGCCGCGAAACCGCGACGGCCGCCGCCGATGGAACGCTTGCCACTCTGCTTGATGCCGGCGCCATCATGCTGCCGAGCGGGTGCGGCGCCTGCGCCGGCTACGGCACCGGCGTGCTGGCCGAGGACGAGGTCTGCATCTCCACCACCGCGCGCAATTTCAAGGGCCGCATGGGCGCGAGAAGCGCGCAGATCTTTCTGGCCTCGCCCTACACGGTCGCCGCCGCCGCGGTGGCGGGCGAGATTCGCGATCCGCGGGAGTTCATGCATTGAGCGCGACCATGCAAAACGCCGGCAGGGCCTGGGTGTTTGGCGACAATATCGACACCGATCAATTGGCGCCCGGCATTTACATGAAGCGGCCGATCGAAGAGATCGCGCGCCATTGCCTGGAAGCGGCCGACCCGCACTTTGCAGGCAGTGTCGGGCAGGGCGATATCGTGGTCGGCGGGCGCAATTTCGGCATGGGCTCCTCGCGCGAACAGGCGCCGCAGGCGCTGCGCCATCTCGGGGTGAGCGCGGTGCTGGCGCCGTCGTTCGGCGGCATTTTCTACCGCAATGCGCTCAATCTCGGTCTGCTGGCGCTGGTCTGTCCGGAGGCGGGAAAAATCACCGCCGGCGATCGCATTGCGCTCGAACCGGAGAACGGCAAGGTCCATAATCTGACGCGCAACGAAATCTACGCCTGCGAACCGATCCCCATGCATCTCACGGAGATGGTGCGGGCAGGGGGCCTGGTGCCTTATCTTGAACGCAGGCGTGCAAGTTAAAGGGAGGCCGGCATGAGCAAGGCGAGCGAGCTACGGGCACTGATCAAGCGCGGCGGCATGACCATCGCGCCGGGTGCCTATGACTGCATCACCGCCACGACGATCGCCCAAGCCGGTTTCGAATGCGTCTACATGACCGGCGCCGGCACGGCGGCGGCGCATGGCTTTCCCGATTACGGCCTGCTGACCATGAGCGAGATGGTCACCAATGCCGGCAAGATCGCGGCCACCGTCGATCTGCCGGTGATCGCCGACGCCGACACCGGCTACGGTAACGAATTGAACGTGGTGCGTACCGTGCACGAATATTCGCGCCACGGCGTCGCCGCCATCCACATCGAGGACCAGGTGTTTCCGAAGAAATGCGGCCACCTCGACAACAAGGAAGTCATCCCGGCCGACGATTACATCGCGAAAATCCGCGCGGCGGCCGATGCGCGCGGGGGTTCCGACTTCATCATTATCGCCCGCACTGACTCCCGTGCTGTCGTCGGGTTCGATGAAGCGATCAAGCGCGCCAATGCCGCGCTCGCCGCCGGCGCCGATATCGCCTTCGTGGAAGCGCCACAGACCCTGGAGGAAGTGGCGGCGGTGCCGAAGCAGGTCAAAGGGCCGTGCCTGCTCAACGTCGTGCGCCGCGGCAAGACGCCGGTCGTCGAGCTGAAAGACGCCGAAGCCATGGGCTACAAGATCGCCATCCTGCCGACACTGCTGTTCCGCGGCGTCATAGGTTGCTGCGAGGAGCTATTGGCGGAGGTCAAAAAAGGCAACTTCCCGGCGCCACCCAAGGACCTGTCGCCGCATGAGGCGTTTGCGCGTTTTGGCGCCGCCGAATGGGACGATCTGCGCGAGCGCTATCGCGGCGGCGCGGATGCGCCCTCTAAGGTCAAGGTCGCCAAGGCGGGATAGCACCAGTTCGCTTTACCGCGAGCGCAGCCTGGGATCGAGCACGTCACGCACGGCGTCGCCGAACAAGTTGAAGCCGAACACGGCGAGGCTGATGGCGACGCCCGGAAAGATCGCCATCCACGGCGCGCTCAGCGCGTATTCCTCCGCCCCGCCTTGCAGCATTAGGCCCCAGGCTGGCGTCGGCTCCTGCACGCCGAGGCCCAGATAGGAAAGCGAAGCCTCGAGCAGGATCGCCTGGCCGACGAAGGAGGTGATCATGATCAGATAGGGCGCCATGACGTTCGGCACCATGTGGCGCAGGATGATGCGCGCATGGGAAAAGCCATTGGCGCGCGCGGCATCGATATAGGGCACCTCGCGGATCGCCAGCGCGCTCGAGCGCACCACGCGGGCGCAGCGCGGGATGAACGGAATGGTGATGGCGATAATCACGTTTTGCGCACCGGTGCCGAAGATCGAGACCACGGCGAGCGCCATGATGATCAGCGGAAACGCCATGAAGATATCCATGATGCGCTGAAAAATGAGATCGATACGCCCGCCGAAATAGGCGCTGCCGACGCCGAGCACGAGGCCGGTGGTGGCCCCGATGATGGAGGCGGTAAAGCCGACAAAGAGCGCGGTGCGCGCGCCGTAGATGATGCGGGCGAGCTGGTCGCGGCCGAACTGGTCGGTGCCGAGCCAATGCTCCAGGCTCGGCGCTTGCGTCATTGAGGCGAAGGAGTTGGCGACCGGATCGTAGGGCGTGAGAACATTTGCAAACACGGCCATCAAAATCATCACGATGACTATGATGGCGCCCGCCGCGCCCAGCGGCTTGCGGCGAATCAGTTGAAGGACTACCTGCCCGAAAGGCTTCTTGTCCTCCAGGTCCTCGAACTTTGCCTCGACTGCCACTTCCGAGATCGCGGCCATAAATTACGTCTCTTATTTGTAGCGGATGCGCGGATCGAGCCAGGCGTATAACACGTCGATCACAAAATTGGTGAACACGCCCACGCCGACGACCAACATGACCAGCGCCTGCGTCATGGTGTAGTCGTAGTTTGTCACCGATTCGACGAACAACTTGCCGAGGCCGTTGAGGTTGAACACCTGCTCGGTGACGACAAGACCGCCAATGAGAAAGGCGAATTCGAGGCCGATGACGGTGACCACCGGCAGCATGGCGTTCTTGAGCGAATGGCGTCCGATGACGATCCGCTCGACCAGGCCTTTGGCGCGCGCGGTGCGGATGTAGTCCTCACGCAGCACTTCGAGCATGGCCGAGCGTGTCATGCGGGTGGCGACGGCCGAATAGCGATAGCCCGTCGCCACAGCCGGCCAGATCAGCAGCGCCAGGTTGTTGGATATGTTGGCCCAACTGGTCCAGTCGGATTTGTATTGGATAGGCGGCATCCAGGGTATTCCGGTCCACCATTGGGTGGAAAACAGGATACCGAAAATGATCATGATGCCGAACCAGAAGGACGGAATGGCGATACCTGCGATACTGAAGGTGCGCACCACATAATCGATCCAGGTGTCCTGCTTGAGTGCGGCGATCGTCCCCAGTGGAATGGCGAAGGTGGTCGCGGTGACGGTCGCCAGGATGGCGATCATCAGCGACAGCTCGAAGCGCAGGCTGATCTCCGTGACGATGGGCCGCCCTGTCCACATCGAGTTGCCTAAATTGAAGGTGGCAAGGCCCCAGAGGTAGTGGCCCAGCTGCACGATGATCGGCTGGTCGATGCCGAGCTCGTGCTGGCAGATTTTCAGCGCGGCCTCGTCGAAATAGCCGCCGCTGCCCGCCAGGCGCAGTTCGCAAATGTCGCCGGGAATGAGACGCATCAGGAAAAAGACCAGGATCGCCGCTCCAAAAAGCGTCGGTATGGTCAGCAATAGGCGCTTGATGATGTATTGCGACATTCAAGCCCACCTGCCGGTATTCCGCCCGCGGCAAGTGCACCGCGGGCGGATTGGTTCAGGTGACCGGCTGGTCTTACATCAGCGACTTGTCGATCCAGACGTTGTCGAGCTGCTGGTTCAAGTAGTGGCTCGGCGTGATGTACCAGCCCTTGACGTAGGACCGGTGCGGTATGATGCGGTACCACCACAGCGTGATGAAGGCATTCGCCTGCGTATCAAGCGCCCGCTTCTCGAACTTGCGCATGATGGCGCGTTGTTCCTTCGGGTCGCCGGACTGGTTCATCGCCGTGAACATCTTGTCCAGTTCGCGGTCCTTGTATCCGCCATACTGATTGCCGGACACGTCGTCGGAGATGAACTTGGACACGTCGAGCAGCGGATTGACGACCGCCTGACAATTGAAGTCGAGCGAGACGTCGTAGTCCTTCTTCTTGCGCAGCGTCGCATAGAACGGGCCGGTCGGCTGCACCCGCTGGTCGACCTGCAGGCCAACCTGTTTCCACTGGTCGATGAGCCAGGTGCCGACGATTTTGTACGGCTGGTCCACGCCACGATTATTGAGCGTGAACTTGAGGTTTTCCTGGCCGGCCGCCTTCAAGAGTTTCTTGGCTTCCGCCCGCGACTTATTGATGTCGGGCCAGTAGCCGGCGATCGTCTGCAGTTCTGCCTTGGTTGCCGCCAGCGGATGACCGGGGAAGGCCACGCCGCCCACCGCCTTCACGATGGCGATGTTCGACAGATACTTGGAGCCGCCCCAGCGATCGATGGCGAGCGTCAAGGCACGCCGCACGCGGACGTCGTCGAACGGCTTCTTCTGATGGTTCGGCGTGACGATCAGCACGCAGTTCCAATTGCTCTCTTGGACCGTGATCTTCTTGCCTAGGGCCTTGACCAAGTCGTCACGGCTCTTGGGCGGGAAGCCGCGGAACTCGATCGCGGCGCGGTCGCCTTGAATGGCCTGCACGCGCAGCGACTGCTTCTTGGCAAAGATGGCCTCGAAGCCGTCGAGATAGGGCTTGCCCTTGACATAGTAGTTCGGATTGCGCTTGCCCTTGATGAAGGCGCCGGCTTCGCGTCCGTCCCAAATGAACGGACCGGAACCCATGACGTTCTTCTCATACCAATGCATATCCTTGTCGAGGATCGCCTTGGAGTAGATGAAGTTATAGGGGTTCGCGAGCGCTGGAATGAACGCGCCGGACGGATATTTGAGCTTGAACACGACGGTATGATCGTCGGGCGCGCTCACGCTGGCGACCGACACGTAGAACGCCTTGCGCGCGCTGGCGACGCCTTTCGGCGGGAAGATGATCTTGTTGTAGGTCGCCACCACGTCTTTCGCGGTGAGCGTCGACCCATCGCTGAACTTGACGCCGTCGCGGAGCTTGAAGGTGTAGGTCTTGCCGCCGTCGGTCGGTTTCGGCATTTCGGTGCAAAGATCGCAGACAAACTTGCCGTTGTACGGCACCGTCGGATCGACCCGGATCAGCAGGCTGTAGAAGGGCGCGATCGGGTGAATGAGCGCGAAGGTGGTTTCGCGATGGCCGTCGAAACTCGGCGGCTCTGCCGGCACGACATATTTCAGGACGCCGCCTTTGGCTGGTCCGGCCGCGACCGAAGGCGCGGTGTAGGCGATGGAAACAGCGGCAGCCGCCGCCAGCACCAAAGCCGATCTGATCAGTCGAGCAAATTGCATAGTCTTCCCTCCCTTGTCTTATTTTGTGTCGTTTCCCTTGGATTGGTCCGAGGACATTCCGCGTGTCCCCTGAACGCCTCACTCTTCTGCGGAGCGTTTAAACGACGGAGCAGGTTACCCAGTGCCCCGGTCGTAATTCTCTGAATTCGGGAATCTCCTTTGAACAGTTGTCCACAGCAAGCCGGCAACGCGGATGGAACACGCATCCGCTGGGCGGATTGATCGGGCTGGGCACCTCGCCCTTCACGATCTGGTGCGCTCGCGTCCTTTCCACCTCCGGGTCTGGAATTGGCACCGCCGCAAGCAGGGCTTGAGTATAAGGATGTAACGGGTTGTTGTACAATTCGTCGCAATCGGCTAATTCGACGATTTTGCCCAGATACATCACCGCCACCCGGTGGCATAAATGGCGCACAACGCTGAGATCGTGGGCGATAAATAAATATGTCAAGTCGAATTCGTCGCGCAAATCCTCCAAAAGATTGATGATTTGCGCCTGAATCGACACGTCCAAGGCCGAAATCGCCTCGTCGCAGATGATGAATTCGGGGCGTACCGACAGGGCGCGCGCGATGCCGACCCGCTGTCGCTGGCCGCCGCTCATCTCGTGGGGATAGCGATCGGCGAAGCGGGGATCGAGGCCGCAAAGCTTTAGCAGCTCCTTGACGCGGGCGTCGCGGGCGGCCTTGTTCGGCTCGGTTTTGTGAACCTGCATCGGCTCGGCGATGATCTCGCCGATTTTCATGCGCGGATTGAGCGAAGAGTAGGGGTCCTGGAAGATCACCTGGATCTTGCGCCGTAGCGCCATCATCGACTTGCGGTCGAGGTCGATCAGGTTCGTGCCGTCGAACAAGATTTCACCCGAGGTCGCATGTTCCAACTGCAGGATGCAGCGGCCGGTGGTGGTCTTGCCGCAGCCCGATTCGCCCACCAGGCCCAAAGTCTCGCCCTTGCGAATGGTGAAGCTGATACCGTCGATGGCTTTTACGTGGGCCACCACCCGCCGCAACAGGGCGCCCTCGCTCACCGGAAAGTGCATTTTCAGGTTGCGCACGTTGACCAGATCGGATGCCTGGGCAACGCGCTCGACTGATTGGCGCCGCTGCTCATGGCCGCTGCTTTCCACTTCGGCGGCCGTGCGCGCGGCCTTTGCGGTCTCGTCCTTGGCGGCGTTCGTCTGCGTCGTGGTCATGACGCCTTCCTCAAGGATTCGACCACCTTTTGTGTCTGCCAGCAGGCCGCAATATGACCCTCAGCGCCGACCGTCTCCAGGTCGGGCGCTTTCGCGCAGCGATCGACCACAAAGTTGCAGCGCGGGCGGAACGAACAGCTGTCATCCAGGCGTGTTAGGTCGGGTGGTTGGCCTTGCACCGGATCGAGTTTGCCTCTGCGCGGCTGGTCCATGCGCGGCACCGACTTGAGCAGCGCGAGCGTGTAGGGATGACGGGGATTATGGTAGATTTCGTCCGCGGTCCCGCTTTCGATGATCCTGCCCGCGTACATTACGTTCACACGGTCGGCGTAACGGGCGACGATACCCAGGTTATGCGTGATCACGATCAGAGCAACACCGAGGCGGCGCGTTAAGTCCTTCATCAATTCGAGGATTTGCGCCTGGATGGTGACGTCGAGCGCGGTGGTCGGCTCGTCGGCGATGATGAGCTTGGGTTCGCAGCACAGCGCCATGGCGATCATCACGCGCTGGCGCATGCCGCCGCTGAGGTGATGCGGGTACTGTTTGAGCCGGCGGGCGGGATCGGAGATCCCGACCATGCCCAACAGCTCGATCGCGCGCGCGGTCGCCTGCTCGCTGCTCATGTTGAGATGCTGCTGCAGGGTCTCGGTGAGTTGGCGGCCGATGGTCAACACCGGATTGAGCGAGGTCATCGGCTCCTGGAACACCATGGCGATATCCTTGCCGCGCACGTCGCGGATTTCGGCATCGCTCAGCTTGAGCAGATCGCGGCCCTGGAAGCGGATGCTGCCTTCGGTGATGCGGCCGGGCGGGTCGGGAATGAGGCGCAGGATCGATAGGGCGCTGACGGATTTCCCGCAGCCGGACTCGCCGACGATGGCAACCGTTTCACCTTCGTTCACGTCATACGAAATGCCGTCGACCGCTCTGACGACGCCGGCCGACGTAAAGAACTGCGTCTGCAGATTCTCGATCTCAAGCAGTTTCGCCACCGTCCCCCCGATCGTTCGTTTTGCAACCAATCGCGGCCGTTCACTCAGGGCCTGTCCTGCAAAACCGCAACCAGGCTAGTTTGCATATGAAACCCCTTGTTGTTCAACACGGCTGAGACGATTTTTCGGCAAAGTCACGCTTTGCTCGCCTGTCGGCTGCCTATCTGCGGAACCTCCTCCGGCGACGGTTTTCGGTCTTGGCAGGTGGAAATTCGCTGTTCCGGCGCAAGAATTCTCAATCCGCAGAAATAATTTCCTGTTCTACTGAGGACGGGCTCGGCTGGAAGCCTTTGAATTTGCTTGTGTCTCAGCTATCAAGATTTCGCAAAGCAGGTGGTTTCAACGAGGATCCCTGTTAATTTCCCTGTTAGCTAAGGAATTCGGCGGTGGAGACGGGTTTCGACCGCAACTGCGTCCGCCACCAACCGCTCAGGGATCATGCGGGCGAAAAGACGTTATCGAGCACTGAAATAGGTCAATACCACGCGTTCAACAGCGACTTCAACCGTTGGTGGGCAATCGCTGGCGACCGTCATGTTATGGAACTGTGCAATTACCTTTGGCGGCGAAAGCGGTTTGCATCCCGCATCTAGCTTAGAACGCGATTTGGTTTCAGGCGATTGGCCTCAGTCTCTTGCTCCCACCGCACGATAGTCTGTTGAAGGACGTGAAATTTCTTTTCGGTTGTATCATCGAACAATGGATCCTTTGGGTCGTTTAATCGCGCATCGATTTCTGCCCAATCGTCAGGCTGCAAGGCCTTAGCGGCAGCTGGGAATAGCAGCCCTTCTTCCTTACTCATGTGTTGGCGCTGATGCTCGATGAAATCGCGCACGACGTTATGAAAGGCCTGCCGCAGGAACTCCCGGCCCGCCAAGACGTCCTCGACGGCTCGCGCAAATTGGCGCAATCGGACGGTTTCAACCTGATGCTCGGCTTCCGCGTCGCCGATTTGCGCGGCGGCGGCAGGGTCTCGCAGCTTCAGCTTCTCGAAAACAATGTCCTCTTTGGGATGATGGTAGCTCTCGGGGTAGTCCTGGAAATAATCGATGACGGCCTGCAAAATTTCATAATCCGGTGACTCGCTGTGGTCGAACACGTCCAATTCCTGCTCCAGAACATGAAGCAGCTTTTCAATGTTTCGGTGCTCGTCGAGTAAAATCTCGATAATTTTTGACATCGATCTCGATCCCCTACCTTCCGACTAAGGTATTGATCGGACAGCGATAATCCAAATCTGGCGCGTGCTCATACTTTTGAACTAGAAAATGTTAACGCCAATTCGGCGCGCGGCTTTGCGTTATGTCAAAGCGTGATTGATCCAATCATTCGATATGTCTTTGCCGAACTTTTCTCATCATGTTCGCGAGCCGAGTCGATGGTCGACGCCAATCCAAGTCCAGGTTTCAAAATTCTGGCGCGAGAAGATTTTTCCGACGTTACCTATTCCCTGGTCATCCATCACCCGTTGATGGCGAAAGCCGCGCGGCCGGGTCAATTCGTCATTGTGATGTCGCACGAGACCGGCGAACGGGTCCCGCTGACCATCGCGGACTTCGACCGTGCAAAGGGAACGGTCACCCTGGTGGTGCAGGCGGTTGGCAAGTCGACCAAGGAGATGCAGCAGATCTGCCAAGTGGGGACTTCTCTGTATGGAGTGGTCGGGCCCATGGGCGTGCCAAGCCCAGTCGCAGGAAAGAAAAAGGTCGTCTGTGTCGGTGGCGGTCTGGGCGTTGCTCCAATCTTCCCACAGGCCCGCGGATTTAAAGAGAACGGCGCGTATGTGATCGGCATTCTCGGATTTCGCAACAAGAACCTGATTTTTTGGGAGGACAAGTTCAGGGCCTGCTGCGATGAATTGATTCTGTGTACCGACGATGGATCTGCCGGAATGAAGGGCTTTGTCAGCGATGGCATTAAGGTTGCCATCGCTGGGCATAGCAATATCGATGAGGTGGTGGCGATCGGCCCGCCCATCATGATGAAGGTCTGCGCCGAAACCACGCGTCCGCATGGGATCAGGACGATCGTCAGCCTTAATCCGATCATGGTCGACGGAACCGGAATGTGCGGCGGCTGCCGGGTCAAAATTGGCAATGAAATGAAATTTGCATGCGTCGATGGTCCTGATTTCGACGGACACAAGGTCGACTTCGGTGATCTGATGATGCGCCTTAAGCGCTACGCCGAAGAAGAAAAGGCTGCTCTGGATCGGTGGTCGGAGAACTGCCGGATGATGCAGCGGATCCCGCCGGCATTGAAGGGCGGCGAAGCGGGTGACTCGGTGTTGCAAATGCCCGATCCCTTTGACGACGTGTTGGGGGGATAGCGCGAGCCCAATTCAAGGTTTCGGCATCGGTTGCTCAGAGTTTGAGATGACTAGCTAGTGGTACGGGATTGACAGAATGGCCAAGAAGAAAAAAACCATCCGAAGCATTCCCCAACAGCGGACTCCTGTGCGCGAGCAGGATCCGCAGGTACGGGTGAAGAATTTCGACGAGGTGAATTGCGGCTATTCTCTGGAGGAGGCGCTTAATGAGGCCGAGCGATGCCTGTTATGCCCGGACCCGGACTGCGTCGCCGGCTGTCCGGTCAATATCAACATTCCGAAATTCATCGAAGCGATAACGGCCAAGGATTATCGCGGCGCCTATGACGTCATCACCGCGAGCAATCTCTTGGCGGCAGTGTGTGGCCGCGTTTGCCCGCAGGAGACGCAATGTGAGGGCGTCTGCGTGGTCGGCGAGTCGCTCGAGCCGGTGGCAATCGGCCGCCTCGAACGCTGGGTCGGCGATCAGGCCATCAAGGAAAAATGGACCAACGTTCCCTATGTCGAACCGAGCGGCTTCAAGGTCGGGATCGTCGGTTCGGGTCCGGCCGGCATGGCCTGTGCGGCGGACTTGGCCAAAGCTGGATGCGAGGTGACCGTCTTCGAGGCCTTCCACCAGGCCGGCGGCGTCCTCAAATACGGCATTCCCGATTTCCGTCTGCCTAATACGGTGGTCGATGCGGAAATCGAGAATCTGCGCAAGCTCGGCGTCAAGTTCGAGTGTAATACGCTGGTCGGCCGCCTGTTCACCATCGAGCAGATGCGCGACGAGCTCGGCTTTGACGCCGTCTTCATCGGCACCGGCGCCGGCTATCCGTCGATGCTTGGCATTCCCGGCGACACCCTTAATGGCGTTCTTTCCGCCAACGAGCTCTTAACCCGCTGCAACTTGATGCGGGCGAAGGAATTCCCGAATTTCGACACTCCGCTTCCGCTCGGCAAGCGCGTCGCTGTGATCGGCGCCGGCAACACGGCCATGGACGCGATGCGCGTCAGCCTGCGGCTCGGCGCCGAGAAAGTGTACTGCATTTATCGACGTTCTCGGGCGGAGTGCCCCGCGCGCGCGGAAGAGGTTCATCACGCCGAGGAAGAGGGGATTGAATTTCATTGGCTGACCAACCCGATTGAAATTCTTGAAGACGGGAAGAGCGGCGTCCGCGCCATGCGCTGCATTCGCATGGAGCTCGGCGAGCCGGACGATTCCGGGCGGCGGCGTCCGATCCCGGTGGCCGGCAGCGAGTTCGAGTTTGAGACCGATCAGGTCGTATTCGCGATCGGGACAAACGCAAACCCGATCATCGGCCAGACCTCGAAACTTCGCCTCAACAAGCGCGGCTATATCGAAACCGACGACACGCTTGCGACCTCGATGGCGGGCGTCTTTGCCGGTGGCGACATTGTCACCGGCGCGGCAACCGTGATCGAGGCGATGGGCGCCGGCCGCAAGGCCGCGCGCAGCATCAAGAACTATTTGAGACTACGCGACTCCGGCGTCGATGAGGCCAACGAAGCCGGAGTTGGAACCTTCTTCGGGATCGATCTCCGTGAGCGCAATTATGCGCGTATTCGCGCCGCCTAAGGTAGCAAGATGAACGACACCATCGCCGAAACACCAGTTAAACCTCGCTCCCGCGCGGCGGCGGCCGCCCGCACCGCGCCCAAAGCTAAACCAGCCGTCACCTTGAGCGAACATATCGTCGAGATCATCAGCGATTCCGGCGAAGGCGCGCAGCGGTGCGGACAGACCTTCGGAGCGATCGCCTCCCAAATGGGCAATGGCGTCTGGACCGTTGAGATTATCCCGGCGGAGATCCGCCCCCCGGCGCGCAGCGTCGCCGGCGGGAGCGGAAATCGCATTCGACTGGGCTCAACTCGCGTCACCAATGGCGGCAACGAAACCGATCTCGTCATCGCCTTCAACGAGCAAGTGCTGCTCGGCCGCGTGCGCACCGGTGAGCTCAAGCCTGACTGCACCATTCTTCTGGAAAGCATGTGGCGCGAGAATAAAGACCCGAAAATCGTCGCGTCCTACACCGAGACCTACGACCAGCTCGTGAAGGCGGGCTACAAGGTCATCGAAATTCCGATGGAACGCGAATGCAAGACCGTCGTCGCCGATGCCCGGCGCGGCAAGAACATGTTCGCGCTGGGCATGCTCAGCAGTATCTACAGCTTCGACCTCCAGGTCGCGCGCGAACAGATTGCCCTCACGTTCGGCAAGAAAGGTGCCAGCGTTATTGCGCCGAACGTGAAACTGTTAGAGGCGGGCTTTGAGTGGGCAGAGAACAATCTCGACTTCAAGTATCGCATCCCGGCCGAGCGCAGCACCGAGCCGCAAATCGTGGTCAATGGCAACACCGCGCTGGCGCTCGGCGTGCTCGCCTCCGGCATGGAAATCTGCGCCATGTACCCGATCACGCCGGCTACGTCGGTCTCGCATTATCTGAGCAACGTGTTCGAGAAGGTCGGCGGCATCGTCCACCAGGCCGAGGACGAAATCGCGGCCTGCACCTTCGCGATCGGCGCTTCCTACGCCGGCAAATGCGCCGTCACCGTCACCTCCGGCCCCGGCTATTCGCTCAAGCAGGAAGGCATCGGCCTTGCGGTGATGGGTGAAATTCCGCTCGTCGTCATCAACGTGCAACGCGGCGGTCCCAGCACCGGGCAGCCGACCAAGGTCGAGCAGGGCGATCTGATGACGTCGATCTTCGGCAGCCACGGCGACGCGCCCAAGGTTGTCATCGCTCCGGCGACGATCGAGGACTGCTTCTATTCGGTCATCACCGCGCGCAAGATCGCCGAAACCTTCAATATGGTCGTGGTCGTGCTCTCCGATGCGAGTCTGGGCACCTCGCAGCAGCCGTTTCCGCGTCCGCAATTCAGCGAAGCCTGGCTGGCGCCGCCGATCGATCAGAGCGAAGTGCCGGCCGGGGCCCAGCCCTACGATTGGAATCCCACCACCGGCTTGGCGCGCCGGTTCATCCCGGGCCAGCCCGGCGGTGAGCATACTTTGACCGGGCTTGCGCATGACCGTCTGAGCCATGTCGCCTACGACCCGGAGAGTAACGAAGCGGGCCTGCGCGCGCGCAGCCTCAAGCTCGCCGCATTGCAACGCACCCTCAAGACGCCGCCGGTGTTCGGCGATCCCAAGGGCGATCTCCTGGTCATCGGCTGGGGCAGCACCAAGGGCGCGATCGAGGAAGCCGTGGAGAACCTGCGCGCCGAAGGCCGCAAGGTCTCGTCGCTGCATCTCACCTTCCTGCAGCCGATGGCGCCTGGCCTCAAAGAGATCATGCAGCGGTTCAAGAAAGTGATCACCATCGAGGGCAATTGGAGCGACGACCCGAAAGATGAGATCATAGACGAGAGCAATCGCCGCTACTCGGCGCTGGCCATGCTGCTGCGCTCGCGTTACCTCATCGACGTCGATTGCTATAGCGAGGTGCGCGGCCAGGCCATCAAGCCGAATACGATCCAGCGCGTGCTCCTCGAAAAACTCAAGCAGCGGTAAAAGGCGCGACCATGACAGTTCATCCTACTGAATGCCTGTTGCGGATGTACGAGCAACATCACGAGCTTGAGGACTATCAGAGCGGCGTGCCGCGCTGGTGCACCGGCTGCGGCGACAATGCCATTCTCGCGGCGGTGCAGCGGTTGTGCCGCGACGAGGATCTGCGGCCGGAAAAGACCATGTTTGTCTCCGGCATTGGCTGCTCCAGCCGTTTTCCGCATTACATGAAGACCTACGGATTCCACGGTATCCATGGCCGCGCGCTGCCGGTCGCCGAAGGCATCAAGATGGCGCGGCCGGATTTGAACGTGTTTGTCAACACCGGCGATGGCGACTGCTGCAGTATCGGCGCGGCGCATTGGATTCACGCCATCCGCTACAACATGAACATGACGGTGATGCTGCACGACAACCAAATCTACGGGTTGACCAAGATGCAGGCGTCGCCGACCTCTCCGCGCGGACTGAAGAGCAATACGACGCCGCGCGGCGCCTACCTCGAAGGGCTGCAGCCGTTGACCGTGACGCTCGGCGTGCAGAACGTTTCCTTCGTCGCGCAAGCGGTCGATTGGATACCGGAAGTGCTCTACGACATCATTTCGGCGGCGTACCGTCACAAGGGCTTGTCGTTCGTTCGTATCCTCCAGCGTTGCCCGGAATGGCTGCCGAAAATGCTCGATCCGTGGGTGCACGATCCGCTCAAAACCATGCTTCTCACGCACGAAAATGGCGTGACGCCCAGCGCAAATATTTCCAAGGTCTACAAGACCCAGGAACGGCACGACCCCTCCGACATCAATCGCGCGCGCGAAATTGCGTCGATTGCGGATCCGATCCCGGTCGGCATCCTTTATCACAATCCGGACGTGCCTTGTTACGAAGAGCTTCGCGACGCCGGGCAGCAGCGGTCGACGCGCTTCATCAAGGCGGGTCTCGAAGCGGAATTCGACAAGTTCACGGTTTGGCCGCAGGGAGCAGACACCAATGCACGGCCAAACGCTTGAACGATCGGAAGGTTCGAACGGAAACGATCAAGGCAATTTCGGCATGTTAGAAAGTCAGGCGCATATCGCGTTTCATCTGACGGGGCGAATGCCCCGGGGCGAGTTTGATGCGCGTACCCAAGGTGGACTCCATCCCGCGATCCTTGCCGGATATCAGGATCTGACGGCGCTTCGCTACGACTTCCCGGTCGTGCTGGTGCGCACGGGCGGCGACGCAGCGCCGGTGCAATCGCTGTCGGTGCTGGTCGATGCCGCGGTGAAGAACATCGCTCAGGACAGCGACGCCGAACGGTTGAAGCGGCACGCTATCCGCGTTGAGCGGGAAATCCGCAAACTGGCCGCGGAAGGTGCGACCGGGACGCTGTCGGAGCTTTGGGATGTTGCCGTCACCCGACTTGGCGCAAGCAATGACGAATTGCTGCGCGATAGCTTGAGCCGCCTGCGCGCCGCGTTGAAAACCGACGGCGAGGTCATCGACTGCGACAAGGCGATGCCGTTCCGCCTGTTTCTGCACGCCTGGCAGTCCCAGCAGGACCAGAAAACGAAAAATTACTGGGCGAAAATCAACAAGCTGATTATGAAGCTTTCCGACATCCTGAGTTCGGATTTTGTCCGCTCGAAGGAGGGGCTGAGCGCGGAACGGCTGCGCGCTTCGGTTGGCGGGATGGATCAGGACGCGTTCGATTTCGACGCGATGTCCCGCCTACTGACTGAAGCGCGGGCCAACGAGCCCTTACCGGAGAACCGCCGCCAACGCGTCCGCGGACTGCTGTCGACTCTCCGGTCGCAACGCTTCTATTCGCCGGCTGGTGAAAGCGACAAATGGATCGGCGCCGGCGAGCCCTATTCCTTCGTGTTCGAAAATGCCACCGATGCGGTCGCGGCCTATCGCGAGCGGCTGCCGAAGATGATCGAGCTCGCCAAAGCGATCGAAATTGCCAAGCTCGAAGCCGATGGGGAATACAGCGAAGCGCGGCATGACGCCTTCTTTGCCGAATTCGGCGGCAATGGCCTCGATCCGAGCGACATCGCCGCATTTCCGCAATATCTGATCTGTCTGCCCGCAGCGGACTTGCGGGCGGCGGAATGTGACTTGATCCTGCAGGCTTTCGCCGCCGGTTTGCCGGTAAAAGTGGTGGTGCAGACCGACGATCTGCTGAATCAATCGCCGATCACGGGGGAACTGCTGTTTTCGGGGCTGCGCGGTCGGCAGCTCGCCAGCACGGCGATTGGGTCGGCCACCTGCTATGTTTTGCAGTCGAGCAGCTCAAATCTGTTCCAGCTGCGCGAGCAGGTGCTCCGCGGGCTGAGCTTTCCCGGGCCGGCACTGTTCAACAACTACTCCGGCGCGAGCGAAACCGGCATTCCGCCCTACCTGGCGGCGGCCGCCGCCGCGGAGTCGCGGGCGTTCCCGTCTTTCACCTACGACCCGTCGGCGGGAGCGACCTGGGCATCGCGGTTCTCGCTCGGCGGCAATTCGCAGGCCGACCTTGATTGGCCGGTGCAGCGTCTCGACTACGAAGACGTGGACCAGCAGCTCGTTTCGGAAAACGTTGCCTTCACCTTCGTCGACTTCATGGCCTGCGACCCACGTTGCGCCAAACACTTCGCCGAGGTTCCGCGGCCGATGTGGGACGACACGATGCGGCCGGTTGCCGAATTGCTGGTGCGCGAATCGGAGGATCTATCGCAGGTACCGTGCCTGTTGATGGTCGACGGCGACAATCGTCTGCAAAAAGTGATTGTCGACGAGAAGCTGATGCGCGACGCGCGCGCTTGCATGGCTGCGTGGCACAGCTTGCAGGAGCTCGGCGGCGTTCACAACTCGCACGCGGCCGCGCTGGTTGAACGGGAACGGAAAGCCTGGGCCGAGCAAGCCCCGCCGGCGACCGAGCAGGCCCCGCCAGCAGCCGCAGCCGCGCAAGGCCAAGCCGGTGCAGCCGCGGCAGCGCCGATCGAAGCGCCGGCCGCGCCGGCGGCCGCTGCCGAAGCGGCGCCCGAAACGCCGTCGGACGAGCCCTACATCGAAACGGCCCGGTGCACGACCTGCAACGAATGCACGCAGATCAACGACAAGATGTTCGGTTATGACGCCAACAAACAGGCATCCATCATCAACCCGGATGCCGGAACGTACCTTCAGTTGGTGGAGGCCGCGGAGAGTTGTCAGGTTTCGATTATTCACCCGGGCAAGCCCCGGAATCCGAACGAGCCTGGACTCGATGAACTAATGAAGCGAGCGGAACCGTTTCTGTAAAATTACTGCGCGGCCGTGCAGGCTGGCAGCGTCAGGAAACGGTGAAGCGGCGGACCGCGTCCTCGTCGACCTCCACGCCAAGACCGGGCGCGTCGCGCAATTCGATTTTGCGGTTTTCGACCCGTAGCGGATCGTGAACGATGTCCTCGCTCAGGTAGACATGGGTGAGGCTGACGCCCCAATCGAGCGTTGGCGCTGCGCAAGCGACGGCCAATGTCGCCGCGGATGAAATACTGCTACCCGCCACCTTGCACGCAAGGGTGGCCGACATTCCAATCTGACTGCACAGTGCTGCGGCTGCCAAGGCCGGCGTTACGCCGCCAGCTTTAATCAGCTTGAGGTTGACGCCGCCGATGATGCCGGCCTGGCCGAGCGACAGGATGTCGTCGGCGCCGGAAATACACTCGTCGCCGCAGATCGGCAGGATGCCGAGCCGGTTGAGCGCGCCCATGGCTCTGGTCTGATCGTTGGGCAGCGGCTGTTCGAGAAACATCAGCCGGAGGCCATCGACGCCGCGCAGATATTGCTGCGCCTTAGCTGCGGTCCAGCCGGTATTGGCGTCAGCGCACAGCTTCACGTCGGGGCCGAGCGCGGCGCGCGCCTGCTTCGCGGCCTCGATTTCCTCCTCGACCTTCTTCACGCCGACCTTCAGCTTGAAAAACCCATAGCCCTCGCCAACCTTGCGCTTGGCTTCGGCGACGTCGGTGGCGACATCGGGATTGCCGAGCAGCCACA
Organism: uncultured Undibacter sp.; assembly: GCA_964384635.1. Lineage (GTDB taxonomy): Bacteria > Pseudomonadota > Alphaproteobacteria > Rhizobiales > Xanthobacteraceae > Pseudolabrys. The sequence goes on from CAYLMY010000009.1 coordinate 21,230, forward strand.
TGTTCTCCACCGAGCGGCGTAGGGCGCCACCGATCAGGTCGACGCATGGAACGCCCAGGTGCTTGCCGACGAGATCGAGCAGTGCGATCTCGACCGCGGCCTTGGCGCCGCCATTGTGCTCAATGCTCGTCCGGCAGCGCCGCGCCAGCTCGGCGCGATCGCGCGCATCGGCGCCGATCAAGTGCGGCGCCATATGCTTGCGCACCGTAGCCACGATGCCGGGGAGCGTATCGCCGGTCATGGTCGGCGCCACCGTGCCCTCGCCCCAGCCGACCAAGCCATTGTCGGCCTCGATGCGAACGATAAGATTCTCGGCCGTGGCGATCCGCTCCGCCGCCATCAGCATCGGCTTGATCAGCGGCAGCGCGACCGGAATGGCGTCAACACGTCGGATGCGGAGCGAACGCGCGAACTGCTCGGCAACGATATTGGCTTGTAAGTTCATGGCCTCGCCAACCGGCTGCGCATTTGTTGCCCGGCATCATAGGTGAGCCCCGGCGAAGCGCAAATCGGGATACTTGTTCGGCGGGCATCGGTGTCGACGCGGGCTATGCTTGCGAATGGACCCGCCTATAGCCGACCGGTTGGAGATTCTTGTCCTCCCCGGCTCGCCGGTTCATTATCTGAAGCAGCGCTTGCCGCCGCTGGAACTCACCGGCGCACGACCACCGTCGCGCCAACCCTCGTCCGATTGTAGAGGTCAATGATGTCGTTGTTGGACAAGCGGATGCAGCCAGACGAGACGGCCGAACCGATGCGCCACGGCTCGTTGGTGCCGTGGATGCGGTAAAGCGTGCCGCCAAGATAGAGCGCCCGCGCGCCGAGCGGATTGTCGTAGCCACCATCGACGTGGCGCGGCAGATCGGGATTTTCTCTGAGGATGGCCGGCGTCGGCGTCCAATCCGGCCATTCGCGCTTTTGCGAGACCGTGCTCACGCCCGCCCAGCCATGACCCTCTTTGCCGACTGCGATGCTGTAACGGATCGCCTGGTCGTGGCCCGTTATGTAATAAAGATACCGATTGCGGGTATCGACGATGATGGAGCCGGGTGCCTGCTTGCTCGGATAACTCACCGTCTCGCGCGGCGTTTCGCTGTACAGGATGCCGAACGGCGTTTGCAGCGTCCACGGATCGCGCGCGCTAACTTCCGTGGTTGACACTTTGTATTTAGGTTTTGCCGATGCGTAGGCTTGCGTGCCGCTGGTCGCGTTGGACGACGCGCAGCCGCCAAGCGCGAAAGCGGCAAGGATCACGGAAGCCAGAACCATAGGAATTCGCACGACGCCACGATCCTCGCGTAATGCCGCACAATTGGCAAAGGTGGCCGGCGGCTCGGCCAACCTGATTGGTGTTTAATACTGTACTGCCATAAATTGCCTCTAGTGCGGAAAAGCCACACCCCCCAGAACTTTTGCTCTAATCGCCGCGCTCGCGGACCTCATGGACGAACGGCCGGCCCGCAAAAAACCACGACAGAACAGTCGGTTACAGCAACGCACGACCCTATGGCAGCAGCGGTACCGCCGGTCAGTTCCACGCCGGCGCGAATTCACAGACTTTTCGCTTTGGCCGGTGTCTCCGCCAGCGCCCGCACTTCTTCGAGCATCGCCGAATTGAGGATTTCCTCCAGCCGCGCGAGCGCGCGCGCCACGGTCGCCCCGTTCATCACGCGGTGATCGTAGATGATCCGCGCATCCAGAACGCCGTCGCTACTTATGACCCCGTAGTTCAGCAAGGTCGTCAGCGGCGACAGCGGATGCAGTGATTCGGCATTAAGCGCCGAATAGACCGAGACCCCGAACGTCCCGAAGTAGTTGCCACGCTGGCGGCCGATGTTCAGGCATATCCACCAGAGCGCCCGGCGTAGCGGGCGGGGCAGGCGCGCGAATTGAATGGTGCGGCGGAAATCCTTGATCTCCTCGACTGGGGCCGTCGAAGCATGCTCGAGCTGACGGCCGATGTCGCGCAGCGACTGGCGTGCCGGTTCCTTGATCGAGATCGAAAACAGGCCGGCCTCGCCACGGTAGTCGCGCTCGATGATGACGGTGGCGTTGCTGGCGGGATACTCGTAGAGGTGAGGCCAGGGAATCTTGACGTAAGCGCGCCGGAATTCGGGAAACTCTCGCGCCATCAGCGCATAAGCTTTGGTGAAGATGGCGGTCCAGCGTGGCCGCTCGCGGCAGGCGGCCCGGGCCGCGACCAGGGCGCCGAGCGACATGCGCTTCTGCACCGGCACGGTGGGAATGCCGGACGCGAAATACAATAGGTCGATAACGATGCGCCGCGGAACGGACAATCGGATCATTCGCCCGCGCATGCGCTATCTCCGTGCCAGATGGCTTCGGACTAGACGATCCACGGAACGATGCGCTTGGTTTGGGTCATGTAGACGCGATACTCCTCGCCGAAGCTTTCCCACATCATCCGCTCTTCCCGCAGCACGCGGAAAGCGAAGAGTATCCCCGCTCCCGCAACGCCGGATAGGCCCGCAAGCCAGTTGGGCAACAGCAACATTTGCGCAAAACCGAGGAGAAAAAATGAAGTATACATCGGGTGGCGGATCAGGCGATAGACGCCGGTCTTGACCAGCACGTGCTGCTCCCGGACTTGCAGCGTGATCGACCAATTCCTGCCGAGGTCGGCGTGGCTGCGGCGGAACAGCCATAGCGCTCCGCCGAGCGGCACCAGCCCCAGCCAGGCGATCGCTGGGACGAAGGGGCGATCGAGCGAGGCCGGAAATCCAGTCAAGACATAGATGGCCGGGACCACGAACAGGCCGAGCAGGCCAATGCCGAGGAGGCTGCGCTCCCGCCAATCGAACAGGGACTTGCGCACCCCGATCTTCTTCGCCTTGCGTTTGAAGGGATGGCGAATGATGTACCACCCGACGAGTCCGGCGAACCAGACGAGTGCGGCGACCGTCTTCGTCATGACGATATGATTTTAATGTGCGAGCGCCGGAGCCGACAACCGTCCTGATATTTGGCCATTTTATTTGCATTTCCGAGCGCGGGGGCCCAAGCCAAATCTTGACGGCGGCGGTGCTGCAATGGAATTATTTCGACTTCTCCGCTCGCGCGCGATCGAGGTTGCCTAAATCATGCGTGTCATCTCGCTCGGCACACTTGCGCTTGTAAGCTTCGTCCTGTTGGCGCCGGCGTCGTCCGACGCCCGGGAAATCGTCCGCTTTAGCGGCTATTCGGAAGGCACGATCGTCATAAAGACGAACCAGCGGCGCCTCTATTACGTCATCGGCGACGGAAAGGCGATCCGCTATCCGGTGGGCGTCGGCAGGCGAGGCATGGCCTGGCAGGGGACGTCCTTCATCGATGGCAAATATATCAAGCCCGGTTGGTCGGCACCTGAATCGATCAGAATGGACTATGCCCGGCTCCCCGCGGTCGTCCCGGGCGGCAGCCCACACAACCCGATGGGCGCCGCGGCGATGACCTTGAGCGGGGGCGAATACGCCATCCACGGTACCAACAATCCCGGTTCGGTCGGCGGGTTTGTGTCGCATGGATGTATCCGAATGTATAACCGCGACATCATGGACCTGTATCGGCGGGTCGGTTTCGGTACGAGAGTCGTCGTGCTGCGGTGAGCTGGCCGGCCGCAAGCGCGTCTTGGGGGGCAAAAAACCAGCGAGCGAAAAAGGAGATCTCCAGTGAAGCCGCGAAATATCGCCCTCCTGATGTTTGGTATCGCGACCTTCGCAATGTCTGCATCGCCGGCTTTGGCCTGGTGGCAATTTGTTGCCTACAACCCCGACGGCGAGCGCAAAGTCTACACGCCCTATACGACCGAAAAGGTCTGCCAAGAGGCCCTCAAAAAAGTCGATGCCAAGATCAGCAAGGAATACCCCAAGCTTTATCCCCGCGTCGGGAGCTGCGAGGAGTACAAATGATCGGATAGGCGCGCAAATCGAGGCTTTACGCCCGGCGCTCATTTCCGCGGCTGCTACGCCGACGATTTCGCGGCTGATTTATCGTTCTTGGTATGTTTCGGCCTTGGATCGGGGTCTGGGGGCTTGCGGGGCCCCAATAGCTCAATGAATCCGCCTCATCCGGCTATGCACAAATGTGTGGAGTGTGGCTTTTGCGCACTAGCTGAGCGTCCGGATGGATTGTACACGTTGAAAGCTATCGAGGGTAAACATGGGTGGCGTCATCATGAAAAAGATTCTGGTTCTCGTCTGTTCGGCAATCCTTGCCCTTGGCGTCGCTAGCTGCGCCGGTAAAGGCAAGGTTCCGATGGGCAAAGGCAAGGCTCCGGTAGTCCATACCAAGGGCTAAGCTTTAAGATCTCGCGCGAGGGCGACAAGAATAGGGCCGGCTCGATGCCGCGCCCTTTCTTGGTGCCGATCGGTGGGGAGGTTTCGATTTCAGTCCTCCGGCGAAAGCCGGTGGATTTTCGCGTCTCTGGCTCAGAGGCGTGAGCAAGTTTGAAATGACTAACCTCAGTTCAGGTTAGGGAGTTGGCCATGCGCTATTCGTGCAGCTTGCGCCGGGGCTTCAGCGTCTTGATTGGCGCGGGCGCGGTGGCGATCTTGTTGGGCTTGAGCGCCCCGCCGGCCAGAGCGCAAAGTACGGAAGCCTCTTCTGTCGTATCGTCATCGACGGACAGTTGGACTGTCGAAACCAAAAAGGCCCGCCGCGCGGGCGATGAGCGTTATTTCATTGAGTTTCGCGGTCGCGCCGCCGCCAACTACGGCCATATGTACGTCCTGTACGGCAAGGTGAATGGGCGTGACGAAATCGTCGCGAGCCGAATCGCCGGGCTGCATCCGGCCGGCGATGCTGAGAACTGCTATAATTGCAGCCTTTTCAACTGGACGATCGGGCACGTGGTATTCGTGCCGTCGGAGACCGGCGCCAGTGACGGCGATCTCGAAGAAAAATACGTCACCGCGCGCTATCGCGTGTGGATGGACAAAGCCCATTTCGATGAGCTCGACACCTATATCAGGAAGCTGCAGGCCAATAACCCAATGTGGAATGCGTTGTGGAATAATTGCGTTGGGTTCGGTCGCAATATCGCCGAGCACATGGGCCTGAAGATACCGATGTTCATTTGGCTGGAGCCGAAGGATTTCGTTAACGGCTTGCGCGAGCTGAACGGCCTGAAGGCGGAACAGCTTCCTCTGAAGGACGCCGCGACGGAGGCGGTGCGCAAGGCGTCACGCAAGGTGTCACGCTCGGCATCGCGAACGCCGCCGCTGCCGCCGCACCGGCCGAAACTGGGGTCCGCGTCCGAATCGCTGCCGACGGCAGTGAAAACAAGCCCCGCGCCGGCAAAGCCGAAAAAGCAGCCCGTCGCTAAATTGCCGCACGGGCAGGCGGTGGCGTCGTCGGCCACGGCGAATTGATCGCCCGCGCGCGGTGGTAATCCGCACGATTCATTGATTCGATATTTGGCCGCCGGCTTCGGCGGGCCGGCGAGGCTTGTGGCGCGAGCAGCACTTTGCGGCATTACCGCGCAAATTGAATTTCGAGTTTCTCTTGCGCGGCGGGCGTCAGACCGGCTTTTTGGCGGCGAGCCGTGCTCCAAGCCGGGCGAGATCGACCACCATGCGCTCATGCGTGCCGGCGCCGATCTCCTCGGCCTCGTCGCGTGCGGTCACGTTGAATTCGATGCGCCGGCCATCGACTTTGGTGACCTCCGCCTCGGCCGTGACCTGATGGCCGACCGGCGTTGCGGCCAGATGCCGCACATTGACCAAGGTGCCGACCACGCTCTCGCCGGGGTCGAGATAGTCGCGCACCGCGTTGAGCGCGGCATTCTCCATCGCCGTCACCATCATCGGCGTGGCGAACACCGGCGGCAGGCTGACATCCTTGAACTGATTGGCCAGATGCGCCGGCGTCACCCGCAGCGTATAGGTTCCCTTGGCTCCCACCGGAATCGGACGCATTGCTCAATTTCCTAGCCGTCGCACGTGATTGATGGCTGGAGCCAGCACCGCCAGCGCAACGCCGCAGAGCGCGATCGGCACGAAGGCCATGCCGGCTGTGCCGGTCAGGTCCCAGGCCAACCCGCTCAGCACCGGTACGATCACCGCGCAACTATAGCTGATGGTGAACATGGCGGCAGTCACGCGGTGCACGTCATCGGGGGGGCTGAGCAGCGGTGGCAGCGCCAGCACCAGCACCAGGATGGCGGCGGGAGCAAAGCCGATCAGTATGGCGGCGCCGACGATGACGATGCCAGAGCCGAACACGATGCCGACAACGCCGAGAATAATTATCACCCCGCATGCCACATAGGGCCAGGCCTTGAGCTCGAGCCGGCTGGCGAATATCAGCAGCAGAATCGAGGCCGGCAGCTGGCTGGCATTCAAGCTGGTGAGCGAAGCGCTGATCCAGGCGCCCTGGCCGAAGCTGTTGAGATAATCGGGCAGGAAGGCGTTGGTGGTGAAATACGTGGCGTTAGCGGTGCCGAGCATGATGCCGAGCCGCCAGATCAGGGAGCTGCTCCAGTCCGGCCACCAGCGCCGCCGCGCCGCCGCCCCCGCGCCGTTCGGTGCCGTCTGCCGCGGCGCCAACGCCACGACCATCACGACGATGATGACGACCGGCGCGCTCCAGAACGCGAAGCCCCACTGCCATGTGCCGACCATCGGTAGCACCAGCGGCAGCATCAGCCCCACCGGCAGCAGTTCGCCGATCAGCAGGCCATTGGTGTAGACGGCGGTGGCAAACGCGATACGGTGCGGCGCCCAGTTCCGCACCGCCGGCGGCAAGGTCACCTGTACGATCGCGACACCGGCGCCCATCACGATGGTCATGGCGTAGAGCCAGTAGACATCGGGTAAGGCTCCGCGCAGCGCGCCACCGATCGCGTTGAGGCCAAGGCCGACCACCATGGCAGTGGTGACGCCGAGGCGGGCAATCAGCAGCGAGCCTGGCACCGCAGCGATAGCGAACAGCATGGAGGGCAGGCCGGTCAGGATGCCGATCTGGGTTGCGTTCAGGTCGAGGTCGTCATGGATCAGCGGAATGACTGGCGGCACCGCCAGGATGGTGAGCCGCAGGGCGATGCCGACGAGCCAAAGCAGCGAAAGCGCGGTCAAAAGGCGCGCGCGCTGCAGGCTGGCGTTTGGGTCTCGCATGGCGGAAGTCGTGATGGCTTCGGGCGGGGCGCCGCGGCCGCGGCGTCCGGCTTCCGTTAGCAAATTCCTCGCAAACAGGGAATTGTGGCGGCCCGCAGGGGCTGTGATTTCTCAGGCGTTCGGTTATCTGTAGTGGGCTGAATCAAAAATGGCTGACACCGACAGATTGTAATGACGAACGAAGATGTCCAATCAAGCGTGCCGGAGCGCATCTATGCGATCGGCGACATCCACGGCCGGCTGGATTTGCTCGAGCGGGCGATCGCCGCGATCCGGCGCGACGTCGAGGAGCACGGGCCCGCGGCGTTGACCGTGACGGTCGGCGACTATGTCGACCGCGGTCTGCAGTCGCGCGGCGTGCTCGATCGCCTGATCGAAAATCCTTTTCCGACGCCCTACGTCGCGATCAAGGGTAACCACGAGAGCATGCTGGAGGCTTTTCTCGCCGATCCCGCGACCGGGCCGTACTGGCGCCAACAGGGCGGCCTGCAAACGTTACAGTCTTACGGCATTCGCATTCGCGGGTTCATGGTTGCAAATTTTGCGGAAGCAAGAGACCAGCTGCGGGCCGCGCTGCCGGGCCCGCATGTGGATTTTTTGCGCTCGTTGAAAACATCACTCAGCCGCGGCAAATACTTTTTCTGCCATGCCGGGGTGCGCCCCGGGGTGCCGCTCGAGCGGCAGAGCGAAGACGATCTGCTTTGGATCCGCGACGCGTTTCTCGCCAGCGATACGAATTTCGGCAAGATCGTCGTGCACGGCCATACCCCGGTGGCGGAGCCGGAAGTGCTGCCGAACAGGATCGGCATCGATACCGGCGCATTTGCGACCGGGCGGCTGACCTGCGTGGCACTTTCCGGCGGCGCGCCGCGCTTTCTTCACGTCTGACGACGGCTCAAATTCACTCGCTGGCGGTGATTTCCAGCAGGGCCGGTAAAATCCCTGTTGCCCTGCGCGCCGGATTTGCTACCTAAGCCCTTGGATCGTCGGCTAATTCTTCCCCACTTGCGGGCCGGAAATCGCCCCTGAACGGCGAAATCGCTGTATAATTCCTACAAAAATCGGGCTCCACTGGAAATTCCGTATGCTCAGGCTGCTTAAGCTCACGCCGCGCCAGATTCTGATCGTGCTGCACGATCTGGCCGCTACCGCTGCGGCGATCGGCCTCACCTTTGTCATGCGTTTCGAGGACCAGCGCCTGGTCGCGAAGTTGCCGGGTCTTGAGCTTTTCGTTCCGGTTTTCCTGATCTATGCGACGGCGGTCTATTTCATCTTCGGCCTGCACCGCAACAAGTGGCGCTTTACCTCGGTTCCCGACCTCTACAATATCTTCCGCGCTACCACCGTTCTGGCGGTGTCGCTGCTCGCGCTCGATTACGTATTGCTGGCGCCGAACGTCTACGGCCAGTTCTTCTTCGGCAAGATCACCATCCTGCTGTACTGGTTCCTGCAGATGTTCCTGCTGGGCGGCTCGCGCATCGCCTACCGCTATTTCCACTACTCGCGTACCCTCAAACGCGCGAAGGTCGCCGACGCGACGCCGACCGTGATCCTCGGCCGCGCCGCCGACGCCGAAGTCCTGCTGCGCTCGATCGAGAGCGGCGCGATGAAGAAGATCTGGCCGGTCGGCGTTCTCTCACCGTCGCCGAACGACCGCGGCCAGGCGATCCGCGGCATTCCGGTGCTGGGCGATATCGGCGATCTCGAATCGGTGGTCGGCGATCTCGCCAACCACGGTACGCGGGTGACGCGCGCGGTGCTGGTGCCGTCGGCACTGTCGCCGGAAGCGCGGCCGGAATCGATTCTGATCCGCGCGCGCAAGTTGGGGCTGAACCTTAGTCAATTGCCGTCGCTCGATTCCGGCGGCCCGGCAGTGCAGCTTGCGCCGGTCTCGGTCGAAGACCTGCTGCTGCGGCCGAGCGTCAAGATCGATTACCGCCGCCTCGAGCAGTTTGTGAGCGGCAAGTCGGTCGTGGTCACCGGTGGCGGCGGCTCGATCGGCTCGGAAATCTGCGAGCGCATGCTGGTCTTCGGCGCCACCCGCCTGCTGGTAATCGAGAATTCGGAGCCGGCGCTGCACGCGGTACTCGAGAAGCTCGCCGGCATGCAGGTGCAGGCCAACATTTCCGGCCGCATCGCCGACGTGCGCGACCGCGAGCGCATCATGGCACTGGTTGCGCAATTTGCGCCCGACATCGTCTTTCATGCCGCCGCGCTCAAGCACGTGCCGTTGCTCGAATTGGATTGGGACGAGGGCATCAAGACCAATGTTTTCGGCTCGATCAACGTCGCCGATGCCGCGGCGGCAGCGGGCGCCGCCGCCATGGTAATGATTTCTACCGATAAGGCGATCGAGCCGGTCTCGGTGCTGGGCGCCACCAAGCGGCTGGCGGAAATGTATTGCGAGGCGCTCGATAACGAAGCCGCCGGCGGCAGACGCGCCACCCGTCTGATCTCGGTGCGGTTCGGCAACGTGCTGGCGTCCAACGGCTCGGTGGTGCCGAAGTTCAAGGCGCAGATCGAGGCCGGCGGTCCGGTCACCGTCACCCACCCGGACATGGTGCGCTACTTCATGACCATCCGCGAGGCCTGCGACCTGGTCATCACCGCCGCCAGCCACGCGCTCGGCTCGAAGACCGCCGACGTCTCCGTTTACGTGCTCAACATGGGCCAGCCGGTGAAGATCGTCGATCTGGCCGAGCGCATCATCCGGCTGAGCGGCCTGGAACCCGGCCAGGACATTAAGATCGCCTTCACCGGCATCCGCCCCGGCGAGCGCCTGCACGAAATCCTGTTTGCGCGCGAGGAGGAGACCGCCGATATCGGCATCCCCGGCATCGTCGCGGCCAAGCCGGTGCAGCCGACGCTGGAGGCGATCCGTGCTTGGGTGAAGGTGCTGGAGCAAGGCTTGGCGCGCAACGAGCGTGCCGTCATCTACAAGGCGCTGCGCGACGCGGTGCCGGAATTCCGCGGCGAGGCCGCGTAGCGCATGATCCCGAAAAGTGGGAACCGGTTTTCGGACAAGATCATGCGCCAGGAAAAATGACATGGACCTGGCCGCATTTTTCAAATCGGAATTCGCCGAGCATCACGACACGGCCCGGAAAACCGAGGCGGCGCTTGCCGGCGCCTTCGCCGGGCTGGTGGCGGCTTGCGTCGCATCGCTGCGCGCCGGCGGCAAGTTGATGTTCTTCGGCAATGGCGGCAGCGCCGCCGATGCCCAGCATCTCGCGACCGAACTCAGCGTCCGCTACAAGGCGAATCGTGCGGCCATCGCCGCGCTCGCCTTGACCACCGATACGTCGGCGCTCACCGCCGCCGGCAACGATCTCGGCTTCGAGCACGTCTTCGCCCGCCAGATCGAGGCCTTGGGCAAGCCCGGCGACGTGGCCATCGCCATCTCCACTTCGGGCCAGAGCCCCAACGTCATCGCCGGCCTCAAGCAGGCCAGGGCCATGAAGCTCATCACCGCGGCCTTGGGCGGCAAAGGTGGCGGCGGCCTTGAGGGCCTCGCCGACCACCTGCTGGTGGTGCCGTCCGACACCACCGCCCGCATCCAAGAGATGCACATCGTCCTGGGCCAGATGCTCTGCGGCGCCATTGAAATCGATTTGGGACTAGCCAAGCCGGGCCAATAATTTCATCGGAGCGCCCGCTAACCTGCTG
>CAYLMY010000010.1:0-31796 GCA_964384635.1 uncultured Undibacter sp.
CCGCCAGCGTTCGCTCTGAGCCAGGATCAAACTCTCAAGTTGGATGAGAACTTTTGATACCGGCTAAGTCACAACGTTTGACGAGGTCCCTACACGTCTGACCGTTTGCACGGCCAGCAATGTAGAAAACCTTGAAACGTAAGACCGCCGAAGTCTCTTCCAAAGCCACCTCTCTTGAAGAATTGCTTCTTCACGAGAAAGCGGCCCGCAAGGACCCCGCCGTCCACGTTTCTCTTTCTTCCGATTCACTTTTCAAACAGCCCGGGAACCATGGCGGTCCCCGCCCCCCGGTGAACCGGAGAGCCGTCGAAGCCCATGCATCCGATACGATCGGATGCTGTTTCACCATTCCAGTGAGGAGCTTCAGAGGCGCGCAATCGCGCCGTAAGCGGACGGCGCGCCGGAACGGTTATATAGGCTTCGCCCCCCGCAATTGTCAACCAAAAACGCCCGATTATTCGCACGCAAAATAGCCTGAACGTGCAAGTGCATGCCGGCTCAGGCACGGCGTCCCCAAGAGCATTTTAAGCCCTGCCGCGCCGTACTGAGGCCATATTCATGGGCCGTCCTTGCGGATACTTAGAGGGACGGAATTGCAAACGGGGGCATCGAGCCACTGTAGGCAGCCGGCGGGAGCCGTCATTGACGGGCCCTGGACCGGCCGGCATCGTGCCGATCACGCTTTAGTGGGGTCTGCCGCGGGGACCGGGGCTGTCTTGTTTGCAGCATCCCATCTCCGATCGCAGGCGCAGGGGACCGCGAGCTTGGACCACGCAAGGTCACGCAGCGCAGATCGATCGCGGCAAGCCGCGGCCGTTGCGCTCGGTAATGAACCGCCGCTGTCGGTTGACGGCGGAACCAGCGGCTTCGTCGACCGCCGGCGCGTTTCGGTGCAGTGGTTCGCCGGCACCATTCTGACCGCACTGTGCGGCGCGGCCCTCATGGGCGGCGCCGTTTTCACATCGCTCGACGGCGAGACCAACTTCGCGTCGCTGCCGGAACGTGTCGAGGTCGCGCTGCGCGGGGCGCTCGGCGCCGCCGGCGACAAGCTCGGCGTATCGCACAAGAGCGACCGGCTGCCGACCGCCGAAGAGCCTTCCTATACGCGCCAGCTCATTCGAGTCTCCACCATCTCGCGCCAGGGCAATCACGAAGTCGTCCGCGTGCGCCCCTTCCTGCGTATCGCCGGCAATTTGTCGCTCACCGCCTCCAATCTCAGCGCCGACATCCCACCCTTCAATCCGCAGCGCCTGCTCGCCGAGTCCGCGCCCGGCGGCGCCACCGCCGAAAATCCACCGACCGCCCAGCCGGATGCGGAGGTTTCCTTCGTGATGCGCGATCTCGCGCCGATGATGCCGAAGCTCACGATCGCGCTGCTCACGCCGAAGGACGAAGTGTTGGCGCGCGTGCAGGAGACCGCCGAGTGGAGCGCGAAGACCGCCAGTCACTTGCCGGCCGCGGCCAACGTCACCGGCATCAAGTTGGCCTATGCGGGCGCGGCAAACGCGGACCCCTATGCCGGTTTCGAAGCGCGCGTCGTGCCCGAGAACATCACGCTGCTGGCCAAGACCGCCGAAGAGACGACCGGCGGCAATCCCTTCAACGAGAAGGTGATCGTGGCCAAGAAAGGCGATACCGTTGGCAGCGTGCTTCGGGATCTCGGCGCTACGCCCGAGGAGATCAGCGCCATTAACAGAGTGCTTGGGCGCTACGCCCAGGTCGGTGGCATCACTGAAGGCCAGAAGCTGCGCGTGCTGCTGTCGCCGGTGCCCGATTCCAAGCGCCTACAGCCGGTGCGCGTGATCATCGCCGACGATATGACGATCGATGCCGTCGCGGCGTTGTCCGATACCGGAAATTACGTCTCGGTCGACGCCACGAACGTTGACACTGAGGTGGCTGAGAGCGGCGACCGTACCTTCGACCAGACCGCCGCTACCGGCGTCGACCTCTATCACAGCATCTACGAGACCGCGTTGCGCGACCAGGTGCCGCGCCCGATCATCGACGACCTGATCCGCATCTATTCGTTCGACGTCGATTTCCTGCGCAAGGTGCAGCCCGGCGACTCCTTCGAAGTGCTCTACGCCGGCGAGGAAGAGGGACAAGGCGCCGACCACCGCAATGACGTGCTGTTCGCTGCCCTCACCCTCGGCGGCGAAACCAAGAAGCTCTACCGCTTCCAGACCCCCGACGACGCACTCACCGACTATTACGACGAGGCCGGCAAGAGCGCGAAGAAGTTCCTGGTGCGCAAGCCGGTGGCGGAAGGCATCATGCGCTCCGGCTTCGGGCTGCGCCGGCATCCGATCCTCGGCTACGTCAAGATGCACACCGGGGTCGACTGGGCGGCGCCGAGCGGCACGCCGATCTACGCCTCCGGCAATGGCGTGGTGGAGAAGGAAGGCTGGGAGTCCGGCTATGGCAAATTCATCTTGGTGCGCCACCATAACGGCTACGAGACCGCCTACGGCCATATGAGCGCCTATGCCACCGGCGTGCACGAAGGCGAACACGTGCGCCAGGGCCAGGTGATCGGCTTCGTCGGCTCCACCGGTCTGTCGACCGGCTCGCATCTGCACTTCGAGATCCGCATCAACGGCCGCTTCGTCGATCCCATGCGCATCAAGCTGCCGCGCGGCCGCGAGCTGCAAGGCCCCATCTTCACGGCCTTCGAGCAGGAACGCGAGCGCCTCGACGGCATCATCGCGCGCAAGCCGGCGCGCGTGGCGACGCGGTAAACCTCTCCACCGTCATTGCCGGGCTTGACCCGGCAATTCATGACGAATTTCAACAAAGATAGAACTCGCGAAAAACGTTTTCGCGCCAAGAGTCATCATGGATGCCCGGGTCAAGCCCGGGCATGACTTCGCAGAGGCAATGCGCAGGCTTTTTACGCCGCCTGCGCCAGCTTGCCGTTGAAGGTGAGGCCCTGTTTGCCGGCCGAAACCGCGACCTTCTCTCCGTCCTTGACGGTGCCGGCGAGGATCATCTCGGCGAGCGGGTCTTGCACCGACTTCTGGATCACCCGCTTCAAGGGCCGCGCGCCGTAGGCCGGATCCCAGCCCTTCTCGGCCAGCCACTCGCGCGCACTCGGCTCGAGCGTGAGCACGATCTTGCGGTCGTCCAAGAGCTTCTGCAGCCGCGCGATCTGGATGTCGACGATGCGGGTCATCTCCGTCTTCTTCAGCCGATGGAACAGGATGATCTCGTCGACGCGGTTGAGGAACTCGGGGCGGAAAGCCGAGCGCACCACCGCCATCACCTGGTCGCGCACCGCGTCGGTGTCTTCGCCCTCCGGCTGGTTGACCAGGAATTCGCCACCGAGGTTCGAGGTCATCACGATAAGAGTATTGCGGAAGTCGACGGTATGGCCCTGGCCATCCGTCAGGCGGCCGTCGTCGAGCACTTGCAGCAGGACGTTGAACACGTCCGGATGCGCCTTCTCGATCTCGTCGAACAGCACCACCTGATAGGGCCGGCGCCGCACCGCTTCGGTGAGCGCGCCACCTTCCTCATAGCCGACATAGCCGGGAGGCGCGCCGATCAGGCGGGCCACCGAATGCTTCTCCATGTACTCGGACATGTCGATGCGGATGAGCGCGTTCTCGTCGTCGAACAAATAGGCCGCCAAGGCTTTTGTGAGCTCGGTCTTGCCGACGCCGGTGGGGCCTAAGAACATGAAAGAGCCGATCGGCCGGTGCGGGTCCTGTAGCCCCGCGCGCGCGCGCCGCACCGCGGTCGAGACCGCCTGCACGGCTTCCTTCTGGCCGATGACGCGCTTGGCGAGCTCGTCTTCCATGCGCAGCAGTTTTTCCTTCTCGCCTTCCAGCATCCTGTCGACCGGCACGCCGGTCCAGCGCGAAACCACCTGCGCTACGTGGTCGGCGGTCACGGTCTCCTCGACCATGGCGCCGCGGCTCTCTTCGACCGCCTCGATATCCTTGAGCTTCTTTTCCAGCTCCGGGATGCGGCCATAGGCTAATTCGCCGGCGCGCTGGTATTCGCCCTTGCGCTGGGCATTGGCGAGCTCGGCGCGCAACCCATCGAGCTCGGTCTTGAGCTTCTGCGCTTCCGACAGCTTCTCCTTTTCCGCCTTCCAGCGACCGGTGAGATCGGCCGACTGTTTCTCCAGCGCCTTCAATTCGGTTTCCAGGCGCTTGAGGCGATCCTTCGAGCCGGGGTCGCTTTCCTTCTTCAGCGCCTCCTGCTCGATCTTCAGCCGCACCACTTCGCGGTCGATGGTGTCGAGCTCTTCCGGCTTGGAATCGACCTGCATCTTCAGCCGCGCCGCCGCCTCGTCGATCAGGTCGATCGCCTTGTCGGGCAGGAAGCGATCGGTGATGTAGCGGTTCGACAGCGTGGCGGCGGCAACGATCGCCGAATCGGCGATGCGCACGCCGTGATGCTGTTCGTATTTGTCCTTGAGGCCGCGCAGAATTGAGATCGTATCTTCCACCGTCGGCTCGGACACGAAGACCGGCTGGAAGCGGCGCGCGAGCGCGGCGTCTTTTTCGACATGCTTCTTGTATTCGTCGAGCGTGGTGGCGCCGATGCAGTGCAGCTCGCCGCGCGCCAGCGCGGGCTTGAGGAGATTGGATGCGTCCATAGCGCCATCGGCTTTGCCGGCGCCAACCAGCGTGTGCATCTCGTCGATGAACAGGATGATGCCGCCGGCGGACGACGTGACTTCATTGAGGACGGCTTTCAGCCGCTCCTCGAATTCGCCGCGGTATTTGGCGCCGGCGATCAGCGCGCCCATGTCGAGCGCCAGCAGCTTCTTGTCAGCCAGGCTTTCCGGCACGTCGCCGTTGACGATGCGTTGCGCCAAGCCCTCGACGATCGCGGTCTTGCCGACGCCGGGCTCGCCGATCAGCACCGGATTGTTCTTGGTGCGGCGCGAAAGCACTTGCACGGTGCGGCGGATTTCCTCGTCGCGGCCGATCACCGGATCGATCTTGCCGTCGCGCGCGGCCTGCGTCAGATCGCGGGCGTATTTCTTCAGCGCGTCATAAGCGTTCTCGGCGGAAGCCGAATCCGCGGTGCGGCCCTTACGCAGCGCCTCGATGGCGGCGTTGAGGTTCTGCGGCGTGACACCGGCAGCTTTGAGGATCTTGCCGGCCTCGCTGTCCTTCTCGATCGCCAGTGCCAGCAGCAGGCGCTCAACGGTGACGAAACTGTCGCCCGCCTTCTCACCGGCCTTCTCGGCGGCATCGAACACGCGCGCCAGTGCCGGATCGAGATAGATCTGGCCGGCGCCGCCGCCGGACACCTTGGGCCGCTTGGCGAGCGCGGCCTCGACCGCCTGCAGGGCCTGGCGGGAATTGCCGCCGGAGCGGTCGATCAGGCCGGCCGCCAACCCTTCCGGGTCGTCGAGCAGCACTTTCAGCAGATGGTCGGGGGCGAACTGCTGGTGGCCCTCGCGCAGGGCCAGGCCTTGCGCCGATTGCACGAAACCGCGGGCGCGGTCGGTGTATTTCTCGAAATTCATGTCTCAACTCCCTCGGCCCATTGTGGCACCGGTCGAAAAGCAGGTCCCACGCGGCGGCCCGCCTTAGGGGTATATATTGGGTGGCTTATGCCAGTTTGAAGACCCGGGCCGCTTGATATAGGTCAGCTTTTGGGCCGTTTGGCCCCGGAAAGAGCCCCATGCCCGACCAGCCGGCCGTCCAATCGCTCTACCGCTACCCGATCAAAGGCCTGTCGCCGCAGGCGCTGGCCCGCACCCGGCTCGAGCCCGGCCAGACGGTGCCGGCCGACCGGCTCTACGCCGTCGAGAACGGGCCCAGTGGCTTTGACCCGGGGCAGCCGGCCTATTTCCCCAAGATCCGCTTCCTGATGCTGATGCGCAACGAGCGGCTGGCGGCGCTGCGCACCGACTACGACGAGGAAAGCCACACCCTCACCATCCACTGGGAGCGCCGGGAAGCCGTGCGCGGCGACCTGCGCACGGCGGAAGGGCGCGCGGCGATCGAGCGATTTTTCGCCAGCTATTGCGCCGACGAATTGCGCGGGGCCCCCAAGGTGCTGTTCGGGGAAGACCACAGCTTCTCGGACGTGGCCAAGAAAGTGGTCTCGATCATTAACCTCGCCTCAGTGGCGGCGGTGGAAGACGCCACCGGCAGCCCGGTTAATCCGCTGCGCTTCCGTGGCAATATCTATGTCGAAGGCTGGCCGGCCTGGCACGAGTTCGATCTCATCGGCCGGGAGCTGGCGGTCGGCGGCGCGCGGGTCAAGGTCGTCAAGCGCATCGTGCGCTGCGCGGCCACCGAAGTCGATCCCGACACCGGCATCCGTGACTTGGAGATTCCACGCACGCTGATGCAGACCTTTGGCCACGCCGACTGCGGCGTCTATGCCGAGGTGGTCGGGGCCGGCGACGTCGCGATCGGCGATCCGCTCAACGAAACGGCCGGCGATTGAGGCCGGCCGTTCGCGTCAACGTAAAAAATGCGCCCCCGCTTCGCGGGCGGGGCGCAGACTTTCTCAAGTCTTATTCGGTCAGCCGCCCGGCATCACATAGGCTGAGATGCGCGAGCGCGGATAAACCGATTCCGCGACCGTGTGATTGTGGTTGCCCGAGACAATGATCGGATTGCCGTTGGCGTCGATGCCGCTGACCACGCCGACGTGACCGCCGCCGTTGCGGCCCATCACCGCGATGGCGCCGACCTGCGGGCCGGCGACGCGATGGCCATAATGCGTATAGCCGAGCGCGAGATTGCCGCCGCCTTGGTGCCCGGTGCGCCTGAGCACCATGTCCATGAAGGCGCCGCACCACAGGCTCGATCGGCCGGTCGGATTGGTGCCGATATATTTGCGCGCCTCGGCCACCAGAGAATTGGTGAACACAGCCGGTTGTTCCGTGGCGCCTGCGCCGCTATTGCGATGCAAAGGCCTTGCGATGGCGGAACCGGCGAGCGCCGCCACGGCCACCGAACACAATAAAAATAAAATTGCTCGTTTTTTCGTAAGTCTCATCAGGTTTAATCCCCGTTTCGTAATAGCAACGCCGCCAACCTAGATAGAATCGGAGGCAAGTGACGAGGCTTAAAGGTCGTCAGAGCGTGGCAATTTCGTGATGATTGGGAGGTCTTATTGTGCAATGCATAGCTGATATGATTCACTAATTCGCTAAATAAAGAAAAATATACGTTACCTTCAATTTAATTACTTATTCTGTATATATAATACAGTCACAAAGCCAATAATTACTGTTCCGGCAAGTTGTCGTGCAGTTGCAGTAAAGTTAAGGTGCAATGCAACAATGTGGCGGCCCGCGCTGAGCCGCCAAGGCAGCGTCTCAGCCCTTGCGGCTGAGCAGAAATACCGCCTGCTCCCCGAACAAGTTCCAGAACCACCAGGGCGCGTTCAGCCGCAGCGGCTTGCCCCAGGCGTTGAGTGCCACCGCCTTCTCCATCTTCACCCCGATCTCAGCGCAGAGCTGCACGAAGTCTTTGATGGTGCAGTGGTGGATGTTGGGCGTGTCGTACCAGCTGTGCGGCAGGATATCGGTGCGCGGCATGTGCCCTTCGAACAGAAGCTGGAAGCGCACCTTCCAATGGCCGAAATTCGGAAACGAGACCACGGCATGGCGGCCGATGCGCAGCATGTGCTCGAGCACCACGCGCGGATGGCGCGTCGCCTGCAGCGTCTGCGACAGGATCACGTAGTCGAAGGCGTCGTCCGGATAGTCGGCGAGATCCGTGTCGGCGTCGCCCTGGATCACCGCCAGCCCCTTGGCCACGCCTTCATTGACGCCCTCGCGCGACAGTTCGATGCCGCGGCCGTCGACGCCGCGGCTTTCGCTCAACAGCTGGAGCAATTCGCCGTCGCCGCAGCCGACGTCGAGCACCTTGGCGCCGCGCGCGACCATGTCGGCGACCAGCACCAAGTCGACGCGGGCGCCGCCCGCGGTGCGCGCGATATTGGCGACCGTCAAGTCCAGATTGGCGCGCTTGAGCATGCTCATTTTTCCTCGGCTCTGGCCACCAGCCCGCGCGCCTTGCCGGCGCCGTCAAGGAAGCCACGCACGATGTCGAACAGTTCCGGCTCTTCGAGCAGGAACGCGTCGTGGCCCTTATCGGTGACGATCTCGGCGAACGAGACGCGCGCGCCGCCGGCGTTGAGCGCATGCACGATGGCGCGCGATTCAGCCGTCGGGAACAGCCAGTCGGAGGTGAATGAGATCACGCAGAAGCGCGTCGGCGTACCCTTGAAAGCGTTTGCCACCAGGCCGTCGTAGTCGGCGGCGAGATCGAAATAGTCCATGGCGCGCGTGAGATAGAGATAGGAATTGGCGTCGAAGCGCTCGACGAAGGAACTGCCCTGGTGGCGCAAATAGGATTCCACCTCGAAATCCGCGTCGAACGAAAATGTCGGATTCTCGCGGTCCTGGAACTTGCGGCCGAACTTGCGGTGCAAGGCGGCGTCCGACAGATACGTGATATGCGCGCCCATGCGCGCGACCGCGAGGCCGCGGCGCGGATTGGTGCCTTCCAGATGATAGCGGCCGCCGCGCCAATCGGGGTCCGCCATGATGGCCTGGCGGCCGACCTCGTGAAACGCGATGTTCTGCGCCGAATGGCGGGTAGCGCAGGCGATCGGCAGCGCGGAGAATACGCGCTCCGGATAGGACGCGGCCCATTGCAGCACCTGCATGCCGCCCATCGAACCACCGGCGACCGAAAACAACGTCTCGATGCCGAGATGATCGAGCAGCATAGCCTGCGCCCGCACCATGTCGGGGATGGTGATGACGGGAAATTCCAGGCCCCAAGGTTTGCCCGTTTCCGGGTTGGTCGAAGACGGACCGGTGGTGCCCATGCAGGCGCCGACCACGTTCGGGCAGATGACGAAATAGCGCTCCGTATCGATCGGCTTGCCGGGCCCGACCATGGTTTCCCACCAGCCCGGCTTGTCGGTGACCGGATGGACGCTCGCCACATGTTGGTCGCCGGTGAGCGCGTGGCAAACCAGCACCGCATTCGAGCGCTGCGCATTGAGCGTGCCGTAGGTCTTGTAGGCGATCTGAAAGGGGCTGAGCGCAACGCCGGCGTCGAGCGCGAGCGGCTGGCCGGCCCCGAAACGGGCGACGAGCGACTCGCGCGGACTGTCGGCTTCGCGCGGCGCGCCTGTTTTGCCGCGCGGGCTGCTCAGATTGGCCTCGACCATGTCGATTCAAGCGCTCCCGGCGCGCTGTTAACCAGCAAATATAACACGTTCAGGTCGCGGGCGTTTAGGTAGCTGGGGGCTCACTGTCAACCGGCCGGATTTCGGCCAACGTTTTCTTTGATTTCAAGCCCCGGCCCTCCTATCAATGCCGCCATGACGAAAGGACCCGAAACGCCCTCGTTGGGCGATCTGCGCAAGGAGATCGACCGTATCGACGAGGCGATGCACCAGCTCTTGATCGAACGCAGCGAGATCATCGACCGGCTGATCGCGGCCAAGCGCAGCACGGAAACCGGCTCCGCCTTCCGCCCGGCACGCGAAGTCGAGATGATGCGCCGTCTGGTCAAGCGGCACAAAGGCATCCTGCCGCTCGATACCGTCGAGAGCATCTGGCGCGTCATCATCTCGACCTTCACCTATGTCCAGGCGCCGTTTTCCGTGCATGCCGACCTGTCGGCGGGTGACGCGCTGATGCGGGACAGTGCCCGCTTCCATTTCGGCTTCACCGTCCCGTTCGTCCCGCACATGGGCGCCGCCGCGGTGGTGGCGGCCGTCTCCAGCTCGAAAGGCGATCTCGGCCTGGTGCCGGCGCTCGCCGTGCCCGGCGCCGGCGCCTGGTGGAGCGCGCTCGAATTCGACGCCGCGCCCAAGATCATAGCCCGCCTGCCCTTCGTCGAGCGCGCCGATCATCCGGCGGCCATGCCGGTGTTCGTGCTCTCGCGGGTAGCCGCCGACGCCATGGCGACGGAAGCCGCGGTCTGGAGCGTGCGCGTCTCCGGCTGGGGTGCGACGCCGGCCGAGGCGCTCTCCATGCGGGTGGATTTCATCGCCGTGCCCGACCGCGCCTTCGATGGCGCGGCGTTGCTGGTGACGCTGCCGCAGGACGTCAGCCTCGATAGCGTCAGCGCAGCCTTGGTTAAGGCCGGCGCCACGGTGCGTTCGGCGGCTCTCGTCGGCAGCCACGCAAGGCGCTATACGGTTGCCGTCGAGAAGATCTGACCATTCGGTACTGGTGAATGACTGCGACCCGACCTCAACCCCGCCCCGGCGTGCTCGATATCGCCCCCTACATCCCGGGCAAGAGCACGGCGCCGGGCGTTGCCAAGGTATTCAAGCTGTCCTCCAATGAGACGCCATTGGGGGCGAGCCCGAATGCCATTGCGTCCTATCACGCGGCCGGCGAATTCTTGCACGATTATCCGGACGGCTCGGCTTCCGAATTGCGCGCGGCGATCGGCGAAGCGTTCGGCCTCGATCCCGACCGCATCGTCTGCGGGGCTGGCTCCGATGATCTGCTCAACCTGCTGGCGCGCGCTTATCTTTCCGACGGTGACGAGGCGATCCACACCACGCACGGTTTCCTGGTCTATCCGATCGCCACGCTCGGCACCGGCGCCAAGCCGATTGCCGCGCCGGAGACGAATTTCACCGCCGACGTCGACGCCATCCTCGCGCGCGTGACGCCAAAGACGAAGATCGTGTTCCTGGCCAACCCGAACAATCCGACCGGAACTTACGTTCCGTTCGACGAAGTCAAGCGATTGCAGCGCGCATTGCCGGCTAACGTCCTGCTGGTGCTGGACGCGGCCTATGCCGAATATGTCCGGCGCAACGATTACGAATCCGGGATCGAGCTGGTCGCCACCACCGACAACGTGGTAATGACGCGCACCTTCTCGAAGATCTATGGCTTGGCGGCGCTACGGCTCGGCTGGATGTATGGCCCGGCGCCGGTGGTCGACGCGGTCAACCGCATTCGCGGGCCCTTCAACGTCAACGGCCCGGCGATCGCCGCCGGCGTTGCCGCCATCCGCGACACCGCGCATGTCGAGCGCGCGCGCGAGCACAATACGCGCTGCCTTGCCTGGCTGGCGGAGGAGATCGGCAAGCTCGGTCTGCCGGTGACGCCGAGCGTGGCGAATTTCGTACTCATCCATTTTCCGGACACGAAAGCCGCCAGCGACGCTAACGCCTTCCTCACCAAGCGCGGCCTGGTACTGCGCCAGGTCGGCGCCTACAAGCTGCCGAACGCGCTGCGCATGAGCGTCGGCACCGAGGAAGCCAACCGGCTGGTGGTGCAGGCGCTCGCAGACTTTTTGGGAAAGACGGCGTGAGCAAACCGGCCACCCTTTACAACCGGCTGGCGCTGATCGGCGTCGGACTGATCGGCTCCTCCATTGCGCGCGCGGCGCGCGCGCAATGCGCCGTCGGCTCGATCGTGGCCACCGCGCGTTCGCCGCAAACGCGCAAGCGCGTGGCCGAGCTGGGCCTCGCCGACCAGGTCGTGGAGACGAATGCCGCCGCAGTCGAAGGCGCCGATCTGGTCATCTTGTGCATTCCAGTTGGGGCCTGCGGCGCGGTCGCCAAGGAGATCGGCCCGCATCTGGCGGCGGGCGCGACCGTTTCCGATGTCGGCTCGGTGAAAGGCTCCATCATTCGGGACATGGGCCCGCATCTGCCAAAGACCGTGCATTTCGTACCGGCCCATCCGGTGGCCGGCACCGAATATTCCGGACCCGACGCGGGCTTTGCCGAATTGTTCGTCAACCGCTGGTGCATCCTGACGCCGCCGGACGGCGCCGATGCCAAAGCGGTCGAAAAGCTCAACGCGTTCTGGCGGCTGCTCGGCGCCAATGTCGAGACCATGGCAGCCGATCACCACGACCTGGTGCTCGCCATCACCAGCCATTTACCGCATCTGATTGCCTACACCATCGTCGGCACCGCCGACGAAATGCAGAACGTGACGCGCTCGGAGGTGTTGAAGTTTTCCGCCGGCGGCTTCCGCGATTTCACCCGCATCGCGGCCTCCGATCCGACCATGTGGCGCGACGTGTTCCTGGCCAACAAGGACGCCGTGCTGGAAATGCTCGGCCGCTTCAACGAGGACATTTCGCTGCTGACCAAGGCGATCCGCAACGGCGACGGCAAGGCGCTGTTCGCGCACTTCGTGCGCACCCGCGCCATCCGCCAGGGCATCGTCGATATCGGACAGGATTCGGCCTCGCCCGACTTCGGCCGCCCGCATCCGGGCCTGCCGCACTCAGCACTGCCGAAGCCCTACGCCTCGGACGATTAGCCAAAATAGAAAGACTCGTTATGGGTCACGACGAAATAAAGCAGCAGATGATATGGGCCGGCAAAATCCTGGTCGCCGAAGGGCAGGATGATTTTACGCGCGGCCATATTTCGTTCCGGCTGCCGGACGATCCTACGCGGTTCTTCATGAAGCCGCACAGCGTGGGGCTCGACGAGATCACGCTGGAAAATATCCTGACTATCGATCTCGACGGCAACGTCGTCACCGGCACGGCCCGCCGCCACAGCGAGGTTTATATCCACTCGGAAATCTTCAAACGGCGTCCCGACGTGCATTGTGTGATCCATACGCATCCGCCCTATTGCGTCGCCCTGTCGGCAACGGGCCGGCCGATGCGTTGCTACAGCCAGCCGGCGGCGTTGTTCTACGAGGCGCTGGGCGTCTACGGCGATTCGATCAACTTGATCCGCACGCCTGAGACGGGCGCGCGCGTCGCCAAGGCGCTCGGCCCTCATCGCGCCATTCTGCTGAAGAACCACGGTATCGCCGCGGTCGGCGCCAGCATCGCGGAGGCGGTCGTTGGCGCGATCATGCTGGAGAACGCCGCCATGGTGCAGTTGATCGCCGAGGCGGCCGGCGATCCGGCGCCGGAGTTCCCGTACGCCAATATCGAGAAACTCAGAGAAGACATCGGCCGGCCCGAGCAATTCGCAATCAATTTCGATTATCTAGTGCGGCGGCTGAAGCGCCACGAGTCAGTCCTCCGAATTATAAGAAAGGCTCCAATTCCGGAACAAATTGCGACCGATTCGGGCCGCGCTGCAAGGAAGGCAGGCCAAACACGCGCTGGCAAAAGTGTCCGCAAGCGCGTCATGAAACGACGCTTGCAAGCAAAAGGTTAGTCCCGCACACTCGCCCCTTGGGTCGCCGGGAATAAGCGTCAAAAAAAGTCGCAAGGCGCCAATCTCTCGAGGAGGAATCGCGTCATGACAACTGCAAGGGGGCGTCACCTCGGCCGATACATCGGCATTGCCACACTGATTGCCGCCGCAACTGTCGCCTTTACGGCCGCGCCGGCGGCGGCGCAGGAGAAAGTCTGGCGCCACGGCCTGATCAAGGCCAAGGCCGACGCCGGCATCTTCATGATGGTCACCACCCGCGACTTTGCCAAGAAGCAGGGCCTCAAGATCGTGACCTCCGAGTTCCGCAACGACCAGCTCGCGCTCAAGGCGATGATTGCGGGCGAGCTCGACAGCTACGAAGGCGGGCCGGGCGGCGCGTTCTCCGCCGACTCCAAGGGCGCCGATGCCAAAATCTTGGGCTGCCACTGGATCGTGGTGCCGCACGGCATCTACGCCAAGGACACAATCAAGACGGTCGCTGACCTCAAGGGCAAGCAGATCGCTGTGTCGGCGCCCAATTCCATGCCCGACATGCTGGCGCGCGCGGCGCTGGCGAAATACGGCGTCCCTGCCAAGGACGTGAAGCTCGCCGCCGTCGGCGGCGACCATGACCGCTATCAGGCGCTGGTCGGCGGCGTAGTCGACGCCGCGGTGGTGTCGAACGAGGTCGAGCCGGTCGCGCCCAAGAATATCCATCTGCTGGTCGCCGGCCGCGACGCGGTGCCGAACTTCCTGCGCGTCTGCATCATGTCCAACGCCAAAACACTGGCCGCGCGCGGCGACGACGCGGTCAAGTTCCTGGCTGCCGAAATGGGCGCCCTGCGCTACGCGCTTTCGCACAAGGCCGAGACGGTGGCGCTGACTGAGAAGATTATCCACAGCAAGCCCGGCGATCCGCGCCCCGCTTTCGTCTATGACGACGCCGTCAAGCACCACGCCGTCGATCCGACGCTGCCGCTGCCGGCGGAGAAGCTGAACTGGCTGCAGGGACAGTTGGTCAAGGCCGGCAAGCTGAAGGCGCCGCTCGATCTGAAAATCGTCACCGCGCCGGAATATCGCGCCAAGGCGCTCAAGCTGTCCGGGTCGTGATGGCTTGCGGAGACCCCCCGCATGGGTGAGGTCAGCTTCCTCGACGTGTCCAAGCGCTTCACCTTGCGCGTGGACGGCGACGTGCATCACGTGCAGGCGCTCGAGCGCGTGAGTTTCACGGTGCACGACGGCGAGATCGTGGCGCTGATCGGGCCGTCGGGCTGCGGCAAGACAACGGCACTCAGGGTCGCCATGGGGCTCGACCCGGCGACCGGCGGCCGCGTCACCGTGGACGGCCGCGAGGTGCACGGCTGCGGCCACGACCGCGGCATGGTGTTCCAGCACGCCGAGCTCTTGCCCTGGCTCAACGCCCGCCAGAACGTGATGTTCGGCCTGGAGATGAAGGGCATGCGCGGGGCCCTCTTGCGCGACACGGCCGAAAAATATCTCGAGCTGGTGGGTTTGACCGATTCGCAGAACCGGCGCCCGCATCAACTCTCCGGCGGCATGAAGCAGCGTGTCGGCATCGCCCGCGCGCTCGCCATCGATCCATCGGTGCTGCTGATGGACGAGCCGTTCGGCGCGCTCGATGCGCAGACGCGCGAATCCATGCAGGCCGAATTGCTCGACATCCAGGCTCGCACCGGCAAAACGATTTTGTTCGTCACCCATGATCTGGACGAAGCGGTGCTGATCGCCGACCGCATCGTCGTCATGAAAAATGGCCGCGTGCAGCAAATCATGACCGTGCCGCTCAAGCGGCCGCGCGGCGATCTTGGCATCGTGCGCGGCAGCCCCGAATTCACCGACACCCGTTACAAAGTCTGGCGCGTGCTGCACGACGCGCCGACCGTTCACTAGTAAACCATGGTCGATATCGCCGACGCGCCGAAGAAAACCGCTGCGCCCGACGCCGAGGCCGCCGAGCGGCGTCCGCTGCCGCGCTGGGCGATCACGACCATGTCGATTGTCTGCGTGCTAATTCTGTGGGAAATCTTCGGCCGCGACATCAATCCGGTATTCGGCTCCTATCCGAGCGCAATCGCTGTGGCATTCTGGGACCTGCTGGTCACCGGACAATTGCAATCCGCACTCTACGAGAGTCTGCGCCCATTCGCGCTCGGCTATTGCCTGGCGATCGTGGTCGGCATTCCGCTCGGCCTCGTCATCGGCCGCTTCCGCGTGGCGGAGGCGGCGCTCGGCATCTACATCACCGCCGGCTACGCCATGCCGCTGGTGGCGCTGGTGCCGCTGCTGATCCTGTGGCTCGGCCTCGGCTTCAAGGTGAAAGTGGCGGTCGTGTTTCTGATGGCGCTGTTTCCGATCTGCATCAACACCTGGCTCGGCGTCACCGCCGTGCCAAAGACGCTGATCGAGGTTGGCAAGTCGTTCGTGGCGCCCGACACGGTCATTCTCCGCCGCATCATATTGCCGGCGACCTTGCCCTATATCATGGCCGGCGTTCGGCTCGCGGTCGGCCGCGCGGTCGTGGCCATGGTGATCGCGGAATTCTTCACCACCATCTCCGGCCTTGGCGCGGTGATCATCAATTCCGCCAATAATTTCGACACCGCCACCATGTTCGTGCCGATCATCATCCTGATGGTGATGGCGATCGGGCTCAACAGTCTGATCGGCTTGGTCGAGCGCCGGGTGGCGCCTTGGCAGGAGGAGATCGCCGGCAGGGACCGGGAATAGTTCGCCGCGTTTAACTTGAGCCTGCAATACCGGCCAAAACGGCCATTGACCGAACGCCGCTCGCAAATCTCAAGTTATGGAAAGATCGCCTAAAACAGCGCCGGCGTGGAGCCGAGTGGGATCGGGCCCAGATAGGCCGTCCCCTGCTTGAAACGCAGCGGCAAAGTGACGGCGTGGCGGCCTTCAAGCGAGGCCGGCTGGCCAAGCATGTTGATGCCGAGCGAGAGATTGGCGCCGGCCTGCTCGCGCGCGACGTCGCCTAAGCCCGGCGCCAAGCGGTCGAGCATGCCGGCGACCTTGTCCATGTTCGGCGATTTCTGCACGACTTGCGCCGCGCCGATGGCGATCAGGAACGACTCGAGACCGGCGACCGTGACGCTCAACTCGCCGTCGAGCTGGCCATTCGGATCGATCGACAGGCTGCCGCTGCCGACCGCCAGCGTGTCGCCTTGGCTGATGCGCGCCTGCGTGATGTCGATGCGGCCGCCCTTCTTCTGCAGCTCGCGGAAGCGCTCGCGCCACGGCTTGGGAGAGAAATCGCCGAGGCCGCGCAGGACGCCGGTGATCTCGGCATCGACCGGCTGCACCGTCGCCGGATTGAAGCCCGGCGCCGAGGCGTGATCGAGCCGCAGCACGATTTCGATCACCGGGTTTTCGGCGGCGGAGCCTGCGGCGATGCGGCCGTGCGCTTCGATGCGCTTGGCGCGCAGCAGGTCTATTTCCTGGTCGCCGCTCACCAGCTTGATCACCGGTTCATCGAATACCAGCGAGACGCGCTCCGGCGACTTGGGCGTGCCGCGCACACTCGACTGGCCGAGCTTCCAATTGGCGATGATCTTCGGTGCATGGCCGATATCGGCGATAGTGAGCGGGCCATTGATTTCGCTGATCAACAATTTCGGGTCATAGATCTGTACGGCAACCAGAATGCTGTTGGTCTTGACCTCGACCGGCGGCTGGTTGCTGCGGAACAACGCCGAGGCCTTGTCGCAATTCACCTCGAAGCGGAACGGAAAACCGCCGATGCTTTGCGAGCCGCAACTGTAGTCGCGGCCAGCTTTGGCCTCGCGCGCGCGCCAGCCTTCGACGGCGGCCTGCGCCTGGCCCGCCGAATATTTCCAAGCCCAGGTCCAACCGGCGATCAGCGCCACGACGATGAAAAGCAGAATCGCGTAGCGGCGCCTGGTTCGGCGGCGCGATTGCAGCATTGTCGGATCGCGGACCATTGGAATCCAAAAACCTGCCAAATGCGGCGTTTATGCGCCCGCCGCCCGCGGTCGTCTTGCGGGGAAACTCAGGCCCTGTTACGCGAACCCAGTCGCCGGGCCCTGTCAACCGCACGGGCCAATTTTCACCGCCGATGACGACCATAATTAACCAAACCGGCGCCGACCTGTGGGTCTTCGCCTATGGCTCGCTGATGTGGCGGCCGGGTTTCGACTTCCTGGAGCGGCGCCATGCCCGCCTGGTCGGCGCCCACCGGGCGCTCTGCGTCTTTTCCTTCATCCATCGCGGCACGCCTGAAAAGCCCGGCCTGGTGCTCGGCCTCGACCGCGGCGGCAATTGCCGCGGCATCGCCTACCGGGTGGCAGGCGAAAAGCGCGCCGACACGATTGGCTACTTGCGCGCGCGCGAGCAGGTCACTTTTGTCTATCGCGAGACTTGGCGCACGGTCTGGCTTGATGACGACCCGCAGCAGGGCGTGCACGCGCTCTGCTACATGGTCGACCGCGGCCATCGGCAATATGCCGGCCGGGTGACGCTGGAGAAGCAATTGCACTTCGTGCGGCAAGGCCACGGCCGTTCCGGCAACAACCGCGACTACGTCCTGGCGGCCGTGAAGGAAATCGAGGCACAAGGCTATCGCGACGAGGCGCTGCACCTGCTGGCCGAGCGGCTCAAAGGCGCGCACGAGAGCGCTTAAGGCCCATCGCCTTGCGCAAGCAGCCGCGCTGTGGCCGTTTCGACCTCGCGCTGCAAGCGCTTGAAGAACGTATCCTTGTCGAGGCCGGGCGCAATTGGATCGAGAATCTCGACGATCACCGTTCCGGGCCTGAGCCTGATCGAGCGGCGCGGCCAGAACAGCCCGGAATTGAGCGCGACCGGAAGGCACGGCGCACCTGCCGCCGCGTAGAGATGCGCCACGCCAAACTTGTAGCGCGGCTCGGCACCGGCCGGCCGCCGCGTTCCTTCCGGAAAGATGATGAGCTGGCGGCCGTCGGCGAGTTCGACGCGGGCGCGCTCGGTCATGTCGACGAGCGCCTGCGAGCCGGCGCTACGGTCGACCGGCACCATGCGGCCCTTGCGCATGAGCCAGCCGAAGAATGGAATCCACATCAGCTCACGTTTGACGATGAACAGCGGGTTGTCGAACAACGGCAAGAGCGCGAAGGTTTCCCAGGCCGATTGGTGCTTCGAGGCCACGATGAGCGGCCCGCTCGGGATTTTTTCGCGGCCACGCACCTCGCAGTCGATGCCGGCGACAACGCGCAGCAACACCAGATTGACGCGGGCCCAGGATTTCGCGATCCAGATAGTGGCGCGATAGGGCAAGAAGAAGCTCGGCAACCCCAGGATCAGCCAGGCAAGCGTGTTCAGATAGAACAGCGCGTTGAAGACGATTGAGCGCACGAGGATCAACACGAAGGCGCGCTCCGTTAAATGTCGCTATCGACGTGCATGCGGGCGAGCGCCAGCAGGTACTTAAGATATTCCGCGAGCAGCAAGCGCGCGGTGGCAAGGTTCGACAACCACGGATCATCTTTCAACTTCTCCGAGATCACCGGATAGGCAATCAGCTTGACGTCGGGCAGCTGATGCTCGAGTTCGGCCATGGCCCGCGGCATGTGCCAGTTCGAGGTCACGATGATCAATGAATTGAAGTTATGTTTGCGCGCCCAGCGCCTGGCCTGGAGGGCGTTACCGAAGGTGTTGAGCGCCGAGCGGTCGAGATCAATGCAGCAGGCAAAATATTTGGAATAGAGCGGCGTGATCCGGGCGATTTCGCGCGAACTGGTGGCGCGGTAAACGCCGGTGATCAGCAGCCGCTTGCCGCGCTCGTCCGCCAACAGCTCGATGGCGTCGGGAATACGCGCGGCGGCGCCGGTCAGCACCACGATGCCGTCGGCCTTACGGTCGAGCTGTGCTTCCTCGCTCGGGATGCGCAGCACGAACCAGAAGAATCCGCCGGCTACCAACACAGCGCCGGCAGCAGCAGCAGCCATGGTGAAGAAGCCGATCCAGCGTGCGACTCCTCCCACCATGTCAATCTATCGCTTCCAGCGTGTGGTTGACCGTATGCCGCGAAGTCAACGCTGTGACCACCGCGATCAGTATGACCTGCCCCAGCACCGCGAAATATCCGCCGATCCCGATCGCGAACGATCCGAACAGCGCCGCCGTCTGTTCGGCCCCGGCGCTGCCGGCAAACCAGCCGCTGATGACGCCGGCCAGCGCAAACAGCAGAATCGCCGCCCCGCCGCCGACGGCACCGCCTTGCAGGCCGAGCAGCAGGAAATGCCGCTGGAAATGTCCGGCGATGTAGCCGTTCTTGGCGCCGACAAAATGCAACACTTCGATCACCGGCTTGTTGGTCGCCATCGCGCCTCGGGTCGCGAAGGTGACCGAAAGCATGGTGGCAGCAACCACCAGGATCAAGATGAACACGCCGACCGCCACCGCGGTGCCGGCCATCGCGCGCATGCGCTCGATCCAGCCGCGATGGTCGTCGAGCACGGCGCCCGGCACCTGCTCGATCAGCATGCGCCGCAGCTGCGGGATGTCGGGCGCGGCGCCGGCGGCGATCCGCACCACGATCAGGCGCGGCACCGGCAATTCATCGAGCGTGAGACCGCTGCCGAGCCAGGGCTCGAGCAGCTTGGTCGATTGCTCCTTGCTATAGGGCCGCACTTCGGCGATGCCGGGAAAGGCGCGCGCGACCGAGGCCGCTTTTTCCACCGTGGCGTCCATGGCGCGACCGGGTGCCGGGATTACCTGGATGGTGACTTCACGCGCCACGTCCGACTGCCATTCGCTCGCCGCCGTGCCCACCAAGATCACCGCGCCGGTGGTAAGCGAAGCCAGGAAGGTCATGATGGCGACGATGGCGACCAGCGCGCGCCCGGAGATCGAGTTGCGCGGCACCAGCGCGGTATCGAAGCGCGGCATGGGCGCGCCCGGCATGCGCGGCGGTGCCGTGATTTCACGCCTCGCGGTGTCCGTCATCGTAGTTCTGTTTCCGTACGCATGAGTTTTGCGCTAATCGTAGATGTGCAGCCGGCCCTCGTGCAGCACCAGCCGGCGCGCATCGTACTGGTCCATCAACGCGATGTCGTGGGTGGCGATCACCACCGAAGTTCCGGATTTGTTGAGCTCGATGAACAGCCGCAGCAGCCGCTGCGCCAAGCTCGGGTCGACGTTGCCGGTCGGCTCGTCGGCGAGCAGCAATTGCGGCCGCGCGATCACCGCGCGCGCGATCGCGGCGCGCTGCTTCTCGCCGCCCGAGAGCACAGGCGGCAGCGCCCACATCCGCTCGCCGAGGCCAACCCAACTCAACAGCTCGACCACTTCCGCGCGGTAGCTGTCCTCGGGCCGGCCCATCACGCGCAGCGGCAGCGCGACGTTCTCGTAAGTTGTCATGTGGTCGAGCAAGCGGAAATCCTGAAACACGATGCCGATGCGGCGGCGCAGCGTCGCGACCGCATCCTTCGACAGGGTGGCGACATCGTGGCCGAACTGGGTGATCAGCCCGCGCGTCGGCCTGAGCGAGAGAAACAACAGGCGCAGCAGGGAGGTCTTGCCGGCGCCGGAGGGACCGGTGAGGAACTGGAAGGAATGCGGCTCGATGCGGAACGAAAGGTCGCGCAGGACCTCCGGCCCCAGACCGTAGCGCAAGCCTACGTTCTCGAATCGGACCACTCCCGTCTCCGATAAATCGCCGCTGGCCCGTGGGTGACCCTGACTGGCAACCCCGCGGATTCGCCTCCGAGGGCCGTCCGCGGCCCGCGCCGGGCCGAGAACTGCGCTTTTACAGGAATAATACGGCGCCGCCATAGCCGGATGGGCTGGAAAACGCGAGTTTTCCCCCCAAGCAGGGGGCGGCCATGGTTTCCAATCCATTAACGGACGGCTGCTACGGTTGTGGAACGAATATGCCGCGGATGCCATGTTGATCGTCTGTCCGAGCTGCGCCACGTCCTACATGATCGACCCGGCCGCGCTCGCCCCGGCCGGGCGCACGGTGCGTTGCGCACGCTGCAAGGTCACCTGGTTTGCCGCCGGGCCGCCGCCCGAGCTGACCGAATTCGTGGACGGCGTGCTCGCGGAAGCCGAAACGCAGACCGCCGGCGGAAGTCCGGCCACGCCGGCTCCGGTCGCCGAAGACGATTTCGGCACCGAATCCGCGGTGCCGATCGGGACGGCCGAGCCCGAGCCTGTCGTCACCCGCGAAGTCGAGCTGCCCGCGTCGCCCGCGCCGGCGGAAGCGATCGTCGATGCGCCGTCATTGGTGCCGCCGGCCGAACACGAGCCATTACCCGACGCCATTAACGACGAAGCCGACTCCGAAGACGTCGAAAGCTACGCCGCCCGCCGCCGGCGACTGCAGGCGCGCCGCAAGGAAAAGCGCCGCTCATCGCGCTGGACCGCGATCGTGCTCATGTTGTTTGCCGTCAACGTGGTGGCGATCGGCGGGCGCGACGCAGTGGTGCGCGTCTTGCCGCAAACCGCTTCGTTTTTCGCGGCCATCGGCCTGCCGGTCAATCTGCGCCATCTCAGCTTCGAGAAGGTCAAGATTTCGAAGGAGGCGCAGGACGGCGTTAACGTCCTGATCGTGCAAGGAACGATCGTTAGTACCGCCAACAAGCCGATCACGGTGCCGCGCCTGCGGTTCGCCGCGCGCGACGCCGCCGGACAGGAAATCTACGTTTGGACGGCGCTGCCGAGCCGCAGCATCCTCGGCCCCGACGAGCACCTGGAATTCCGCAGCCGGCTCGCTTCGCCGCCGGCGGGCGCCCGCAACGTCATGGTGCGCTTCTCCAATTCGCAAGACACCGCCGCCGGAGCGGAATAGGTCATGGCGAGAATCCTGATCGCCGAGGACGATGACGCCATCCGCAATCTCGTCGTGCGCGCGCTCGGTGAGGACGGCCACGATCTGACCGTCGCCGCGGACGGCGCCGCGGCGCTCGATGCGCTCAGCCGCCACAACGGTGAATTCGACTTACTGCTGACCGACGTGAAGATGCCGATCATGGACGGCATCGCGCTGGCGCTCTCCGCCGGCCGCCATCATCCGGATGTCGCAATCATGCTGATGACCGGCTATGCCGATCAGCGCGAACGCGCGCACGAGCTCGACGCGCTGGTGCACGACGTCATCGCCAAGCCGTTCTCGGTCGAGCAGATCAAGGGCGCCGTGCGCGAGGCGCTGGTGACGCGGCACTAAAGTATTTGCCGGATACGTTACCCAATGCTCCGCTCATTCCCGCGCAAGCGGGAATCCAGAATGCGTTTGCAGAGTCGGTTATTGTAGCCCTGGGTCCCCGCTTTCGCGGGGACGAACGGCCGAGAACGCGCTCCCATCCAGCGTAGTAATCAGGTTAATCAATACCCCTGCAACAGCCGCTCGATATAGTCGAGCTCGAGCTGCGGCCGGTAACTTTCACCGAAGCGTTTGCGCAGCTCTTCCAGAATCCGGCGCGCTCGCTGAGCATCGATCTCGCCCGGCACTTTCACGGTGACGTCATCGCCGTATTCGCGGCCGCGCATCGGCCGGCCGAGCGGATCGGTATTGCGTTGCGCGCGCGCTTGGCCGCGGCCGGGCCGGCCGTTGGGGCCGGGGCCCATGCCGTTCTGCTGCATTTGCTGCGCCAGCCCCTGCGCGCCCTTGCGCATGGCTTCCAGCGCGCGGCCCTGGCTGTCGACCGCGCTTTCGGCATCGCCCTCACCCAGCTCGCCTTCGGCCTCGCCCATGGCTTTGCCGGCATCGCCGAGTTTGCCCATCTCTTTCCCGTTCTGGCCGTTCTGGTTCTCCTGCGGGTTGCCGAGCCCGTGCTGGCGCAATTGCTCGAGCAGCTTGTTGAGCCGTTCGCGTAGCGCCTGCTGATCCTGGCGCAGATCGCCCAAGGGGCGCTGGCCGCGCTGGCGGTCGCGCCGCATGTCCTGGCCCTGCTTGAAGGTCTTATCGCGCAATTGCTGCTGCTTGCGAATCATGTCGCCGAGCTCGTCGAGCGCCGACATCATGTCGTCGTCGCCTTCGTTCATCTGGCCGGGGCGCGCCATCTGCAGGTTCTCCAGCATCGCCTGCATTTCCTCGAGCAGCCGGCGCGCAGCCTCCTTGTTGCCGGAGCGCGCGAGGTTTTCCAGCCGGTCCATCATGTTCTTGAAGTCGCGCTCGGTGAGCGTGCGGGTGTTGCGGTCGAGCGGACGGGAAAGCTGCTGCGGATTCTTCCGCATCTGTTCCGCCAGCACCTGCAGGAACTTGTCCATGGCGGCGCGCAGATCATCCATCAGCTTCTTGAGCTCCTGGTCGCTGGCGCCGCGGTCGAGCGCCTGGCGCAAGGCCTCCTGCGCCTGGCGCAAGGCCTGCTCGGCTTCGGAGACGTTGCCGTCCTCGATATGCACAGCCATGTCCCACATCCGCGCCACCACCTCGCGCAGAGCATCGTCGCTCTTGGCCTGCTTGAGGTCATAGTAGATCGAGCGCAGGCCGAGATAGACGCTCGCCTCGGGCGTGAAATGCTCGGGCGCGATCGTCAACGCATCGAGCGCGGTAAGCACCAGCGGCTTCTTATTGGCGTCGAGCGCCAGGTTGCGGCGCTGCTCGATCAGCGCGCGCGCCAACGGCTTGGTGAAGATGCGCTCCGGCAACGTGAACTCGTGCGGCTTGCTGCGGCCCTCCTGGCCGGCCTCGTCGCGCGCGATCAGTGTCATGGCGACCTTGGCGCCGGCCCACGGATGCTCGGTGAGATCGTGGATGGTCTGCGCCGCGCCGCTGCGGGTGCGCGCCTGCGGCAGCGTGAGTCGGAATTCGGGGGCCGAGAACAGCGAACGCGCCTTGGTGGACGCCGCTTCGTCCTTGAGCGCGAACGTGGCCTTGCCCTCGACCACGCCGTAGTCGTCGGCCATCTTGTAATCGAGCCGCACCGAGCCGCGCGCCTGCCGCTCCGGCGGCTTGATCAGCGCGATCGTCGGCGCGCGGTCGGGAACGGCCGTGAAGTTCCACGCCAAGCCAGCGCCAACCCCGCGCAGCGTTGCCGAAGCGTCGCCCTTGATCACGAAGCGGCGTTCCGACGTGCCCTTGGGCAGCGGCGCGCGCGGATCGGCGGGCGCGATCTCAAGCGCGCCCTTGCGCGCCACGTCGAAGCTCACATTTCCGGTGCCGCGCACTACGAGCTGGCTGCCGACCGGCACTGCTATTGGGTCTGATGCCTCGGCTACCTCGCCGGGGCGCAACCCTTGCAACATCACCGGCGGGCGGCCGGTATAGACCGGCGGCGTGACCCAGGCATCGATGCGGAAATTCGCTGGCGCCACCACGCCCTGCCAGTCAAAGGCGGCCTCGATGCGCTTCATGCGCTCGCCTGTGGCGGCGAAGAAGCTGGCGGTCACCAAAATGAGCACGAGCGCGCGCAGCGCGATTGGGTCGCGCAAGGCCAGCCGCGGCGCGGGCCAGCCGGCCTTGAGCTTGCGCGCCGCTATCAGCGCGCGCTCGACATGGGCGCGCCAGAGCGCCTGCGCGACCGGATCATGCGGGTTGGCGGCGATTTCGTCGACTACCGCGGTGGCGGGGCGGTGGATCTCGCCGCTGCCGCGGTCGAGGCGCCGCAAACCGTCCGAGACGCTCGGCACCCGCAGCCGGATCAGCGGCACTGCGGCGGCGGGGGTGACGACGAAGAAGAAGAACAACCCGATGGCGCGCGCGAGCGGCGGCAGAACCAGCCAAAGCCCTGCCCAGGAGAATGCCAGGAACAGGCCGAGCGCGGTCGCCAGCAAGGCGAGCGCCGGCCACAGCCGCTCCCACAGCAGGCTGCCGCGCGCGCGTTTAAGCGCCCGCGCAAGCATGGCCCGGGGCGTCTGCTCCCGCCTGTATGGCCGCTCGCCCGATAGGTCCAAAAGCCGCTCCGTCGCCTAGGACTAAAGAGAATCTGCCTGTTAACACGCTAACACGCGCCGAATTCCCGAGCCACGCATGGTTTTATGCGTCTATAGCCAAGCCGGCATGCGATCGAGCGCAATCAATTGGTCAACTTCAAGGCGGGGGCGCACGACCGCCCATTCCGCGCCGTTTACCAGCACTTCCGGCACCAGGGGCCGCGTATTGTAGGTGCCGGCCTGCACCGCCCCATAGGCGCCCGCCGACATCACCGCGAGCAGGTCGCCGCCGGCCGGTTCCGCCAACTCACGCGCGTGCGCCAGGAAGTCGCCGCTCTCGCAGACCGGGCCGACCACGTCGGCGCGGATGCGGGCCGCCGCCGCGGCGGCTTCCTTGACCGGCCAGATCTCATGGTGCGCGTCGTATAATGTCGGGCGGATCAGATCGTTCATGGCGGCGTCCACCACCACGAAATTCTTGGCCTCGCCGCGCTTCACGAACAGCACGCGCGTCACCAAGATGCCGGCATTGCCGACGATCAGCCGCCCCGGCTCGAAGATCAGCCGGCAACCGAGGTCGCGCGTGGCACGCTTGACCACGTCGGCATAGGCTTCCGGATGCGGTGGCGGCTCGTTGTCGTCGCGGTAGGGAATGCCGAGCCCGCCGCCGAGATCGACGTGCGAGATCGTGTGCCCGTCGGCGCGCAATTCGCGCACGAACTCGGCCAGCAGCGTAAAGGCATTACCGAACGGATCGAGGTCGGTGATCTGGCTGCCGATATGCATGTCGACACCGGCGACCGTGATACCCGGCAGCTTGGCCGCGCGGGCATAGACCTCACGCGCGCGGCTGATCGGGATGCCAAACTTGTTTTCGGCCTTGCCGGTGGCGATCTTGTGATGGGTCTTGGGATCGATGTCGGGATTGACGCGCACCGAAATCGGCGCGACCCGTCCCCTGCCCGCCGCGATCGAGGACAACAGGTCGAGCTCCGGCTCCGATTCGACGTTGACGCAGAGTATGCCCTCGTCGACCGCGAGCGCGAGCTCGGCCGCCGTTTTGCCGATGCCGGAGAACATGATCTTGTCATGCGGCACGCCGGCAAGCCGGGCGCGCATCAGCTCGCCACCCGACACCACGTCGGCGCCGGCGCCGAGCTTGGCCAGCGTCGCGATCACAGCCTGGTTGGAATTGGCCTTCATGGCGTAGCAGACGAGCGCGTCCACGTCGGCAAAGGCGCCGGCGAACACGTTGTAGTGCCGCGTTAGCGTGGCGGTGGAATAGCAGTAGAACGGCGTCCCCACCGCCGCGGCGAGCGCGTCGAGACTGACCGCCTCGGCGTGAAGGACGCCGTCGCGATAAGTGAAATGGTGCATCGGATCACGCGCGGCGTCAGTTGAGCAGGGCGTCGAGCGGAATGCGTTTGTTCGGACCCGGCGGCGCAATCGGCCGGCCCTGGCGATCCATCACCGGCGGCGCCCCGCCGCTTTGCGCGGCGCCTTGATCGCCAGCGAGCGAGGCCGAGGGCGGCGGGTCGAGCGGCCCTTTGCGCCCGCAGCCGGCGAGCGCGAACACGGCGATAAGCGCGCCGATCAAGGCCAGGCGGAAAAGGACGCAGGGGCAGGGCAAAAAACGGCTCAAGAAACGCTCCTCGGATAGGACACACTAGCAAACCGTACAAACAAGGCGAAGTCAGGATTTGTCTTTTTCGAGCTTCCTCAGCCATTTCCTGGCCTGCGCGCGCACGTTTTTCGGCGCGGTACCGCCGTAGCTGGTGCGGCTTTTCACCGAGCGATCGACCGACAGCACGGAAAACACGCCGTCGTTGATTCGCGGCTCGATCGCCTGCATGGCAGCGAGCGGCAGCCGGTGCAGCGCTACGCCCTCGTCCGCCGCCTTGGCGACGATGCGGCCGGTGATGTGGTGCGCCTCGCGGAAGGGAATCATGAGCGTGCGAACCAGCCAGTCGGCGAGATCGGTGGCGGTGGCGTAGCCTTCGCCGGCCGCCTTCTTCATGCGTGATGCGTCGGGCTCGAGATCGGCGACCATGCCGGCCATGGCGGCGATCGACAGCGAAAGCGCTGCCAGCGCGTCCATGGCGCCCTCCTTGTCCTCCTGCATGTCCTTGGCATAGGCAAGCGGCAGGCCCTTCATCACGATCAACAGCGCACTAAGTGCGCCGATCACGCGCCCAGTCTTGGCGCGCACCAGTTCGGCGGCGTCCGGATTGCGCTTCTGCGGCATCATCGAGGAGCCAGTGGTGAACTTGTCCGACAGCTTGACGAGGCCGGTGAGCGGCGAGCACCAGATCACGATCTCTTCGGCCAGCCGCGACAGATGCACGGAGGTAATGGCGGCGGCGGCCAGCGTCTCCAGGACGAAGTCGCGGTCGGATACCGCGTCGAGCGAATTGGCAGCGGGCCGGTCGAAGCCCAGCGCCTTGGCGGTCATGTCGCGGTCGAGCGGAAAGGAAGTGCCGGCTAGCGCGCCGGCGCCGAGCGGCGATTCGTTCAGCCTTTTGCGTGCGTCGGCGAAGCGGGCGCGGTCGCGCGCCGCCATCTCGACATAGGCGAGCAGATGATGGCCGAAGGTCACCGGCTGCGCCGTCTGCATATGCGTGAAGCCGGGCATGACGGTGCCGGCGTGCGCGAGCGCCTTCTCGGCCAGCGCGCGCTGATAGCCGCTGAGCGCTTTATCGAGCGCGTCGATGGTGTCGCGCATCCACAGCCGGAAATCGGTCGCCACCTGGTCGTTGCGCGAGCGCGCGGTGTGCAGCCGCCCGGCCGCCTCGCCGATCAGCTCGCTGAGCCTGCTCTCAATATTCAGGTGAATGTCTTCGAGCGCGCGGCTGAACGCGAACTTACCCGCCTCGATCTCTGACAGGATCGTGTCTAGACCGTGAGCGATCTTTTTGGCGTCATCCGTCGCAATGATGCCTTGCTTGGCCAGCATCTCGGCGTGGGCCTTGGACGCGGCGATGTCCTGGCGGTAGAGATGCCGGTCGAAATCGATGGAGGAATTGATCTCCTCCATGAGGGCATCCGGGCCGGACGCAAAGCGCCCGCCCCACATCTTGTTGCTCATGTTCCGTCTCTTGGCACAACCATTGAGGTTTCGCCGCTCATGACCGACCCTACGCGTCCTTCGTCCAGCTCGGGCAAAAAGCGGCTTGCCATGATCGTGGCGGGCGGCATCGCCGGCTTGGGCCTAGGGCTGGCGGGGGTATACGGGTTTTCGGCCCTGACGCGCAATGCGGGCGGCGATCCGGCCTGCCGGCCGACCGTGGAATTAGCGAAGAAAGTCGCGCCTTTCGCGCGCGGCGAGGTGGCCGCCGTAAACGTTGCCAAAAGCCCGCTCAAGGTGCCGAACCTTGCCTTCGAAGATACCAGCGGCAAGAAGCTGAGCCTGGCCTCCTTCCGCGGCCGCACGGTACTGCTCAACCTGTGGGCCACCTGGTGCGTGCCGTGCCGCAAGGAAATGCCGACGCTCGACGCGCTTGAAGGCGCGCTCGGCAGCAAGGATTTCCAGGTGGTAGCGGTCAATATTGATACCCGAGACCCCGACAAGCCCAAGCGGTTTCTCAAGGACATCGGCATAAGCAAGCTCGCTTATTACGCCGACCCGAGCGCCAAGGCGTTCCAGGTCTTGAAAGCGATTGGCCGCGCCTTCGGCATGCCGACGACGATGCTGATCGACCGCCAAGGCTGCGAGATCGGCACCATCGCGGGCCCTGCCGAC
Organism: uncultured Undibacter sp.; assembly: GCA_964384635.1. GTDB lineage: Bacteria > Pseudomonadota > Alphaproteobacteria > Rhizobiales > Xanthobacteraceae > Pseudolabrys. The sequence continues at coordinate 28,676 of CAYLMY010000010.1, forward strand.
TGGGCAAGCCCGGACGCGGTCAAGCTGATCCAGGCGGCGCTGGGCAAGCGCTAGGCACGGCCAAAATCGACATTAGGCGCTGATATTGACGTTTTGCCCGACGCCTGCCGCCACGTTGGCGAGGCTGTTCAAATTCTGTTGGGCGGCCTCGAGCACCCGCGCAATGGACGCCGCATTGTCCGCATTCATGCGGATCATCTTGGCCGCCATGGCCGCCTGCGCGCCACTCAACTGGGCGCCGACCAACGCTGCTGCGAGGGTTGCCGGGTTCATAACTTCTTAATCGTACGGTCATTTGGTCAACAAATGGCAAACGCCGCCTTTGCCGCCTTGACAGCTCCGGCCGCGCGTCTATAGTTAACCACATGGTTTACTATTCTCACGCCGCCCTCGACCGCACCTTCGCCGCGCTCGCCGATCCGACGCGGCGGGCCCTGCTGGCGCGCCTGAGCAAAACCAACAGCGCCTCGGTCAGCGAACTCGCCCAGCCTTTCGCCATGTCACTGCCGGCAGTGATGAAGCATCTCGACGTGCTGTCCGACGCCGGACTGGTCGCGCGCAACAAGACCGGCCGCATCGTTTCCTGCCGGCTGCGGGCGGAGCCGATGCGCGACGCCAACGACTGGCTCAACCGCTATCAGAAATTCTGGGGCGAGCGGCTCGACCGCCTCGCCGCTTTCCTGGAGGACGACACATGGCCACCGTCACCACCAAACCAAGCCTCACTATCAAGCGCCGCTTCAACGCGCCGCCGGAAAAAGTCTTCGCCGCCTGGACGGACCCGCAAAAAGTAGGACGCTGGATGGGGCCGGGCGAAGTCAAGGTGCTGAGCGCGGAATGCGATGCACGCGCCGGCGGCCGCTATCGCTGGCTAATGCAAGCGCCGTCCGGCGAGGAGCACGACGTCAGCGGCGTTTACCGCGAAGTGGTGCCGAACGAAAAGCTGGCCTTTACCTGGGCCTGGAAGTCGACACCGGAACGCGAGTCGCTGGTGACCCTCACCTTCAAGCGCGACGGCACCGGCACTTTGATGACGCTGACACACGAACAATTCTTCGACGAGGCGGCACGCGACAGTCACCAGGGCGGCTGGAACGGCGCATTCGACAAACTCGAAAAATATCTCGGCTGATAGGAGACGCGCATGGCGCAAGAATGGTCGCACGGGACCTTCTACTGGAACGAATTGATGTCGCGTGATGTTGAGCGCGACAAGAAGTTCTATGCCGACACGCTCGGCTGGAGCTTCGAGGGCATGCCGATGCCGGACGGCGGCACCTATTGGATCGCTAAGGTGGACGGCCGGCCGGTCGGCGGCATCTTCGACATCAGTACGCCCCAGTTCGGTTCAGTCCCGGAAAGTTGGATGAGCTACATCGCCGTCGACGACGTCGATGCGCGGGTGAAGAAGGCGCAAAGCTGCGGCGCCACCTTGATGAAACCGATCTTCGATGTTCCAGGTGTCGGCCGTATCGCCGTCCTGCGCGAGCCCGGCGGCGCCGGTATTGGCTGGATGGCGCCGGCAACGGCGTAATTGCGTCAAGCGCAAAGGAGTATCGGTCATGCAACATGCAGTCGTTTCGCAAAAGGAATGGCTCACCGCACGCAAGGCCCTGTTGGCCAAGGAAAAGGAATTCACGCGGCAGCGTGACGCGCTGAGCGCCGCGCGGCGCGAACTGCCGTGGGTGAAGATGGAGAAAAACTACGTATTCGCGGGACCGGCTGGCAAGGAAACGCTGGCGGACCTGTTCGCCGACAAGAGCCAGCTCATGATTTATCATTTCATGCTGGGCCCGGATTGGGTGCAGGGCTGCCCGAGCTGCTCGTTCCTGGCCGATCATTTCGACGGCGCCAATATCCACCTCGCCCAGCGCGACGTTTCCTTCGTCGTGGTGTCGCGCGCGCCGCTCGCCGAGATCGAAGCCTATCGGAAGCGCATGGGCTGGCGCTTCAAATGGGTCTCGTCCTACGGCAGCGATTTCAACCACGATTTCCACGTAACGTTCACGTCGGAGGAAAAGGCGAGCGGCAACGTGGAATACAATTACGCCATGGGCAGCTTTCCGAGCGAGGAGGCGCCCGGCTTGAGCACCTTCATCAAGGACGGCGACGCGGTGTTCCACACCTATTCGACCTTTGGCCGCGGGCTCGACATCATCATCGGCACCTACAATATGCTCGACCTCGCGCCGAAGGGCCGCGACGAGGAGGCGCTGCCTTGGAGCATGGCCTGGGTGCGCCGGCACGACGAATACGAAAAAAAGGCGGCATCGGCTGAATGACGCCGGCAGCTTGATCCCCCATCACCACAGGAGTGCGTCATGAAACTTGTTGGCTTTCCGCCCTCGCCCAATACCTGGAAAGTGCGCGCTGTTGCCGTCCATCTCGGCATCCCGCTTGAGTTCGAATTCGTCGACCTCACCAAGGGCGCATCGCACACGCCGGACTATCTCGCGCTCAACCCGACCGGCCGCACTCCCACCCTGATCGACGGCGACCTTAAGCTGTGGGAGTCGACCGCGATCATGCAGTATCTCGCGAGCCGGAAACCTAATTCGCTGTGGCCCGACGACACTCGCGCCCGCGCCGACATCATGCGCTGGCAGAGCTGGCAACTCGCCCATTTCAGCAAGGAAGGCTGCGAGCTGCTGTTGTTCCAGCGGGTTGTGAAGCAGATTTTAAATCTCGGTCCGCCCGACGAGGCGGTGGTGGCCAGCGGTCTCGCCGCGTTCAACAAGGAAGCGAAGGTGCTCGACACCCATCTCGTTACGCAGCCTTATCTCGTCGGCAAGGAGCTGACGCTGGCCGACTTCTCGGTCGCAGCGCCCTTGTTCTATGCCGAGCGGGCGGAGTTGCCGGTCGCGCCTTATGCGCATCTGAAGGCCTGGTTCGGCCGCATCTCGACGCTGCCCTGTTGGAGCGCCACCGCGCCGCAGTTCACCGCCGCGGCGGCGTGAGCCTCGATCCGTCACCCTGGGGCGACCGCGCCTCAGAGTGACCGCACGGCATCAGCGCGTCGGCACCGGCTTTTCGCCGCGATAGTCGTAGAAGCCGCGCTGGGTCTTGCGGCCGAGCCAGCCGGCCTCGACATATTTCACCAGCAGCGGACACGGCCGGTATT
>CAYLMY010000011.1:0-11323 GCA_964384635.1 uncultured Undibacter sp.
GCATCGATCACCGGCTTGGATTCGTCGATCGTGATGTCGACCTGGTCGGCGATGTCCTCGGCCTCTTCTTCGCTCGCCGCCACCACGACGGCGATGGCCTCGCCGGTGAAGCGCACCACGCCGTCGGCCAGGATCGGCTGGCCGATCGGCTTGTAGTTGAACTTGTGCAGCATCGGCCGGATTGGCTTGACGCCTTTCAGGTCGGCGGCGGTGACGATGAGCGCGCCCGGCGGTGCCTCGATCTTTGCAATTTTTCCCGCCGCGACCGGGCTACGCACGAAGCGCAGCCAATGGACCGCGGCCAAGTCGGCGGTGAAGCGGCCGCGGCCGGTGACCAGCGCCGGGTCTTCCAGCCGCCTGATCGCGCGGCCGACCCAGGTCATACTCGAACCTTTGGTGCCGTGCGCGCTCATTCGTGATTACCCATCCGTTCGTCCTCGCGAAAGCGGGGACCCAGGGCAGCAAATCTCTGAGCTTGCATTCGCGGCCCAGGATTCCCGCTTGCGCGGGAATGAGCGGAATTTGAATTCGCGATCATGCGCTATGCTCCAGCGCGCGGCGCACCACCGCGCGCACCAGATCGCGCCGGTAGTCGGCCGAGGTCTGATGGTCTTCCATGGCATCGACCGCCTTGGCCGCGGCTTCAGCGGCGGCACGGAAAACCTTGTCGCCGGGCGCTTGGCCCTCGAGCAGGTTTTCCGCTTCGGCGATGCGGCGCGGGAACGGCTCGGCGCCGCCGACGCCGACGCGCGCGTCCGCAATCGTACCGCTCGCGAGGCGATAGGTGACGAGCGCCGCGCTCATGGCGAAATCGCCGGCGCGGCGGTTGAACTCGTTGAAGCCGAACTTTGTGTCGGGCGGCAGCAACGGCAGCCGCACCTCGGCCAGCAGCTCGTCCTCCGCCAGAGCCGTGGTCATGATGCCTTCGAAAAAATCCTTCGCCGCGATCAGCCGCTCGCCGCGCGTGCTCTTGGCGAGCATGGTGGCGTCGAGCGTGGCGGCGACCAGGCACCATTCCGCCGAGGGATCGGCATGGGCGATGCTGCCGCAAAAGGTGCCGCGGGTGCGGATCGGGACATGCGCGATGTGGCGGGCGACATTGCTGAGCAGAACTCCGAGCGGATTGTCGACCACCGCTTTGTGAAACGCGGCGTGGCGGACGCAGGCGCCGATGCTCAGCATCTTGCCGTCGCTGGCGATCTTGCCGAGTTCGGCGATGTCGTTGATGTCGACCAGATGCGCAGGCCTGGCGAGCCGGAACGCCATGATCGGCACCAGGCTCTGGCCGCCCGCCAGCACGCGCCCATCCTGCGGCGCCACACGGCTGAGAATCTCCACCGCCTCGGCAACCGTTCGCGGCACGTGACGGATAAACGGTGCGGGTTTCATGGGGCGTCGCCGAAAGCTCCCGAGATCGCTTGTATGCTAACGATCCCGGTTCGGCCAAGTCAACGCAGTCCGCCTGTCACTCCGCGGCGTCGGCCGGCTTCTTCTCGCGGCGTTTCCTGGCGGCGCGCTCTTTCTCGATGTGTTCGGTAACGCGTGGAATGGTCTCGGGCGCCAGCACGCCGAACGAGAAATAGAGCTTGATCAGCGCGTCGGCGTCCATGTCGGGCACCGGGATGACGGACGATTCCGGCACCAGCACCAGTCCGCCCCAGGCAGGCAGCGGCGAGGTCGGCAGATAGACCAATAGCCGCTGCTCGCCCGCCACCTCGAACGGTTGGGCCGAAGCGAGGAAGGCCGGCACGTCGACGCCTTGCGCGCCGCCCAGCCGACACATGACGACGGGGAGGCCGGTGAGATCGGGATTGCTGCCGGCGAACAGCCGCACCACCTGCGACACTGGCCGGTAGACGGCGCGGAACAGCGGCACCTTGGTCAGTACGTCGTCCAGGACGTGCTGGAGGGTGCGCTGCGCCCGGGTGCGCACGGCCCACCCGAACGCCCACAGGATGATCAGCACGATGACCGCGCCGATCAGGAAGGCCAGCCACTCGCGCTGCGGCCCGATGAACGCTTCGCCACCGGTGGTCAGGATGTCGCCGAACCAGCTGCCGGGCCCGAACGCCGCCATGATCCAGTTGATGGCCCATCCAATGATCAGGACGGTCAGCACGAAGGGCAGCACGACCAGAGAGCCGGCCACCAGATTGCCGATGATGCTCGTGTGCCAGATTCTTCCCAGGATCGTGTGCATGGCGGACCCGGATTTGAGCGAAGGGGCGGGGGGCCCGCGCCCCATGCCGCCGCCGATCTTCTTCGCCTATCTTGAAGCAAAAATCAGGCAAAGTCTTGCGCGGCGGCGGAATGCCCGAGCAGCGGATTTCGCGCACCCGCTCGAACACCGCGCGCACGGCGGGATGCACGCGGCCGCGGCGCTGCGCGCGGCGACGCTGTCGGGAGCGCGTGCATCTTCTTGCGCCCGTTTCGCCAGCCGCGGCACCGGCAGCAGGCTCCGCGAGGGCCAGCGCCAGAAACTATCAACGCTTGCCCTTGCGGCCGGTGAAATTGGGTTTGCGCTTCTCCATGAAGGCGCGCACGCCCTCGGCGTAATCCGGCGTCAGGCTCGCCTCGCGCTGCAGGTCGCGTTCGAGATCGAGCTGGGCATCGAGCGTATTGGCGGCGGAGGCGTTGAGCGCGCGCTTGATCAGCGCCAGGCCTTGCGTCGGCGCGGCCGCGAAATGCTCGCAAATCCGCCGCGCTTCGTAGATGAGCGCGTTGTCGTTCACGCAGCGCCAGATCAGGCCCCAGTCTGCGGCTTTTTCCGCGGGCAGCTCTTGCGCCAGCAGCGCCAGCCCGCGGGCGCGCGCGTCCCCGGCCAAGCGCGGCAAAAGCCAGGTGCCGCCGGAGTCCGGGATCAGCCCGACGCGGGCGAAGGATTGGATGAAGCTCGCCGATTTGGCGGCGACGACGATGTCGCAGGCGAGCGCGATGTTGGCGCCGGCGCCGGCGGCGACGCCGTTGACGGCGGCGATCACCGGGAACGGCAGTTCACGCAGTTTGCGCACCAGCGGATTGTAATGCTGCTCCAGCGTACCGCCGAGCACGACTGTTTCACCCGGTGCGGCGAGGCGGTCGGCGAGGTCCTGACCGGCGCAGAAGCCGCGGCCGGCGCCAGTGATCAGCAGCGCGCGCGTGGTCTCGTCGGCTTCGGCCGCTTCGATCGCCGCGCGCAGTGCCTGATGCATCGCTTCGTTGAAGGCATTGAGCTTGTCCGGCCGGTTGAGCGTGATGATGCGGTAGCCGGTGAACTGCTCGACGAGGATGGGTTGGTCGCTCATGGCAATTTGAGGAACCGATCGAGTTCCCCGATCTCCTTCTTCTCGCCCTCAAAATCCTGCGCGATGCGCTCGTAGAATAGCGCAGCGGCTGCCAGCATCTCATGCTCGGGACGGTCCTCGCCGACGAATGACGAAATCTCGTCGAGCTCGGCCACCCAGCGATAGGCCTTGCCGTACATGCCCGGCATCTGGCGCGCGAGAAAGCCAGCGAGCGCCTGCTGGCTTTCGGCAAGCTCGGCCTTCAGTGCCGCAGCGGAGCCGGCGCGGGTGGCGGCCAGCATCATGGCGGCGCCCAGCGCGGTGAAGCCCTTGGTGATGCCGGCATAGGACATTTTAAGCGCATGGGCGGCGGTGAGTTCGCCGCCGAGCACGCGCACGATCAGCCCGTAATCGTTGAGCCGGGCGAAATCCGTGGCTGCCGGACCGGAGGCGTAGAACTTGGTGTTGTTCGTGCCGGGCCTGGGCGGCGGGCCGATGATGCCGGCGGCGACGAAGGAGCAGCCGGTCTTGCCGATCACGTCGGCGATCTGGAGCATGGTCTGCGGGCTGACCGCGTTGCATTCGACGTAAATGGGCTTCTTGTTGGCGGCGGTCAGCACCGGCACCAGGCGTCGCGCCAGCGCCAGCGCCTCGCCCGGCGGCATGATCGACAAAAGGAAATCGGCTTCCGCCAGCTCGCGCTCGGACGCGGCGATCATGCCTGCTGCGCGCGCGCGTTCCCCGCTTGCCGCGCTGCGGCCGGCAAGCGCGGTCAGCACTGTCACCTTGTTCTCGGTCAGGCGCCGGGCGACGCCGGCGCCCATATGGCCCGGCGCGATAATGGCGACGATGGGAGTCATTCACGGCCTCCTGCCGCATGAAAGCTGAACCATCAGCTTCGGATACCGCTATGTTCAATAGTAAACAGAAAAAAACCTCGATTTTCTGCCAATAACCTGTAATCAACCTGTAATCCCCTGAGACACGAACTGGCGCGACAGCCAGGCCGGCCTAGCGGTCATTACCGCAGCCATAACACGCAAAGGATATCAGCTTGAACAAGGAACAAGGCCCGGCAGACCTGGTCGGTACGGGCGAGGCGCGCCGCTGGAGCCATGCTCTGCTGCGCTACCGCGAGCCCAGCCATTGGCGCAGCGCAATCGAGCTCGCCATCTCCTTCGGGCCATTGGCGGCGCTCTGGGTGCTGATGTGGCTGTCATATTCGTTTGGCCTTTGGTGGCTCGCTTTGCTGCTGACGGTGCCGGCGGCGGGCTTCCTGGTCCGCATGTTCATGATCCAGCACGATTGCGGGCACGGCGCGTTCTTCCGCCACCGCCTCGCCAATGATTGGATCGGCCGCGTGCTGGGCGTGCTCACGCTCACGCCCTACGATTTTTGGCGTCGCAGCCACGCCATTCATCACGCGACTTCGGGCAGTCTCGAGCGGCGCGGCATCGGCGATATCGACACGCTGACGGTGCGCGAATATTTGGCGCTGTCGCGCTGGGGCCGGCTCAAATACCGGCTCTATCGCCATCCGGCGGTGATGTTTGGCGTCGGACCCGCCTATCTTTTCATTTTGCGTCACCGTCTGCCGATCGGGCTCATGCGCGGCGGTTGGACACCGTGGCTCAGCACCATGGCGACCAATGCGGCGGCCGGTACAATCGTCGCCGTGCTGATCTGGCTGATCGGCGTCGGCCCCTTCTTGCTGGTGCATTTGCCGATCACTCTGCTGGCGGCCACCATGGGTGTCTGGCTGTTCTACGTGCAGCACCAGTTCGAGCAGACGACGTGGGCTACCAACGAGACCTGGAATCTGCACGACGCTGCGCTGTACGGCAGCTCGTATTACGTGCTGCCCGGCATATTGCGCTGGTTCAGCGCCAATATCGGCATCCATCATGTGCATCATCTGTGCAGCCGGATTCCGTATTATCGGTTGCCGCGCGTGTTGCAGGAAAACCCTGAGCTCGGCACCATCGGCCGGCTCACGCTGTGGGACAGCGTCAGATGCGTCCGCCTGGCGCTGTGGGACGAAAGCCACAAGAAACTGATCTCATTCCGCGAACTGCGTAAGGTGCGGGCCGCCCTACCGGCATGACGGTCGCGGATGCGTCGCGCCGCCATTCGCATTGATGATCTGCCCGGTGAAGAAGCGCGAGGCGTCGGAGGCGAGAAACAGCGTGGTGCCGACCAGGTCTTCCGGCGTCTCTGCGCGCGGCACGTAAGTGCATGCGGGCTATCGGCGCCGCCGGGGGCAACGCTTGAACTCACCTTTGGAATTATTTTTCCGTAGGGACCGGCGTGAAACCGGTAGGCTAAACTGCAAAACGCCCGCGTTTGCGGTCAACCGGTCGCGGCCGCCTAGCCAATAATCCCGGATTGCTGGCCGTTTCGCGATGGCGCGCAGGCTGCGGCGTCGGCGCGGGTGGACGTTTCCCCGATGATACCGGTAGACTTAGGGCATCCGATAACAAGGGCCACAAGCGGTCCCGGGGAGGATAGCCTATGCGTAAAATGTTTTTAATCGCGAGCGCCGCGTTGCTGCTCGCTGCAGGGCCGGCCACGGCCCAGAATAAATCCGTCAAAATCGGTTTCGTCTCGACCTTCAGCGGCCCGGTCGCGGTGATCGGCAACAACATGCGCGATAGTTTCGAGCTCGCGCTCGACCACATGGGCCGCAAGATGGGTGGCCTGCCGGTCGAGGTGATCTACGAGGATGACGGCTTCAAGCCGGCGACTGGCTTGCAGAAGACCCAGAAGCTGATCCAGTCCGACCACGTCGATTTCCTGGTCGGCTACATCTGGTCGAACGTGCTGCTGGCGTCGGTGAAACCTGCGTTCGATTCCCACACCTTCCTGATCAGCTCCAATGCCGGCCCGCACCAGCTCGCCGGCGAACAATGCTCGCCCTATTTCTTCTCGACCTCGTGGCAGAACGACCAGACGCCGCAGGCCATGGGTCTCTACATGAACCAGAAGGGTGTGAAGAGCGCGTTCCTGATCGGCCCGAACTATGCGGCCGGCAAGGACATGCTGGCGGGCGTCGCCGCCACCTTCAAGGGTAAGATCGTCGGCAAGGAGCTAACCACCTGGCCGACGCAGCTCGACTTCTCGGCCGAGCTTGCGAAAGCCAAGGCTGCCAAGCCGGACGCCATCTTCGTATTCTATCCGGGCAAAGCCGGCGTGCAGTTCTTGAGCCAGTACGCGCAGGCCGGCCTCAAGGGCAAAATTCCGCTCTATACGGCGTTCACCATCGACGAATTGTCGCTGCCCTTGCAGAAGGACCTGGCGGTCGGCGTGCCCGGCGCGCAGGAATGGGTCAACGACCTGCCGAACGCGACCAACAAGAAGTTCGTCGCCGACTTCATCAAGAAGTACAAGGGCAAGAAGCCGTCGTTCTACGGCGCGCAAACCTACGATGCCGCCAACCTGATCGCCTCGGCGGTGGCCGCCACCAAGGGCAAGCTGTCGAACAAGGACGCGGTGCGCGCGGCGCTGAAGAAGGCGAACTTCCATTCGGTGCGCGGTGGCTTCAAATACGGCAACAACCACTTCCCGATCGAGAACTTCTATCTGCAGGACGTGGTGAAGCAGGGCGACGATTACGTGCTCAAGACCGTCGCCACCATCGTCAAGAACGACCAGGACAAGTTCCATGGCAAGTGCCCGATGAAGTAATCCTCGGGTCGCATGATGCGGGGCGGCAGAAGCGCCAGGCGTTTCTGCCGTCTTGTTTTTGGGAATATCATCGGGGGGCTCATCTTTCGCGATGCCGTGCTGCGCGCGGCTCCTCAGGATGAGGCTTGAGGAGTCCGATCTCACCCTGAGGAGCGAGGGTGCAGCCCGAGCGTCTCGAAGGGTGAGGGCGGACGGCGGGGAGCCATGACTCTCTTCATCGCGCAATGCCTGAACGGCCTTCAGTTCGGCCTGCTGCTGTTCCTGCTGGCGGCCGGGCTGACGCTGGTGTTCGGCATCATGGACCTGGTCAACCTCGCGCACGGCTCTCTCTACATGGTGGGCGCTTATTTCGCCGCCACCTTCGCGGCCTGGACCGGCAGCTTCGTGCTCGGCGTGTTGGCAGGGGTGGCGGGCGCCTTGCTGGTCGGCATGGCGGTGGAGGTGGTCGTGATGCGCAGGCTCTACGGCCGCGACCATCTCGACCACGTGCTCGCCACCTTCGGCCTCATTCTGTTCTTCAACGAGGCGGTGCGGCTGATCTGGGGCCCCGACGGGCTGTCGCTGCCGCTGCCGTCCTGGCTGCTGACGCCGGTGACGATCCTGCCGGGCATTTCCTATTCGGCCTATCGCCTGTCGATGATCGTGGTCACGCTCAGCGTCGCTGCCTTCCTTTACGTGCTGGTGATGCGCACGCGCATCGGCATGCTGATCCGCGCCGGCGCCTCCAACCGCGAGATGGTCGGCGCGCTCGGCGTCAACATCAAACTGCTCTACACGCTGGTGTTCGGGCTGGGCGCCGCGCTCGCCGGCCTCGCCGGGCTGATGCAGGCGCCAATCCTGACCGTGCAGATCGGCATGGGCGAGAACATCATCATCCTGGCCTTCGTCGTCACCGTGATCGGCGGCATCGGCTCGGTGCGCGGCGCGCTGGTGGCGGCGCTGCTGGTCGGCTTCATCGACACGCTCGGCCGCTCCTATCTACCCGACCTGATGCGCCTGGTGCTAAGCAACGAGGCGGCGTCAACCGCGGCGCCGGCGCTATCCTCCATGCTGATCTATCTGTTGATGGCGGTGGTGTTGGTGGTGAAGCCCGAAGGCCTGTTTTCGGCGGGCGGCCGATGAGCGCGCGGCTCAACCTTCGCAACATCGCCGCCGCCGCGCTCTTGCTGGCGCTGGCGCTGCTGCCGGTCTATGCGACGCTCGCCGACGATTTGTTTCTGCTGACGTTGTTCACCCGCATCGTCATTTTGGCGCTGGCCGCCGTCAGTCTCAACCTCATCCTTGGCTATGGCGGCATGATGAGCTTCGGCCACGCCGCTTATCTCGGCATCGGCGGCTACGCGGTCGGCATGCTGGCCTTCGAGCACGTCTATTCTGGCTTCGTGCAGTGGCCAGCGGCGCTTCTCGCCTCCGCGCTGTTCGCAGCTGTAATCGGCGCGCTGTCGTTGCGCACGCGTGGCGTCTATTTCATCATGATTACCTTGGCCTTCGCGCAGATGGCCTACTACATCATCGCCGGGCTGGCGCGTTACGGCGGCGACGACGGCCTCACCATCCAGAAGCGCAGCCAGTTCGTCAGCGCCCTCAACCTGACCGACAAGGTGCAGTTCTATTATGTCTGCCTCGCGCTGCTGTTCGCCGCGATCTTTCTGGTGTGGCGCATCGTCAATTCGCGCTTCGGCCTGGTGATCCAGGGCGCGCGCTCGAACGAGGCGCGCATGCGCGCCATCGGTTTCCCGACCTACCGCTACAAGCTTGCCTGCTTCGTCATTGCCGGCACGCTTTGCGGGTTGGCCGGCGCGCTGCTCGCCAACCAGGCCGATTTCGTCAGCCCCGCGATGCTGTATTGGACCCGCTCCGGCGATCTCATGATCATGGTGATCCTCGGCGGCATGGGCTCGGTCATCGGCCCGGTGTTCGGCGCGGTGGCGCTCTTGGTGCTGGAGGAGGCGCTGTCCGGCATCACCGAATACTGGCAGATCATCCTCGGGCCGCTGTTGCTGCTCGTGGTGCTGTTCGCGCGCGGCGGCATCGACGGGCTGCTTGCGCAAGTGAGCGTCAAATTCAAAACGAGCGCGAGGGTGCGGCCATGAGCGCGCCCTTGCTGCGGGTCGAGCATCTGGCCAAGCGCTTCGGCGGCATCATCGCCACCGACGACGTTGTGCTCAACGTCGCGCCGGGCGAGCTGCACGCCGTGATCGGCCCCAACGGCGCCGGCAAGACCACGCTGATCGCGCAGCTATCCGGGCAACTCACGCCGGATTTCGGCCGCGTGCGCTTCGCCGGAAACGACATCACCACGCTGCCGGTGTACCGGCGCAGCGCGCTGGGGCTGGCGCGCTCGTTCCAGATCACCTCGCTGTTCCTGGATTTCAGCGCGCTCGACAATGTGGCGCTGGCGGTGCAGGCCCATGCCGGGCATTCGTTCCGCTTCTGGCGTGACGCCCGCAGCGAGACGGAATTGCGCGAACCGGCGCGGGCGGCGCTCGAGCGCGTTGGGCTCGGCGCGCGCGCCGACGTTGCGGCCTCCGCGCTCAGCCACGGCGAGCACCGCCAATTGGAATTGGCCATGGCGCTGGTGGGCAGGCCGCGGCTGCTGCTGCTGGACGAGCCGATGGCTGGCCTCGGCCCGGAGGAATCGGCGCGTATGGTGGCGATGCTGCGCGCCTTGAAATCGGAAGTGACCATCCTGCTGGTCGAGCACGACATGGAAGCGGTGTTCGCGCTCGCCGACCGCATCACCGTGCTGGTCTATGGCCGGGTGATCGCCTCGGGCGCGCCCGCCGACATCCGCGCCAATGCCCAGGTGCGCGAGGCTTACCTGGGCGAGGCCGAGGCGGAGGCCGCCCATGGTTGAGACATTGGCTGACAGCGTGCTCGAGGTCGAAACCATCGAGACCTGCTACGGGCTTTCGCAGGTACTGTTCGGGGTGTCGCTTAGCATCGCGCCCGGCGAAATGGTGACGCTGATGGGGCGCAACGGCATGGGCAAGACCACCACCGTGCGCTCGATCATGGGGCTGACGCCGGCGCGCGCAGGGCGCATCCGCTTCGCCGGTGAGGACATCCGCGGGCTGCCGTCCTATCGCGTTGCCCAGCGCGGCATCGGGCTGGTGCCGGAGGGGCGGCAGATTTTCCCCAACCTCACCGTGCGCGAAAATCTGGTGGCGACGGCGGTCAAGCGCGACGGTGCGCCTTGGACGCTGGAGACCGTCTACGGCCTGTTCCCGCGGCTGGCCGAACGTAAGGTGAGCATGGGCAACCAGCTTTCCGGCGGCGAGCAGCAGATGCTGGCGATCGGCCGCGCGCTGATGACCAATCCGCGGCTGCTCATTCTCGACGAGGCGACCGAGGGTCTGGCGCCGCTGATCCGTGCCGAGATCTGGCGCTGCCTGGCGCGGCTGAAGGCAACCGGGCTCGCCATCCTGGTGATCGACAAAAACGTCGACACGCTGATCCGCGTCGCCGACCGCCATTTCCTGATCGAGCGCGGCCGCGTGGTGTGGTCGGGCGTTTCCGCGGTGCTCGCCGCCGCGCCCGACGTGCAGCACAGGTATTTGGGGGTTTAGTTACGTGGCGCGCCTGCAAAACACTTCGGCTGTCATCACCCGCGCAAGCGGGTGATCCAGCGCGCCGCAGCCTTGCGATTTGAATCGAAGCGTTTGTCATTACTGGGTCCCCGCTTTCGCGGCTACGACAGCAGAGAACTATTCCGCCGGCTGTGGACGCGGGCGGCGCACGAAGGTGTGGCTGGCGCCGCCCCATTTGCGATGCAGCCGGTCGAGCAGCAGATAGATCACTGGCGTCGTGTAAAGCGTCAGCACCTGCGACACCAACAGCCCGCCGATGATGGTGATGCCGAGCGGACGGCGCAATTCGGAGCCGGGGCCGATGGCGATCAGTAGGGGTACCGCGCCCAGCATGGCGGCGAGCGTCGTCATCAGGATGGGACGGAAGCGCTCCAGGCAGGCGTCATGGATGGCGCGCTGCGGCGTGAGACCCCGTCGGCGTTCGCCGTCGAGCGCGAAGTCGACCATCATGATGCCGTTCTTCTTCACGATGCCGATCAACAGGATGATCCCGATAAAGGCGATCACCGTCAGTCCGCTGTTGAATGCTATGAGCGCCAGCAACGCGCCCAGCCCCGCCGACGGCAGCGTGGAAATGATGGTGAGCGGGTGCGCCAGGCTCTCATACAGCACGCCGAGCACGATATAGACCGCGATGAGCGCTGCAATCAGCAGGATCGGCTGCGCGCCCGCGCTGCGCTTGAAGGCTTTGATATCGCCGGCGAAATCGGTGTGGATCGTGTCGGGCAGATGCATTTCGGCCACCGCCTGCTCGATTCCCGCGGTGGCGCCCTCCAGCGTGGTGGC
>CAYLMY010000011.1:11423-24268 GCA_964384635.1 uncultured Undibacter sp.
CTGCCGCTGCGAGAAGGCATCGTTGAGCGCGCTGTCGATGTCTTGCATGCGCACGCCGAAACGCGCAGCCGCCGGCCGGTCGATTACGACGTTGGCCTGCAAGCCGCCCTGCTCGCGGTCGGTGGTGACGTCCACCACGCCGGGCACCTGCTTGACCCGCTCGAGCACGCGCGGCACGTAAGCCTGCAATTCCGCGGTGTCGGCGCTCCACAGCGTAAACTGGTATCGCGAGTCGCTGTGCCGGCCGCCGTGGCGGATGTCCTGCGCCGCTACCATGTACAGGCGGATGCCGGGGATGCGGCTGAGCCGGGCGCGCAGCCGCGCGATTACCCGCTGCGTGCTCACCCCGCCGCGCTGATCGAGCGGCTTCAGGCTAATGAACATGCTGCCGTGATTGACCGAGGCGCTGTGCCAGGAGGCGCCGACCGAGGAGCCGAGGCCCTTAACCGCCGGATCGGACAGCACGACTTCCATGGCCTTGAGCTGCAAGGCCTTCATGGCGTCGAAAGAAATGTCGGTGGAAGCACGTGTGCCGGCAATGATCAGCCCGGTGTCGTCCTGTGGGAAATAGCCTTTCGGCGTCTTGATGTAGAGTCCAATGGTGAGCGCGATGGTGGCGACGAACACAATCAGCGTCAGCGCGCGGTGCTGCAGCACGATCGTGAGGCTACGGTCGTAGAAGCGCACCATGCGCGAGACCAAGCCCTCCATGAAGCGGTCGAGCCAGGTGGCGTCGCGGCTCGGCGCCACCCGCACGAAATAGGCGCAGATCATCGGCGTCACCGACAACGACACCACTGTGGAGACAACGATCGCGAACGCCAACGTCACCGAGAATTCGCGGAAAAAGCGGCCGACGATGCCACCCATGAACAGCAGCGGGATGAAAGCGGCCATGAGCGAGACGCTGATCGACACCACGGTGAAGCCGATCTGGCGGGCGCCTTTGAGCGTCGCGCGCAGCGGAGAATAACCCTGCTCCAGATTGCGGAACACGTTCTCGATCATCACGATAGCATCGTCGACCACGAAGCCGACGCTGACCGCCAGCGCCATCAGCGACAGATTGTTGATCGAGAAGCCGACCGCCCACATCGCCGCGCAGGTGCCGGCGAGCGATAATGGAACCGTGATGCCGGCGGCCGCGGTCGGCGCCGCGCGCCTTAAGAAAAGGAACACCACCAGCATCACCAGCACGGCGCTGGCCGCGAGCGTGAGCTGCATGTCGTGTACGCTGGCGCGGATGGTCTGGGTGCGGTCGGCCAGCACTTCGATGTCGAGCCCGGCGGGCACCCATTGCTTGAGCTCGGGCAGCAGCTTGTAGATGCGGTCGACCGTGTCGATGACGTTGGCGTCGCCTTGCTTGGTGATGATCAGCAGCACCGACGGCTGCTTATTGTACCAGCCGGCGGAGCGGCTGTTGCGCACGCTCGGGCGCACGGTGGCGATGTCGGAAAGCCGGATCACCGTGCCGTCGATTGTCTTGACGACCACCGGATTGTAGTCGCTCGCCGCGCGCAGTTGGCCGTTGATGCCGATGGTGACGTTGCGTTGCGCTCCGTCGAAGGAGCCGAGCGGGCCGATCGCGTTGGCATTGGCAATGGCGGCGCGCACGCGTTCCATGGAGAGACCCATGGCGGCGAGCCGGTTCGGATCGACGCGCACGCGGATCGCCGGCTGCTCGGAGCCGGCGACGGTGACGTCGGCGACGCCGTCGACTTGGCTCAGCCGCTGCGCAATCACGCTGTCGGCGGCGTCGTAGATCGCGCTTCCCCGCAGGGTCTTCGAGGTCAGCGCCAGGATCAGAATGGGTGAGGCCGACGGGTTGTATTTGCGGAAGTGCGGCAGCGTCGGCATGTCGCTCGGCAGGTCGCTGAGCGCGGCGTTCAGCGCCGCCTGCACGTCGCGCGCCGCGCCGTCGATGCTGCGCGAGAGGTCGAACTGCACCGTGATGCGCGAGAGGCCGAGCGAGGACACCGAGGTGAGCTCGGTGACGCCGGAAATCTCTGCCAGACGCCGCTCCAGTGGCGCGGCCACCGTTGCCGCCATCGTGTCCGGATCGGCGCCCGGGCGGCTGGCGGAGACGCCGATGGTGGGGAGTTCGACGGACGGCAGATTGGCGACGGGCAGGAACGCGTAGGCCACCGCGCCGACCAGGAACAAGCCGATCGCCAGCAGCGCGGTGCCGATCGGACGGCGGATGAACGGCCGCGAGAAATTCATCAGCGGCCCCGTGCCGGGCGGTGCAGCAGCTTGCGCGGCGATGTCGGCGACAGGCGGGCGCGCAGGCGCTCCATGTAGAGATAGATCACCGGCGTGGTGTAGAGCGTGAGCAACTGGGAAAGCAGCAGCCCGCCGACGATGGTGATGCCGAGCGGATTGCGCAACTCCGAGCCGGTGCCGCTTTCAAGCGCCAGCGGCAGCGCGCCGAACAAGGCGGCCAGCGTCGTCATCATAATCGGGCGGAAGCGCAGCAGCGCCGCCCGCAAGATCGATTGCTCGGGGCTCAGGCCCTGGCGGCGCTCGGCGTCGATCGCGAAGTCGATCATCAGAATGGCGTTCTTCTTGACGATGCCCATCAGCAGCACGATGCCGATCAGCGCGATCACCGACAGGTCATAGCCGAACAGCATCAGCGCCAACAGCGCGCCGACGCCGGCCGAGGGCAAAGTGGACAGGATGGTGAGCGGATGGATAAAGCTCTCGTACAATACGCCGAGCACGATATAGATGGCGATCGCCGCCGCCAGGATCAGCCACGGCTCGCCGCGTAACGATGAGGCGAATTCGGCGGCGTCGCCGGAGAAACTGCCGGTCACCGACGACGGCATCTCGATCGTCCGCTCGGCGCGCGCGATGGCCGCGACCGCGTCGGAGAGCGCGTAACCACGCGCCAGATCGAAGCTGATGGTGACCGCCGGGAACTGCGCCTGGTGCGCGATCGCCAGCGGCGCCGTCGTCTTCACGAAGCGCGCGAAAGCGGCGAGTGGCACTTGGCCGCTGCCGGTGACGCTATTGGGCGTCGCGGTGATGTTGGTGTTGGTTGAGCCGGCCGCGGTATTGCCGGCGGTGGTGGCGGTGCCGGTCGACGTGGTGGAACCGGTAACGAACAGCCGGTTCAGCGCGGACGGGTCCTGCTGGTAGCGCGGTTGCGCTTCCAGGATGACGCGGTATTGGTTGGCCTGGCCATAGATGGTCGAAATCTGTCGCTGGCCGAAGGCGTCGTTAAGCGTGTCGGTGACGCTCTGCATGGAGACACCGAGCCGGCCGGCCCGCTCGCGGTCGATCTGCACGATGACGCGCGGGCCGCCTTGCTGGGCCTCGGAGGCGACGTCGCGCAGCGCCGGCGCCTGGCGCAAGGCGGCGGCCAGCCTGCCGGCCCAGGTCAGCACTTCGCGCCGGCTGGTCGAGACGAGGGTGTATTGATACTGCGCGCGGCTCGCGCGCGTGGAAATCTGCACATCCTGCGCCGCCTGGAAATAGACGGTCATGCCGGGGATGCCGGCGACCCGTTGCTCGAGCCGCGCGGTGATCGCGCCCACCAGGTCGTGGCGCTCATCGCGTGGCTTGAGCGCAATGGCGAGGCGGCCGGCATTGGGCGTGGCGTTGAGCGGGCTGACACCGAGCACCGAAACCACGCCGGTGACGTCGGGATCGGACTGCACGGCGTCCTCGACCAGGCGCTGGCGGCGCTGCATCTCCGCGAAGGAGACGTCGGGGCCGGCTTCGGTCACTGCGGTGATCAGGCCGGTGTCCTGCAACGGCAGAAAACCCTTGGGGATCACCACATAGAGCGCGATGGTGGCGGCGAGCGTTATCAGCGTCACGGCCAGCGTCTCACGCCGGTGGCGCAGCACCCATTTCAGGCTGCGCTCGTAGAACTCCACCGTGCGCTCGACCAATGCGTTGAAACGGCGCATGAGCGCGCGATTGCCGCCGCCCTCGCTCTCGCGCAGCAGACGCCCGCACATCATCGGCGTCAGCGTCAGCGAGACCACGGCCGAGGCGATCACCGCGATGGTGAGCGTCAACGCGAATTCGCGGAACATGCGCCCGACCAGCCCGGTCATGAACAAGAGCGGGATGAACACCGCGACCAGCGACAGGGTCAGCGAGATCACCGTGAAGCCGATCTCGCCGGCGCCGCGCAATGCCGCCCGCAGCGGGTGTTCGCCGTTCTCCATGTGGCGCACGATGTTCTCGATCATCACGATGGCGTCGTCGACCACGAAGCCGGTGCCGATGGTCAGCGCCATCAGCGACAGGTTGTCGAGTGAGAAACCGCAGAACCACATCACGCCGAAGGTCGCGATCAATGACAGCGGCAGCGCCACGCCGGCGATGATCGTGGCGCGGATGGTGCGCAGGAAGATCAGCACGACCAGCACCACCAGCACCACGCTCAGCATCAGCGTAAACTGCACGTCGTGGATGGAGGCGCGGATGGTGTCGGTGCGGTCGTTGACGACGGTGAGCTGAGCGGCGGCCGGCAGCGCGCGCTTGAGGCGCGGCAGCTCGGCGCGAACGCGCTGCACGGTCTCGATCACGTTGGCGCCGGGCTGGCGCTGCACGTCGATGACGATCGCCGGCCGGCCCTGGTACCAGGCGCCGACCTTGTTGTTCTCCAATCCGTCGATCACGTCGGCGACGTCCGAAAGCACGACCGGCGCGCCGTTGCGGTAGGCGACCACGACGGTCTTGTAGGCGGCGGCACTGGTGATCTGGTCGTTGGCGGCGATGGTGTAGGACTGCTGGGCGCCGTCGAGCGCGCCCTTCGGGCCCGCCACGTTGGCGCCGACGATGGCGGTGCGCAGATCCTCCAGGCCGATGCCGTAGGCGGCGAGCCGCGACAGATCCGCCTGGATGCGGATGGCCGGCCTTATGCCGCCCTGTACTGAGACGTGGCCGACGCCGGTCACTTCCGACAGCCGCGGCGCCATGATGGTGTCGGCCATGTCGCTCAGCCGCCGCTGGCTGATGGCTTTGGAGGTGAGCGCCAGCGTGATGATCGGCACGTCGGCCGGGTTCACCTTCGAATAGAGCGGCGGGTAGGGCAGGTTGCGTGGCAGGCCGGAGGCGGCGGCGTTGATCGCCGACTGCACGTCCTGGGCGGCGGCGTCGATGTCGCGGTTGAGATCGAATTGCAGGGTGACCTGGCTGACGCCGAACGAGCTCGACGAGGTCATCACCTGCAGCGCCGGGATCTGGCCGAACTGGCGCTCGAGCGGCGCCGTCACCAGCGCGGAGATGGTGTCGGGATTGGCGCCCGGCAGTTGGGTGGTCACCTGGATGGTGGGGAAGTCGACTTGCGGCAACGCCGAGACCGGCAGCCACCAGTAGCCGAGTGCGCCGCCCAGCATCACCGCGACGCCGAGCAGGGACGTGGCGATCGGCCGGTGGATGAATGGCGCGGAAACGCTCATCGCGTTGCGTTCGATGTCCCGCCGCCCCGCGGCTTTTCGCCCGCTTGGCCGGCCGCCGCCGGCCGCCGGCCGTTGCGCGGATGCGTGCCTGCCGGTGCGCCCGCAGGCCTGGCGCCGCCGCCGATCGTCACCTTGGCGTCGTCGGTTAGCCGCACGAAGCCGGTGGTGACCACGCGTTCGGGCGGCTCAAGGCCGCTCTTGACCACCGTCTGCGTCTCATTCTGCTTCTGCACGACGATCGGGCGCATCGCCACGGTATTGCCGGGCTTGACCACGTAGACGAAGGTGCCTTCCGGCCCGCGCTGCACCGCGCCGGTCGGAATCACCACCACGTCCTTCAGCGTGTCGATCAGCAGCCGCACATTGACGAACTGGCCCGGCCACAGCTGCATCTGGGCGTTCGGAAACTCGGCCTTGAGCTTCACCGTGCCGGTCGACGAATCGACCTGGTTGTCGACCACCGTGAGCTTGCCGCGCTCGATCACCGCATTGTTGTCGGAGCGCAGCGCGTCGACCGCGAGCGGGCCCTTGGCGAAGGCGCTGTTCACCCGGTCAAGATCCTGCTGCGGCAGGTTGAACAGCACCGTGATCGGCTTGAGCTGGGTGATCACCACGATCGCGGACGAGGCATCGGAGGCGCGCACGTAATTGCCTTCGTCCACCATGCGGATGCCGGTGCGGCCGGAGATCGGCGCGGTGATAGTGGTGTAGCTCAGCGTCGCCTGCGCGTTCTCGATCGCCGCCTGGTCGGCCTGCGCCAGCGCGGTGTATTGCGCGACCAGCGCGCGCTGGGTGTCGGCCTGCTGCTTGTTGATAGCATTGGTGGCGGCGAGCTTCCGGTAGCGGGCGAGATCGTTCCTGGCATTGGCGAGCTGGGCTTCGTCCTGCGCCTTCTTGGCCAGCGCCTGGTCGAGCTGGGCCTTGTAGATGGTGGGATCGATGCGCGCCAGCAGGTCGCCCTTTTTCACGTCCTGGCCTTCCTTGAAGGCGACGGCGATGAGTTTGCCGTCGACCTGCGGGCGCACGGTGACGGTGTTGAGCGGCCGGGTGGTGCCGACCGCGTCGAGATAGACCGGCACGTCCGCGCGGCTGACCGTCGCGGCCAGAACCGGCACCGGGCCTTGCGCGGCGAAGCGGCCGAAGCGGCGCGGCTGCGGAGTCGGCGCGGCAAAGACATAGATCAACGCCGCCGCGACCGCGATCAGTACCAGCCCGCTTGCCAGCATGCGGCGCTTGCGGCCGGCGGCTTTGGTCATTCGCTTCGGCAGTTCACCGTGCATTGGAAGCTTCCACCGGCGGCGGCTTCGGCAGCCAGCCGCCCCCCAACGCTTGATACAAGCTGACGATCGCCTGCAAACGGGCAAGCTGCGCCTGGAACAGCGTGTCCTGCGCCTGGTACAGTGTCTGTTGCGTCTGCAGCACGGTGACGAGATCGATCGTGCCCTCGCGCAGTCGTTCCTCGGAAATGTTGAAGGCTTGCCGCGAGCTCTTTACGACCTGTGCTTGCAACGTGACGCGCAGGCTTGTCTGGTGGACGGCGTCGAGCGCGTTCTCCACGTCGCCGAAGGCGGAGATCACCGCCTTGCGGTAGTTCTGCAATAGCTCGTCCTGCTTGGCCTTCTGCAGGTCGAGATTGCCGAGCAGTTGGCCGGCATGGAAGATCGGCTGCGCCAGGCTGGCGGCGGCTGAATAGATCGCCGACTCCGGGCGCAGCAGGATCTTCAGCACGGCGCTCTCGTAGCCGCCGCTGCCGGTGAGCGAGATGCTTGGCAGGAACTGGGCGCGCGCATTGGCGACGTTGGCGTTGGCGGCGGCGAGGTTGGCCTCGGCCTTGCGGATGTCGGGCCGCTGCGTCAGCAATTCGGACGGCAGGCCCGGCGTTACGCGCGGGATGGCGATCGCACTCAACGAACCACCGCGGATGTGAACCTGCTCGGGCGAGCGTGCCATCAGCACGGCGAGCGCGGTGCGGTTCTGCTTGAGCGTCTGTTGCAGCGGCGGTATGGTCGCGCGCAAGTTGTAGACGACACTTTCCTGTTGGGCGGTGTCGAGTGCCGACGCAGTGCCGGCATTCACCCGCTGCTTGATCAGATCAAGCACACGGGTGGCGCTGACGATATCGTCACGTGCCGCCTTGAGTCGGTCCTGCGTGGCCAGCACCTGGAAATAAGCGTTGGCCGCGCTCACCACGGTGGTCAGCCCCACCACCTCGCGGTCGTAGCGGCTGGCGACCGCGCCTTCCTCGGCGGCTTGCAGCGCCGCACGGTTCTTGCCCCAGAAGTCGATCTCGTAGCTGGCGTTGAACGTGAGCTTGAGGTCGTCATGGATGATCTTGGTCGAGCCGGTGCTGCGGCTGCTGGTGGTGGTCGTGCCGGTGGTCTTGGACGACTGGCTGCGGGTGGCGTTGCTGTTGAAATCGATCAGCGGCAGCAGCGGCGCCCCGGTAACGCGCGCCTGCGCGTCGGCCTGCACGATGCGGGCGATCGCCGCGGCGATGTCGAGATTGGCGGCGCGCGCCTGCTCGATGATGGCGGTCAGCTCGCGCGAGCGGAACTTGCGCCACCAGTCGAGCGGCGGCAATGCCGCTTGCGCCGCCGCGGGGCTGCGTGGGCCGGCGCTATAGGCGGCCGGAATGTCGAGGCCGGGCTCCGGCAAGTCGCTCGCCAGAAAGCATCCGCCGAGCGGCAGCATCAGGCTGAGTCCTTGCAGAATGGTGACAAACGGACGCGCGCGCCCTTTCGTGCCCCAACCCACTTGCTTGCGACGCATACCGACGACTCTCAAAGCCCCTACGAAACGCGCGCGACATTAGCCCTTTTTATCGGTTTTTGCTCTTTGTTTTAGAGCTGCGCCAATTGGCAACGGCGTGGCGGCCGGCCGACGACATCTTGGCCGCTATGCCGGCGAACACGCCCTGAATCTCCTGATCGTAAGCCTGCCGCGCCTTCCGGGTCTCGGCCATGGCCGCGCGCAGGTCCTCGATCTTGAAGGGATCCTGCCGCAGCGTTTCGCGGATACGTTCGCGCGCGGCGTGATAATCGTCTTGCGCTTTCTCGATAGCGTCGTGGTTAGCCTGCATCGCGCCGCGCAGCAGATCGGCGTCGGCCTGCGGCAGCGAGGTGGCCAGCCGCTCCACGCGCACGAACACGTTGCGATCCCAGCGCGAGTGCGGCGGCGGTCCGCGCACCGCGATCGCCACCGCGATGCCGATGAAGAACAGATTGAGCGCGAGCGAGGCGAGCAACAGCCAGCGTGAGCCGCCGCGCGAGCTGGCGGGCAACGCCTGGGCGATGCTCATGGCCGCGCCCCGGTTAGATCCTCGGGCTCGAACACGAGCGAGTCGATGCCGGCGCTGGTCGCGGCCGCCGACTGGCCATCGAAGCCGTCGATGGCGCGGTCGATGCCGGACAGGCCGATGGCAAAGCCGATCGCGGCGCAGGCGCCGAGCGCGGCCATGCGCGGCCAGGCCGGCGCGAATTGCCAGTCGAGCAGCACCACCGGCAGCCGCCAGAATGGAACCTTCTGCCGCGGCAGCGGGCCGGCAAGCCGCGTCATGACGCGGGCTACCGAGGCCTCGATGTCCTGCGGTGCGTTCGCGTGGCGCTTGAGCGCGCCATCGAGAAACTCGTCGAACTCCTCGTTATTCATTTTCTTTGTCCTCATCGATCACTGTGGCCAGCGTGCGGCGCAGGTTCTGCTTGCCGCGCACCAGCAAGGTCTCCACCGCCGAAACGGTGGTATCCAAAATCTCCGCCACCTGGGCATTGCTCATGCCCTCGGTGTAGCTCAGCACGATCGCGGCGCGCTGGCGCGCCGGCAGTTCGGCGATCGCCGCGGCCAGCAGCCGCTCGCGCTCGGCCGCCTCCGCGCTTTCGCCGGCGAGCGGCGTGGGATCTACGATTTCGCCGGCCGCCTCCAGTTCCACCCAGGCCGCGCGCCGCTTGCGGTCGAGGCAGAGATTGACCACCACGCGGCTGAGCCAGGTGCGCAGCAGCGCCAGCGGCTGCCAGCGCGGCGCGTGGGTCCAGACCCGCAGCATGGCTTCCTGCGCCACATCCTCGGCGTCGGCCGCGTTGCCGAGAATGCGGCGGGCGAGCCCGAGCATGGCCGGCACGTGACGGCGCGCGAGCTCGCGGAACGCCCGCTCGTCGCCGCGCGCAACCCGGGCCATGAGCGCTTCGTCGCTGTCATCCATCGCGCGTGCGCGGTTGGCATCGCAATCGTCGATCCATTGCAGCTCGTGGCCTTCTTAATCAACGCGTCAGAGTGGCGAATCCTGTGCCGGGAGGAAAGCCGGGGCGCGCCGGACCGGGCCCCGCGGCCGACACTAAGGTATTGAATTATCGGGGTTTTGCAACCGGGGCGCCGGGTGGGCGGCCGGTTTCGGACGTTAATCTGCCGGTTATCCCGGCTCGACGCCGGTGCATTCATGGTCGGTGCGCACCGCCTCGCGCCCCGGCCGCGCGGCTCGCGACAGGTGCGCTGGCCGAAGCGGTTGTAGAAGCGGCTCTCACGGTTCGCGATGCCGGCAGCGGTGAACGCATCGCCGATGCCGAACCGGCCATGGCGACTGGGGCGGCGAGAATGGACGAAATCGGGCAATCTCTGTCAACATGAGGACGAAACGGCGACATTTGCCGTTGCAAACAGGAGGAATCCATGGACCAGGCACGCTACGACCGCGGCATGCAGATGCGCCGCAAGGTGCTGGGCGACGAATATGTCGACCGCGCCGTCGCCAATACCGACGACTTCAACCGCGACTTCCAGGCGCTGCTTACCGAATATTGCTGGGGCGCGGTGTGGGGCGATGACACTCTGAAGCCGCGTGAGCGCAGCATCCTCAATCTCGGCATGATCGCCTGCCTCGGCCGCATGCACGAATTCGAAGCCCATTTCCGCGGCGCGCTGCGCAACGGGCTCACCCCCAAGGAATTGGCCGCCATCCTGCGGCAGATTTCGGTCTATTGCGGGTTCCCGGCCGCGGTCGATGCCCACCGCGTCGCCAAGCAGGTGCTGGCGGAAGCGCCCAAGAAAACCTGAGCCGCACCGCAGAATCACGATACTAAGATAGCCGTATTCTGGTCTTGAATGTGCCGCCATCCGGGGGCAATTCAGGGGCGGGTGGCGCTTGGCTGCCCACCGGCCTACAGGTAGATGATGATCCGACGTTTCGGCGTTTTCCTGCTGATGCTGCCGGTGGCGGCGGCGCTGCCGGCCGCTTCCGCGGTCGCGCAGACTTATCAGCAGCCCCACTACAGCAGCGCCCCGCCGCCCGGTTACCAGATCGACCCCAACAACCCCGATCTGGCGGTGCGGCGGCCGCGGCGCCAGGCGCAGCAGCAACCCAGCCGAGGCCTGCCCTATCCGGCAGAGCGCGAAGTCGAGGCGCCGCCACCTTTTTTTGCGCCATCCGGCGCGCCGGCCCGCGGTCATCAGCTCGACGCGCAGCAGCAGCCACCCGCCGCCACTGCCGAACCCAATGTGATGCGTCCGCCGGGCGCGGTCGGGGCGATGCCCGGCGGCACGCCCCAGCCGGTGCCGCCGTCATCGACCGCGGTGCTGCCGCCGGAGGATCAGCCCGAGCAAGGCCCGCCGCAGGAGCTCCCGGCCAATCTTCAAAAGCAACTGGTCGACTTCAAAACCAAGGAGCCGGCCGGCACTATCATCATCGATACGCCGCACACTTATCTCTATCTGATCATCGGCCACGGCAAGGCGATCCGCTACGGCATCGGTGTCGGCCGCGAAGGCTTCACCTGGTCGGGCACCGAGCGCGTTTCCAAGATGAAGGAATGGCCGGACTGGTTTCCGCCGGCGGAGATGATCGAGCGCCAGCCCTATCTGCCGCGCATGATGGCCGGGGGCCCCGGCAATCCGCTTGGCGCGCGCGCGCTCTATCTCGGCCACACGCTCTACCGCATCCACGGCACCAACCAGCCCTCGACCATCGGCAAGACCGTATCGTCCGGCTGCATCCGGCTACTCAACAAGGATATCGAGGATCTCTACAGCCGCGTGCAGGTCGGCAACCGCGTGGTGGTGTTGCCCGGCCAGTCGCCGCCATTGGATGAGATCGCCAAGAGCGGAAATGCGTCGACTGCCCCGGCGCAGGCCGGCGCTGCGCACGGGCCCATGCATGCCGCGCCGCGCGAAAGCGGCACCGCAATTTCCGGCGCGCCGCTGCCGCGGATCCGCTGAAAATCACTCCGCCGCGGTCGCCTGCTTGCCGATCGCCGCGTTTACCCGCGGCAACACCTGTTCGGCCATCAACTGCATCGAGCGCTTGGCGAGCTGCGGGTCCACCCAGTCCATGCCGGCATAGACCAGCTCGCCGAAATCGCCGGTCTGCTCGCGCAGCTTGAGAATTTCGTCGACCACCTTGTTGACGCTGCCGAAGGTGACGCAATTGTCCATGACGAAATTCTCGGTGATCTCGTCGTCGGGCTGCTCCTTGTGGCTCTTGAACACATAGAGCCGATTGGCGCGCTTCATCTTGGCGCGCATCTGTCCGAAATAGAACCGGTAAGGACTGTTCTCGTCGTCGCGGCCATAACGACGCGCCATTTTGTCGTCATCGGCGACCAAGATAGTACGTGCGATGCGCCAGTCGGCGACATTCGCTTTTTGCCCGATCTCGGCCTTGCCCTTGGCGTAATTCACCCAGTGCGACTTCAGATGCTGCGGCAGCAGGAAATTGGCCGACAGCGGATGGAAATCTCGCTTGCCCATCAGCACGACGCCGGGCGAGAACGGCGCCACCACGGTGCCGACGATCTCCGGCCGCGGCTTCTGCAAAGGCTTGGCCATGATGCCGACGCCGAGATGATGGGCGGCGGCGCGGTTGATCGCCACTTTGAAGCGGTTGTCGGGGAAATCGATATCGTAAGGCGGCTCGCGCTCCCAGATCGCCAGGATGACGTCGATAGCCTCGGCGAACAGCTTGTTGCGGTCGACGTCGAGCAGGCCGATGGCTTCCGCGTCCGAGGGGAGCGCACCCGCCGACACGCCGAGGATGAAGCGTCCTTGCGCCAGATGATCGAGCATCGCCGCGTTGACCGCGATCAGAACGGGATGCATCTGCGACAGGTTGGTGGTGCCGGTGGCGAGCTTGATGGTCTTGGTTTCGTGGATCAGCGTCGCGTGGAACAACATGCTGTTGGTGATATTTTCGCAGGCGTCGGTCAAGTGCTCGCCGACGAAGGCGTCATGGAAGCCTAATCTGTCGGCCAGAATGACCGCCTCGCGATCCTCGCGCAGCGTCTGCGACCAGTCCCGGCCCATCGGATGCACCGGCATGGTGAAGTAGCCCAACCGCATTCTTCGTCCTCTTCGCCATTATCGCTTGGGGCGCAAACTAGCGCATGATCCCAAAAAGTGGGCGCCGATTTTCGGAAAATATCATGCGCCAATAACACGACC
>CAYLMY010000011.1:24368-30570 GCA_964384635.1 uncultured Undibacter sp.
ATCCCAAAAAGTGGGCGCCGATTTTCGGAAAATATCATGCGCCAATAACACGACCCGGCGCGCCGACGCATCAAAACTTCGCGTGTGCGCGCGGTTTCCCCGCGGTTGGGCAAAACGATTTTCGTCGCCTGCTGCAATGACATTCGTCAATTTTGAGAGGGCGAAATTTCTCCGCGGGCATTGGAGGGCAAAACCCGTGCGAGCGCCCGCAGCGCCGAACTATAGTTTCCACAGGGCGGCGGGGCCCGATTCGGCCACCGCCCGGTCCACGTCCGACTATGCCATAAGGGTGCGATTCGAGGCCGAGGGAGACGCTGCCATGATGCGCTGGTTTCACGCCTTGATGCCGAAGGAGGAGCGCTTTTTCGAGCTGTTTGCGCGCCACGCCGAGGCCGTGCTGGCAGGCGCGCGGGCGCTGCGGGCCATGATGGAAGGCGGCGGGCAGGTCGAGCAGAACTGCCGTCTCGTCGTAGAACACGAGCACGAAGCCGACGACGTCACCCGCGAGGTCCTGATCGCGGTGCGCCGCACCTTCATCACGCCGTTCGATCGCGGCAGCATCCGCGAGCTGATTACCTCGATGGATAACGCCATCGACCAGATGCACAAGACCGCCAAGACCGTCATCCTGTTCGACGTGCGCGACTTCACGCCCGAGATGAAGCAGATGGGCGACGCTATCGTGAAGAGCGCCGAACTCACCAAAGAGGCGGTGCCGCTCCTGCGCGCGATCAGTCAGGAAGCCGTGCACATCAGCGCGCTCACCGAGCAGATATCGCAGATCGAAGGCGAGGCCGATGAGCTCCATGACGTCGGGCTCAGGGCGCTCTACCAAGCCAACGTCAATTCAAATTCCATGGCGTTCTTCGTGGGCAACGAGGTCTACGACCACCTGGAGAAGGTGGTCGACCGTTTCGACGACGTCGCCAATGTCATGCACGGCATCGTCATAGAACATGTCTAGCGCCGGGACCTGAGTCGCATGGACGCCGTGCTCTCGCTGCCGATGCTGGCCGCCCTGATCGGCGTTGCGCTGGCGTTCGATTTCCTAAACGGCTTGCACGACGCCGCCAACTCCATCGCGACCATTGTCTCGACCCGTGTGCTGCGGCCGCAATACGCCGTGGCCTGGGCGGCGTTCTTCAATTTCATTGCCTTCCTGTTTTTCGGCCTGCACGTCGCCAACACGCTCGGTACCGGCATCATCGCCGCCGACGTGGTCGATCCGCGCCTGGTGTTTGGCGCACTGATGGGCGCGATCATCTGGAACCTGATCACCTGGGGCCTCGGCATTCCGTCGAGCTCATCACATGCACTGATCGGCGGCCTGGTCGGTGCCGGAATTGCCAAGGCCGGCGTGTCCGTCATCGTGTGGCGTGGGCTGGTGCCGACCATTGCCGCCATCGCCGGCTCGCCGCTGCTCGGCTTCGTGCTGGCGATCCTGATCATCCTTGTGATGTCGTGGATCTTCGTGCGCGCGACGCCGTTTGCGGTCGACCGCACCTTTCAGCGGCTGCAATTCATCTCAGCTTCGTTCTATTCGCTCGGCCACGGCGGCAACGACGCGCAAAAGACCATGGGCATCATCGCCGTGCTGCTCTATTCGCAAGGTGCTCTCGGCGACAAGTTCTACGTGCCGTTCTGGGTGGTGATCGTCTGCCAGATCGCCATGGCGCTCGGCACGCTGATCGGCGGCTGGCGCATCGTGCGCACCATGGGCTCGCGCATCACGCGGCTGACGCCGATGCAGGGCTTCTGTGCGGAGGCAGGCGGGTCGATCACATTGTTCGCGGCGACTTGGCTCGGCATTCCGGTGTCGACGACCCACACCATCACCGGCTCGATCATAGGCGTCGGCGCCGCCCGCAAGGTGTCGGCGGTGCGCTGGAGCGTCGCCAACAACATCGTGATCGCCTGGATCATCACCATCCCGGCGACGGCGGCGATCGCCGCGTTGTTCTACTGGCTGTCCGGCTTTTTCTGAGGCGCTACGCGGTTAGGCCGCGACGCCGGCGAGGAAACTTTCCACCTCGCGGCGCAACTCGGCGGCGGC
Organism: uncultured Undibacter sp.; assembly: GCA_964384635.1. GTDB lineage: Bacteria > Pseudomonadota > Alphaproteobacteria > Rhizobiales > Xanthobacteraceae > Pseudolabrys. The sequence continues at coordinate 26,422 of CAYLMY010000011.1, forward strand.
GGCTTCCACGGCCTGCGAAGCCGACAGCACGCTTTCCGCCGATTGCTTGGTGTCGGTCGCCGCTCCCGCCACCTCGCTCAGCACCGACACCACCAGCTTGGCGCCTTGCGCGGCGCTCGCCACGTTCTGCGAAATTTCGGCGGTCGCCGCGCTTTGCTGCTCGACCGCAGACGACACCGCGGTGGCGCAAGAGTCGATTTCCTGCATGCGGCCCGCGATGCGTCCGATCGCCGCCACCGCGCCGGTGGTTGCGCCCTGCACCGACGCGATCAGCTGCGAAATGTCCTCGGTCGCCTTGGCGGTCTGCACCGCCAGCGATTTGACCTCGGAGGCCACCACCGCGAAGCCCTTGCCGGCCTCGCCTGCGCGTGCGGCCTCGATGGTGGCGTTGAGCGCCAACAGGTTGGTCTGCCCGGCAATGGTGCGGATTAGCTTGATGACATCGCCGATCTTTTGTGCGGCTTGCGCCAGCGCGGCGATCTGCTCATTGGTGCCCTTTGCCTCGCTGACCGCCGCGCGCACGATGTTGGTGGTGAGGCCAAGCTGCCGGCCGATCTCGCCGATCGAGCCGGTCAATTCGTCGGCGGCGACGGCGGCGGTCTCCACATTGGCGGAGGCTTCGTTGGAGGCATCGACCGCGCCTTCGGCGCTCTTCGAGGTCTGGCCGGAATTGCCGAACAGCGTGGTGGCGGTCGAGCGCATCGCCATGGCGCCCTCGGTCACGGTGCGCAGGTGATCCTCGACGCGACGGCGGAAGGCAGCGATCGCCTGCTCGATCGCGCCGCGCCGCCGCTGCTGCTGCTGCATCAAGGCGCGCTCCTGCTCGGCATCGCGCCGCTCGGTGATGTCCTCGTGGGTCGCCACCCAGCCGCCGCCCGCCATCGGCCGGTTGGTGACGAAGATCGCTCGCCCATCGGCGGATTTCACTTCCGTGGTCTTTGTGCTGCCTTCGGCCATGGAGGCGAGCAGCTCGCGGCGATAGTCGTCAATGTTGCGCGAGAAGTTGCCGTTCGCAACGCGGTGTTCGAGCAGGCCGGAGAGCGTGGTGCCCGGCCTGGCGATCTCGGGCGGCAGCTTGTACATATCTGTGTAGCGCTTGTTGCAGACCACCAGCCGCTCGTTGGCGTCGAACATACATAGGCCTTGCGACATGTTGTCGAGCGCGACGCGCATGCGCTCGTTGTGGACCTGCAGCCCGCGGGCGAGAACCATGGCTGCGAGCGCCATCACCAGCACCGACGCGAGGACAGCGCAAAAGAACGAGACCGCGAGCGCGGGCGCTGATGGGAAAAGGACCGCGACCGGCACGACATAGCTAAACAGCGCTAAGCTCGCCGCAAAGCAGACGGCGCCGATCAGCACTGTTAAACGCCAGGCGCGCGGAATTGCGGGTGCGGATGAGGGCTCGGCCATATTCGCGTCCGGATTGACGGGCACGGTAGTTCCCAACCCGTTGTTTTGCAGTTAATTGCTCGCCTCGAGCGGTTAAGCAAAGGTTAATCGGCGCTGGCCTATCGGCGCCGGACTCGTCCATTTGGGGGTTCCCGCCGATGCGTGTGCTTACTTGGCTTGTGCTGCTGGCGCTTGCCGCGCTTGGCGGTTGCGCCGGTCAGCCGGAACAGCCGAGCTTCTACCGCGATCTGGCCGTACCGGGCGCGCGGCTCGACGCCGCCGCCGCCGCTTCGATGATCTCCGGCTACCGCATCAACAACGGGTTGCCGGCGGTCACGCTTGACCCGGCGCTCACGGCGATAGCGCAGGCGCAGGCCGAGATCATGGCCAAGCGCGACATGCTCGAGCACAACGTCAAGAAGCCGTTCGTCAAGCGGCTGAAAGCGGCCGGCTATGACGCCAAACGCGCCGCCGAGAACATTGGCGCCGGCTATCACACGCTGGCGGAAGCGTTCTCCGGCTGGCGCGATTCAAAGTCGCACAACGCCAATATGCTGCTTGCTGGCGCCACCCGCATCGGCATCGCCGCGGTTTATACACCGGCCTCGAAATTCAAGGTGTATTGGACGCTGATCCTGGCGGAGCCGGAGGAGAAGAAGGGGTAGGGGCAGTCATGCGCGGGCTTGACCCGCGCATCCATGATGCTCGGCAGCAGATGTCAGCTTTGCATAAGACCGCGCTCGCCGGACGACCTCATCGATTGCCGGGTCAAGCCCGGCAATGACGAGTCGGAGTTCTCCTCTGGACCTGCCCAATAGTCCTGACTAGCCTCGCGCTCCCATGCCGGCTTCGCAGATCAAAGATTACGACACGCTCTACCGCCAGTTCCGCTGGCATGTCCCGGCGCGCTACAATATCGGCGTCGACATCTGCGACCGCTGGGCGGCGCGTGATCCGGACCGGCTCGCCATTTTGCATGTGCGCGCCGATGGGCGCAGCGACAACATTACTTACAGCGCCTTGCGCGCCACCTCCAACCGCCTTGCCAATGTGCTGCGCGCGCACGGCGTTGCCCGCGGCGACCGCGTTGCCATCTTCATGCCGCAGGCGCCGGAAGTCGCCGCCGCCCATATTGCGATCTACAAGCTTGGCGCGGTCGTACTGCCGATCGCAATTTTGTTTGGGCCGGATGCGCTCGCTTATCGCTTGCAGAATTCCGGCGCCAAGGCGCTGCTCACCAATGCGCAGGGACTCGGCAAGCTCGAGGAGATCAGAAGCCAAGTGCCCGACGTGACCTGCGTCGTGTCGGTCGATGGCGAAAGCTTCGCCGATCTGCTCGCCAAGGCCTCGTCGGATTTCTCGTCCGTCGACACATCCGCCGAGGACGCGGCGATGATGATCTACACCTCGGGCACCACCGGCCAGCCGAAAGGCGCGCTGCATGCGCACCGTGTGTTGCTCGGCCATCTGCCCGGCGCCGAGCTGCCGCATTATCCGTTTCCGCAAAAAGGCGACAGCTACTGGACGCCGGCCGATTGGGCCTGGGCCGGCGGGTTGCTCGACGTGCTGCTGCCGAGCCTGCACCACGGCGTGCCGGTGGTGGCGCGCCGCTTCGACAAATTCGATCCGCAAGAGGCCTTCGCGCTGATGCAATCGGCGGGCGTGCGCAACGCGTTCATCCCGCCCACCGCGCTGCGCATGATGCGCGCGATGCCGAGCCCACGCGGACGCTACGATTTCAAGCTGCGCAGCGTCGCCTCCGGCGGCGAGTCGCTCGGCATTGAGGCGCTGGAATGGGGCAAAGAAGCTTTTGGACTCACGATTAACGAGTTCTACGGCCAGACCGAGTGCAATCTGGTGCTCGGTTCCTGTGCGCAGCTCGGCATGCTCAAGGCCGGCGCCATCGGCAAACCGGTGCCCGGTCATACCGTGGCGGTGATCGGCCGCGATGGGAGTCTGCTGAAAGCCGGCGAGACCGGCCAGATCGCTGTGAAGCGGCCCGACCCGGTGATGTTTCTAGAATACTGGGGCCGGCCCGAAGCCACGCGCGAAAAATTCATCGGCGACTGGATGGTAACCGGCGACCAAGGGGTCACGGACGAGGACGGCTATATCAGCTTCGTCGGCCGCGACGACGACGTCATTACGTCCGCCGGCTTTCGCATCGGGCCCGGCGAGATCGAGGATTGTCTGCTCCGCCACCCGGCGGTGGCACTCGCCGCCGCGGTCGGCAAGCCAGACCCAATCCGCACCGAGATCGTCAAGGCTTTCGTCGTGCTGAAGGAGGGCCACGCGCCCTCCGACAAACTGGCGAGCGAGATTCAGGGCTTCGTCAAGACGCGGTTGTCGGCGCACGAATATCCGCGCGAGGTCACCTTTATCGCGCAGATGCCGATGACCACGACCGGCAAGGTGATCCGGCGGCTGCTGCGCGAAAAGGCGTGATTTTCTTATCGAGCGCGCAGCATTCTCTCTTTCCCTCTCCCCTTGTGGGAGAGGGTGGCGAGCGCTGAAGCGTAGCGAAGCGCGAGCCGGGTGAGGGGGCTGTGCCTCGATTGAGCTCCGCCCCCTCACCCGCCCTCGCTCGGCTTCGCCTCCGCTCGGGCACCCTCTCCCACAAGGGGAGAGGGGGCCTTGCGGCTCGGCGTTGCCTTAGTCGGAAGAACCGCCGCCGCCGAGAATGAAGACGTGGAAGCCGAGGTGGCGCTTGGCGAGCCGATAGAGCAGCATCGATTCCACCACCAGCGCGGTGGCGGT
>CAYLMY010000012.1:0-13660 GCA_964384635.1 uncultured Undibacter sp.
AATTGTCTTGCTGCACAGCGAACTCGTATCTCAATTGATGTCCGCTGTGGGTCATTCGCGTCGTTGGCCTTTTTCAGCCATGTCCGGTTTGCCTTAAAAGCAGACCTCCGGCCTGCGCTTTAATGGGTACGCGCCCTAGCGGCCTCACGTCGTCGCCGGAAAGATCATGCAGGTGGTGGTGGCGTGCGCGTAAAGCTTGCCGGCGCGGTCCTTCAGGTCGCCTTCCGAGGTGGCGACCGTGCGCCCGCGATGCACGATGCGCCCTTCCGCACGCACCGGGCCGGTGTCCTTGGTGAGCGGGCGGACGAAATTGAGCTTGAGCTCGAGCGTGGTCCAGGCATCGCCCTTGAGCAGGGTCGAGAAGATCGCGCAGCCGAGTGCGGAATCGAGCAGCGTCGCGGTGAAGCCGCCATGCACGGTGCCGATCGGGTTGTAATAGCGGAATTCCGGCAGCCCCTCGAACGCCGCCCGGCCCGTTTCGGCCTCGACCAGATGAAAACCCAGCGTTTCGCTGATCGGCGGCTGCGGCACCGTGCCGGCGATGATCGCCTTGAGGAAATCGAGGCCACTCTGTGAATTGAGAACCTCGGGCGACACCACGCCATATTTTTTTTCACTCATCCCGCCCCGCATGCCCCTGCGGCCGGCCGCGAAGCGCCCGACCAAGCCATTGAGCGAAAGCCTATTTCGGCTCTCGCCCGATGTCCATTGCGGCAAAAGCCGGCGGCCGATGGGCCCGAAGAATATGGTGAACCTTTCATTAGCGGTCTGCGACCAATGCATTGAACACAACGTTGGGTTACCCAAGCTGCGGCACATTGTGTTTGGTAGCCCCGTCCAATTTTGGGCGGGGCTGCCTTTTACCGCGAATGGTGGACGACGGAAAAATTCGGGCGCGCTTCGGCCGCGCCCGACAATCACGTCGCACAATCAGTTGTTAGAATGGCAGGTCGATCAGAATATACAGGCCGTAGCCAATGAGGGCGATCCACGCCACGGTGAGGACGAGTCCCAAAGCGACCATCAGCAGCGGCCACAGACGCTGGAAGAATGGAACGGCGCGCCGCTCTGCGTCGCTCCGCACCATTGCCGACTCGAACGGGAAAACCTTCTGGTCCATGTGCGCCACCGTGTTTCACGGTAGTCGCGCCCGGACGTGTCCTGGTTCATGAGAGAGCGCACATTGGCTGAAAAAATAAACGACCGACTCACGGCGGCCGAAAGAACCTGATTTGCCGTGCGGCCTATGCGATTAGGAAATATCGATTCGGAACGGATTGCCTTCCAGGGCAGCGTCGCCAGGCCCGATCGATTCCACCGCTCGCACCATGCGGCCTTCGCGTTTGAGCAGACGATCGGCGATCGAGACGATGCGGGCATTCGGCTGCGCGGAGCGCGAGGCGCGCCGGATGGCTTTAGCGATCTCAGTTTCGTCGCGGTCCGGATTGAGTGTGCAAGCCGCGACAAATGCGCCAGCGGTCGAGCGTGAGATGCCGGCAAAGCAGTGCACCACCATCGGTGCGGCGCGGTCCCATTCGCCCACGAAGTCGATCAGCCGCGCCACGTGCTCGTCGCCGGGAACAGTGTAGCCCCCGATCGGCGTGGAGATGTCGTCGACGCTGAGTACCAGGTGGTTTTCCGGCGCGATATGGGCCGGCCGCTCCACCCGGTCGGTGAGTCGCAGCAAGGTGACGATATGGCGCGCGCCGGTCTGGTCGACCGTGGAATAGAGGCGCGCGAGGGAGCAGACGTGAATCATAATGATGGCGCTATGGACGAATCTTGCGTCATATCTATGACGCTCGCCCATGTTTGAAAAGCCTCAACCGCGCATCAACTTTTCGAAGCGTTCGCGGAAGCGGCTTTGCGCGGTCTCGGCCGGCCAGGGCGTCAGATAGTCGCGTTCGATCGCCGCGGAGAACTTCGGCGGCGGCCCAAAGAACTTGCGCGCCTCGTCCTCGCCGAACCCGGCGAGCCGCGTCGCTTCCAGGAAGGCTGCGCTGCGGTCGGCGCTCTTGATCAGCTCGGTCAGGCTCTCCGGCAGCTTGGCCGGCAGGCCGAAGCGCAGATGGATGGCGGCGAGCAGGCGCTTCTCCACCGCCTTATAACTGTCGCCGATCACCGCCTTGAACGGCGAGATCATGTCGCCGATGACGTATTCCGGTGCGTCGTGCAGCAGCACCGCGCGGCGGCCGGCGGCGTCGAGCCGCGGCACTTTCGCCCGCGCCAGCGCCTCCACCAGCAGCGCGTGCTGGGCGACCGAGAAGATATGCGCGCCTTTGGTCTGACCGTTCCAGCGCGCCACGCGCGCGAGCCCATGCGCGATGTCCTCGATCTCGACGTCGAGCGGGGAGGGGTCGAGCAGGTCCAGCCGCCGTCCCGACAGCATGCGCTGCCAGGCGCGCGGTGCGGGCGCGCGCGCAGGTTTCGATACGTTGCGCGGCTTGCTCATCGCCGCTTGGCGAGCTTTTGCACCGCCGCGTGGCGGTGGCAGCTCACCAGATGGTCGTTGACCATGCCGACCGCCTGCATGAAGGCGTAGACGATGGTGGGCCCGACGAATTTGAAACCGTGGCCAATCAGCTCCTTCGACATCTTGCGCGAGATTTCTGTTTCCGCCGGCACTTGGCGGGTGCTGCGGAAATTATTGAGCTTCGGCCGGCCGTCGAGGAAATCCCACAACAGGTTGGAGAAGCCGGGACCACTTTCCATGATCTTCAGATAAGCACGCGCCGAGGTGACCGCGCCCTCGATCTTGGCGCGGTTGCGCACGATGCCGGCATCGCCCATCAGCCGCTCGATCTTGCGTTTTGGGTAGCGTGCGATTTTTTCTGGCTTAAAATCGTCGAAGGCTTTGCGGAAGTTTTCGCGCTTGCGCAGGATCGTGATCCACGACAGCCCGGCCTGGAATCCGTCGAGCATCAGCTTCTCATAGAGCGCACGGTCGTCGAATTCCGGCACGCCCCATTCCTGGTCGTGATAGGCGACGTAAAGCGGGTCCTGCTTGGGCCACGGGCAGCGCCCGAGCCCGTCGGCATGGGCAAAGCTTGCGCTCATGGCGTCGGTTGCGTTTCGCCGGGCCACGGGAACTTCGCCCAATTCGGCTTGACCACGTGGACGGCAATGCCGCCACAGGTGAGCGGTGCGCCGGCGGCGAGCGCGTCCTGCACGCGGTCGAGCCGCAGCAGCGCCAGGCCGCGTCCTTGGGCGGCCGAGCCGAAAGTGCCGACCTGCTTGTCGCCGGCCATCACCGGCAGGCCGGACGAAGGCGCGGACTCGCCATAGGCGACCGGCACGATGCGGCTGCGCGCGCTGTTGCGGTGCTCGACACGCGAGACCACTTCCTGCCCGACATAGCAGCCCTTGTCGAAATCGACGCCGCCGAGCTGGTCCATGTCGGCCTCGTGCGGGAACGTGTTGCCATAGATGAAGTCCTCGCCGCCGCGCGGCACGCCCAGCGCGATGCGGTGGGCCTCGTATAATTCGGGCTCGACCGGCGTGGCGCCAAGATCGTTGGCCGCTTCGGTCGCAAGCTGCGGCGGTAGTATGACCCGCCATCCCAGCGCGGCCAGCCGCGGATCGGCGTAGCAAAGGCCATATTCACTGCTGCCGGCGCCGTCCCAGACCGCCATGACGCCGAGCGCCTCCGACAGGTCCTCGACTACGACCTTGGCGCGCAGCTTGTAGAAATTGAGTTTATCCACAAGCGTGCGCGCGAGCGCCTTGGGCACGTCGAGGAAGAAGCCACCGCCATCCTCCGCCGGTGCTTCGGCCACGAGAAAGTCGCCGACGATCTTGCCTTGAGGGGTGAGTAGCGCGGCGTAGCGCGCCCGGCCGGGCGCGACCTTGGCGATATCGTTGGTGGCGAGCCCATTGAGAAAGCGCCGGGCGTCGTCGCCGGCGAGCTTGAGGACACCGCGATCGGGGAGAAGCGCTGCCTGCATGAAATTCTCTTGCCTTCTCTTTGCTAGTCTCTTGCCAGAACTCGCGATGAAACGTAAGCGCTGTTCGCGGGGCCTCAAGCCCCGAATAAAAAAGGCTCAAATATGCCCGAGACCTACGACCTGATCCTCAAGGGCGGCACCGTGGTCAACCACGACGGCGAGGGCATGCGAGATATCGGCGTCCGCGCCGGCCGGTTTGCGGCAATCGGCGATCTCGCGCGCGCCGCAGCTGGCGAGGTGGTGGATTGCCACGGCCTACACCTGTTGCCCGGCGTGGTGGACACCCAGGTGCATTTCCGCGAGCCCGGCCTCACCCACAAGGAGGATCTGGAGTCGGGTTCGCTGTCGGCCGTCATGGGCGGGGTCACCACGGTGTTCGAAATGCCCAACACCGATCCGCTGACGGTGAGCGCGGATGCGCTCGCCGACAAGGTCAAGCGCGGCCACCACCGCATGCATTGCGACTTCGCCTTTTTCGTTGGCGCCACCACGGACAACACCAGGGACCTCGCCGCGCTCGAACGGCTTCCCGGTTGCGCCGGCATCAAAGTGTTCATGGGCTCGTCCACCGGTTCGCTGCTGATTGCCGACGATGCGGGCTTACGCGCCGTGCTCAAGACCATCCGCCGCCGCGCCGCCTTCCACGCCGAGGACGAACCGCGCCTGAACGCGCGCAAGAACCTGCGCGTCGAGGGCGATCCGCGCTCGCATCCGATCTGGCGCGACGAGAGCGCGGCGCTCACCGCCACCCAACGGCTGGTGGCTATCGCCCACGAGACCGGCGCGCGCGTGCACGTGCTGCATGTGTCGACCGCGCAGGAGATGGAGTTTCTTTCAAGTCACAAGGACGTCGCCTCGGTCGAGGCCACGCCCCATCACCTCACTTTGGAGGCGCCGGAGTGCTACGAGCGGCTCGGCACGCGCGCGCAGATGAATCCGCCGGTGCGTGACGCCGCCCACCGCGCCGGACTCTGGCACGGCCTCGACCAGGGCGTGGTGGATGTGCTCGGCTCCGATCACGCCCCGCACACACCAGAGGAAAAGGCCAAGACCTATCCGGCCAGCCCCTCCGGCATGACCGGCGTACAGACACTGGTCCCGATCATGCTCGACCACGTCAATGCCGGCAGGCTTACGCTGCTGCGCTTTGTCGATCTCACCAGCGCCGGCCCGGCGCGGCTGTTCAGCATGGCGGCCAAGGGGCGCATCGCCGTCGGCTACGATGCCGATCTCACGGTGGTCGATCTTAAGCGGCGGGAAACCATCGCCGACCGCTGGATCGCCTCGCGCGCCGGATGGACGCCCTATCACGGCGTCAGCGTGACCGGGTGGCCGGTGGGAACGATCGTGCGGGGCAGTAAAGTGATGTGGGAGGGCAGTCTGCCGGCGCCGGCGCGGGGCGAGCGGGTGCGGTTCCTGGAGACCCTGGCGAGCTAGCCTCCGCCTTGCTGCAACCGCCGATTCAGGCTACTCAACGAATACGCGAGCTTTCCCCAAGTTTTCATGCAAAATAATCCTGTGGATTTGCAAACTTCGCGCGACCGGCTATTCAACGGTATCAGGCCACCCCTCGTGCGGCCGTCTTGCCGGGACGCGGAAAGCAGGGACCATGGAGAGTGACCTCATTTCGCTCCGTATGCTGGTTGTCGCGGCCGCGTCATCGCAGCGGGATTTGTGGCAGGAGGGCGTGGCGATGGCGTCCGTTCCGATCGAATTTGCGGCGGAAGCCGCCGCCGCCGCAGTCCGCGCACTTAAAAAAGGTGACATCGATATCTGCGTGGTGGACGCCGCTCTATCCGATGACGATAAGGCGGCTGTGGCGGCAGCCGCGCGCGCAGCGCGTCCGGCCCCGATCCTTTTTGCCTTGATCGCGCATGGCGCACCGCGTCCGGACAATGTTGACGCGACTTTGGTGCGACCCACCAGCTCCGACGATGCCCGCAAGCTGGTCGAGGTCTGCGTGCGCGTGAAAATTCCGACCCGTATTCTGATTGTGGATGATTCCAGCACGATGCGCAGTATCGTGCGCAAAATACTGTCGGCCAGCCGCTTCGCCCTCGATGTGCATGAAGCGTCGGAGGGCATTGCGGCGCTCGAGCTATTGGGCACTGGAAATTTCGGTTTGGTCTTTCTCGATTACAATATGCCAGGTCTCAATGGCATCGAAACTCTGACCGAAATCAAGCGCTTGGCGCCGGACGTATCCGTGGTGATCATGACCTCAATGGCCAACGACGACGTTGTCGACCGCGCCCAGGAATCCGGCGCGCTGGCGTTTCTCAAGAAGCCTTTTTACCCGTCCCACATCGACACCGTGCTTGAGCGTCATTTCGGCCTGCACTTGCCGCCCGCCTAGCGCCTTGTTGATTTTTTCCGTAGCGACTTCGATCGCCGCAAACACGGGCCGCTTACTGGCGCGGCTGGTCGAGCGAGAATTCGCCGTTGCGGATGCGGGTGCTGAGACCGTCGGTGAACGTGGCCGCCGCTTCCTCGCCGTAGGTGGTGACGAATTCGGCCAAGGCGGCGAACAGGCAGGCCTGCGCCAGGCAATCGCCGTCGATCCCGTCAAGGCGCGCTTCGGCCCAGGCCTCCTGCAAATAGCCGAGCGCGACGCGTTTCTGCTCGCCGTCGGACGCCGGATCGTGCGCAGGCGTTGGCCCCGTTGTATTCATTGTCACGCTAACGTTCCCTAGGCGTCGTCAACGCCGGCCCCAATTTCGACGCGGACGTTAGCACGCAAGTTCCGCCCGGCTACCCGGACCTGCGGGAAAGGTTAATAACGGCGGCCTTTAATTGGCGTATCGGGCGGTGATTTCGCGGGCGATCTTGGCGCCTTCTTCGAGATAACGGCGAATGGCGAGATCGGCGGCCGGCGTGCAAGTGCGATAAGTTTGCTGAAAGCCGCGGTAACCACGATTGAAGCTGGCGGCGATTTTGCGCCGGCGGTCGCCGTCGGGCGCCTCGGCGTCGAGCAGGGCCTGCATCCCGTTGCGCCATTTCTGGCCTTCCTTGGCACCGCAGACCGCGCGCAGATAGTGCAGCGCGCCGAGAATCTCGGCTAGCCGTTGCAGCTCGTTGTCGTAGGGCGCCGTGGTGCCGCTCTCCGCCGCGCGCGCGGGCGCGGCGAGGCACAATAGGATTGACGCGACGGTCAAAAGTTTCTTCACGCGATTCAAACCTGATCATTGGCCGGAAAGGATGATATGCCCCCGCTGCATGGCGGCCGCAAGGCGGGCAACTCAGGCCCCCCGGCGGAGGCTTTCGAGCGCCGTGGCGACGATCTCGGCCAGCCCCTCGGTGGTTTTGAGCTCTGCGAGCTCCGGCGGCGCCAGCCAGCGCGCATCGTCAAGCTCCTCGTTGAGGACCGGTTCGCCGGCGAGCCAGCGCGCCGCGAAACACAGGATGACGAAGTGCCGCTCCACGCGTCCTTGCGCGTCGCGCATGATGACTTCGCGGTTGCCCGCGAGCGCGACCGGCTCGATCGAAAGCTGCGTTTCCTCGTGCACTTCGCGGATAACAGCCTGGTGAAGCGTCTCGCCGGCTTCGACCACGCCACCCGGCAGCGTGTAGAGATTGAGCGCGGGATTACGCGCGCGCCGCACCACCAGCACCTTGCCCTCGCGCACGATGGCCGCGCTGACCGCGAGGTAGGGGCGTTGCGGATAGGCGCGGGCGTCGCTCATGGTTTTTCCAGGCGCATGATCTTATCAGATCATGCGCTAGCGCTTCATGAGCCCGTCGACCACCGCCTGCGGTGCCGTCGGCACGTCGGTCCTGGCGTCGCCTTCACCGTTGATGATGGCGCCCGCGCGTGCGATCTGCGGCTTCAGCCAGGCGGCGGCCGCTTCGGCGATGAGGCCGGCCGCCTGCTGCGGTATGCCGGGCCGCAGTGCCGCGCGCGTGGCCTCCAGCATCGCCGTCATGGTGGAAGCGATAGCGTCGAGCGCGCCGCGCACCTGCGGATCGGCGGCGTCATAGCAGGCGATCGCCTGCGCGCGCGCCCGAAAGCCCGAGACCGCGAAGTGCTCGCGGTAGCTCATCGGCTGCCAGGCCAGGAATTCGTTGAGACAGTCCGGGCAGCTCGACAGCATTTCGAGCAGCATGATCGCTTCGTTGAAATGATTGAGGTAGTCGGTGGCGAGCCCGGTTACCGGGTTGATGTTGGCATCGCACGAGGCGAAGCTGCCGCCGGTCTCGCCGTCGGCCGCCGCATCCGGCGCTTGCGCCGCCTCGACGCAATCCTGATATTTCATTGAAGCCCCGCCGATCCGCCCGCCGCCATTGTTATTTATCGCGGTTAAGGCGCGATTAAGCGGGCGAAACGTCGGGATTAGCTCCATGTGCGGCCGTTACACCATCACCTCGGCGCCGGAAGCGATCCGCGCTCTGTTCCGCTATCCGGAGCAGCCCAATTTCCCGCCGCGCTATAACGTGGCGCCGACGCAGCCGATCCCCATCGTCCGCTCGGTCGAGGGCAAGCGGCAATTCGCGCTGGTGCGCTGGGGCCTGCTGCCGTCCTGGGTGAAGGACCCCAAGACCTTCAGACTGCTGATCAACGCGCGCGGCGAGAGCGTCACCGACAAGCCGGCCTTCCGCGCTGCCATGAAACGCCGCCGCTGTCTCATTCCAGCCGACGGCTTCTACGAGTGGAAGGCTGTGGCCGGCCGCAAGCAGCCTTTTTTCGTGCGGCTGAAGTCGGGTGCGCCGATGGCCTTCGCCGGCCTGTGGGAATGCTGGACCGGGCCGAACGGCGAGGAGCTGGAGACCGCGGCCATCGTCACCACCAATGCCAACCGCACCCTCTCCGCCATCCATTCCCGCATGCCGGTGATTGTGCCGCCCGAGGGCTTCGACCTCTGGCTCAATTGCGCGGAGGTCGATGCGCAGACCGCGGCGGCGCTGATCGCGCCGGCGCCGGACGATCTGCTCGAGGCCTATGAAGTGTCCACTGCGGTCAACCGCACGGCGAACGACAACGCCAAGCTGGTGGAACGCCTCGCGCCCGGCGCGGAGCCCGCGCCGCCGCCAAAGGTAAAGCCGCCGGCGCGGGTCAGGCGCGAGAAGGTTAAAAAGAACGGCGGGCAGGGTGCGTTGTTTTAGGCCGCTTACTTGCCGGCATGCCGCAAAGACGAAGTCGGTTTGATTTAGCGCAATGCCGCTTTTTGGCGGGTTGTCAACCTGCGCCGGAACGAAACATCCGCAACCGGGGACGCGCCATGAAATACGAAGATCCGGCATGCGCCTATTGCCCGGATACTGTGCGCGCCTGTCGCGTGGGTGAATCGGCCGAACGTGGTCCTGGGTATTGCCCCACCAAGGTGGATCCGGACGGCATCGACGAGGCAGCCAGCAAATACAACGATGCGGAGGTTCGCCGCATCTCCCAGGTCTCCGCTGTCGTCGAGGCGGCTGGCTATTGCGAGTGGACGCGGGTCGAGGAGATTTGTGAGTTTGCCAAGCGAATGGGATTCAAGAAAATCGGCATCGCCACCTGCATCAGCTTTGTCGATCACGCCAAGGTCCTAAGCGGCATCCTCGAGAGTCATGGGTTCGAAGTGGCCTCCGTTGCCTGCAAGCATGGCGGCATCTCCAAGGAGGAGCTTGGCATCAAGGACGAGGAGAAGATCCGCCCTGGCACCTACGAGGCGATCTGCAACCCGGTGGGGCAGGCCGAACTGCTCAAGCGTGCCGGCTGCGAATTAAACGTCGTACTCGGCCTCTGCGTTGGTCATGACAGCCTGTTCTTCAAGCACGCCGAGGGGCTAACCACAGTGCTGGTGGCCAAGGACCGAGTGTTGGCGCACAACCCGATCGGCGCCCTCAATTTGGCCGACACCTATTACAGCCGCGTCTGGGGACCCGATCGACCCGAGAAGCCGCCGAAGATTCCCGTCGAAGGCCGCCGAAAGAGCAAGGAGACGTGAGCCCGAAGCCGCATATTGAAGCGGTTCAGAGAACTTTTCCCGGATTCAAAATCCCGTTCGGGTCGAGCATGCGTTTCAGGCTGCGCATCAGGTCGAGCGCGACCGGGTCCTTGTAGTTCGGCAGGATGTCGCGCTTCATCACGCCGACGCCGTGTTCCGCTGAAATTGAGCCGCCAAGCTTCCTCACCACGGCGAAAACAACGGCATTGACCTCGTCCCAGCGCGCCAGGAATTTTTCTTTATCGGCGCCTTGCGGCTGGGTGACGTTGTAGTGGATGTTGCCGTCGCCGACATGGCCGAACGGCAGCGGGCGGCAGCCCGGAATGAGCTTGCTGACCGCAGCGTTCGCCTCCGCGATGAAGACCGGCACGGCGGCGACCGGCACCGAGACGTCGTGCTTGATGGAGGCGCCGATATGGCGCTGTACCTCGCCGAACATTTCGCGGATGCGCCAGAAGCTCTTTGCCTGTTCCAGGCTGTCGGCGATGGTGGCGTCGAGCACCAGGCCCTTTTCGTGGCCCTGGCTCAAGATCTCCTCCAGCACCGCGCGCAAGCCGGTACGCGCCTGTGACGACAATTCGATCAGAACGTACCAGGGATATGGGCTTGCCAGCGGATTGCGACTCGAAGCGTCATGCTTAACCACGGCGTCGACACCCGAGCGCGCCATCAGCTCGAACGAGGTGACGCCGCCCGCAGTGCGCTCTTCGGCAAGCCCTAAAAGGTCGAGTGAGACTTGCGGGGAGGGCACGCCGACGAAAGCCGTCTCGACCGAGCGTGGCCGCGGCACCAGGCGTAAGGTCGCCGCGGTGATGACACCGAGCGTGCCTTCCGACCCGATGAACAGGTCCCTCAGGTCGTAGCCAGTATTGTCCTTCTTTAGTTTGTTGAGATCGTGCAGCACACGCCCGTCGGCCAGCACCACTTCCAGCCCGAGCGCGTGCGAGCGCGCGATGCCATGCGCCAACGCGGTCGTGCCGCCGGCATTGGTGGCGAGATTGCCGCCGATGGTGCAAGAGCCTTCCGACGGCAAAAGCTGCGGATAGAGGCGATCGGCTTCAGCTGCCGCCTCGCGCGCGCGCTGCAACGTGACGCCGGCTTCCGCTGTCATGGTGTTGGAGACCGGATCGACCTCGCGGATTTTGTCGAGCCGCATGAGCGACAATAACACTTCGCCGTTGAGGGGAATCTGGCCGCCGACCAGCCCGGTATTGCCGCCCTGCGGCACCACCGCGGTCCTCGTCTCGTTGGCGAGCTTGAGGATGGCCGCGACTTCTTCCGCCGAACCTGGCCGCAGCACCGCTGGCGTGTGGCCGTGGTAGAGGTCGCGCATCTCGACCAGATAGGGCTCTTGCGCCTGTTTATCGGTCACCGCGTATTTCTGTCCAACGATGGCCGTGAAACGCGCCAGCAGTTCGGGCGGCAGCGCGGGCTTGGTTTGAAGGTTCATTGCGGTACTCATGATTTCGGCGCCGCTGCACGCGCAAGGCGATCATTGATCGCTTCGCCGAGGCCCTCATGCGGCACCCTCATTACCGCGATGCTGGCTACGCCGGAAGCATCCAGCGCGCGCAAATGGGAAAACAGCTTGGCCGCTGCCTCGATCAGATCGCCGCGCGGCGACAGGTTGAGCGTCATGCCGGTTGCCGCCGGCGCGCTGGGTCCGAAGGCGAGGAAAGCTTCGCCGGCGCGCGGCGTCTCGGCTTCGAGCCGCAGGCGCGCTTTCGGTGCGTAATGCGAGCGCAGCATGCCGGGGGCGAGCGGCGCCTCGTCGGCTACGGCCGGCAGTGCCAGCGCACGGCCGAGCACGCGCTCGATCTCTTCGCGCGCTACGCCGCCCGGGCGCAACAGGGCCGGCTCGCCCTGGCACGCCACGATGGTCGATTCCACGCCGACCGTGCAGGCGCCGCCGTCGAGCACCATGTCGATGCGTCCGCGCAGGTCGGCGAGCACGTGGGCGGCGCTGGTCGGCGAGACATGGCCGGAGCGATTGGCCGACGGCGCTACTACCGGCCCGTCGAAGGCTTCGAGCAGCGCATGCGCTGTCGGGTGTGCGGGAACACGCACCGCCACGCTGTCGAGGCCGGCGAGTGCGAGATCGGCGATGCCGCAGTCGGGCCGCCTCGGCAGCACCAGCGTCAGCGGCCCCGGCCAAAACGCCGCCGCCAGCCGCTCGGCCGCGGCGTCGAAACGAGCAAGCCGGCGCGCAGCCTCTGCGTTGGCCACATGGGCGATCAGCGGGTTGAAGGTGGGCCGTCCCTTGGCGGCGTAAAGGCGGGCCACCGCCTCGCCATTGCGGGCGTCGGCGCCGAGCCCATAGACGGTCTCGGTCGGAAAGGCGACCAGCCCGCCTTGGCCAAGGCAGCGCGCCGCGACCTCGATCGCGGCGGAATCGGCCTTCAATACACGGGTTCCCGGCTCGGCGGTCATCAGGCTCTTATGCTTGCGGCTTCGTTGCGACCGGGGTTATAAGGCCGGTCATCAGTCGGAGTGTAGCGCAGTCTGGTAGCGCACCTCGTTCGGGACGAGGGGGTCGCAGGTTCAAATCCTGCCACTCCGACCAGCTCTACGCTCTGGACGCTGATTTATCACAACTTTACTCCTGAAAGCGGACATTAGCCGGATAAGATGGCATGCCCGCTATGTGCCAACGGGCGATATTACGCGAGCACACCGTGATGGTGACAGCCCACGGCCAAGGCACCAAAAGCCAAGCGAGCGGATGCCGTTGACGCGCATGTTCCCAAGGGTCATTGGGGCTGGCGGTTGCAACGGCCTGCAATGGCGGTCCATTGCGCGCTTAGCGACTGGTGCAAATCAATAACAGAACCGCCAGCACAGTCCGTGACTGCACGACAAATACGAGCCGAAGCCGCAGAACCCCTTATCTACCGCAATCACGTCTTGGCCGTTGTCAAAACGAAAGTAAGGGCCATTGTAATTGGCGTCGCGGTAGCCGCGGTAATATCCTCGACGGTATCCGTGGTAGTACCCGCCATAGTATCCACCGTAGACGTAGACAGGGGCGCATCCATTAAATGGACCGCGACGGACGCCAATGCCGCATCCGCTGCTGACCTGGGTTGTTAGTCCAGGCTGCGCGGGGCCAAAGATTGCGGCCGGCATCGCGTGGGCCGTCGCTGCGCAGAAGATGCCAAGAACGAAGACAAGAGAAAGAAGTGTTTTCATTTGCTCACCCTCCCGTTGTTGTTCGCGGGCTGATACATTTTCGTAATTTTAAATGGATTGTCAGGATTTGGATAGCTCATTGAATTTGGCTAGCGCCGCTGTCGTGCGGAAATGCATAACGTGATTAACAGGCCCTGGGTCCCGGTTAAAAAACCGAGCGATCACAATAGCACGTAACCAAGTCGCCAAATTCTGCCACGCAGTGCTTAATGCGAGAGCGTGCTAGTCAGTCATTGCTCGTGGCGAAACGCTTTGCCGACGTCGCGCAAGCGCGAAGCGTCCATTCCTGATGGCTGATGTTTCTTCGAAGGTGCGGACAAGTCGTGACATTTGACGTAGCCATGATCCCACATATTCCCGGTGCGATTGTCGAATATGCGTTCCCGGCACATATCCCCGCGCGGGGGGTCGACCATGATCGAGCCGGCATAACGTTCGTCAATGTTGACGTCACGCAATTGCGGCCTCACCGCGCTCCCGAGCCGTGCTGGGGAAGAGTAAAGGGCAAGAAACATAAGAAGGCTTACACCGACTGCGGCGCAGAAGAGCACCACATAGGTGTGTGGTAGATCACGCAAGAAGTGGCGGCGGTATGCGCGCGAG
>CAYLMY010000012.1:13760-29951 GCA_964384635.1 uncultured Undibacter sp.
CACCACATAGGTGTGTGGTAGATCACGCAAGAAGTGGCGGCGGTATGCGCGCGAGGCCATGATGCGTACTCCAAGGTACGCAGACCCAATTATTCCCGAAGAACTACAGTTCGGCGCATAATCTAAGGCGCTTTAGGTTAAGGGCTGGTTCAGCGACCATTTCGCTTAAATGTACCCTCTAGCGCTGGAACCAACGCTAGAGGGCACACAAGCTGCACGGGCAGCTTGAAAAAGGCGAGCAAATTCGTTGGCGAATGATCTGACACCCAAATCCTGCCACTCCGACCATTTTCCTAAAATCCGCAGCATGTCCGGGCTCCTCGGCAAGCCCGCAGCAACCCCGCCTTTGGGCCGGCCCGCGGGCTTTGCCGGGCCAGGTCCTGCCCGCTCAGGGATTTTTCCTAAGCATCGATGTACTTGTGGCGACTCAGATAAGGTCCCGACCGTTCGCTCACTCAGGGGGCCCGATGATCCCTGCCAGCATCAAGCGCCTCGACTATCGTCCCATCCCCAAAATCCGCGGCGAAATCCGGGCCTTGCTGGTGGTCCGCAACGAGGCGCTGCGGCTGCCGGCCACGCTGCGCCATCACCGCGCCATCGGCGTGCAACGCTTCTTCGTCCTCGACAATGGCTCGACCGACGGGACGCTGGACCTGCTGGCGAACGAGCCGGACGTCCATATCTTCGCGACCGCCGAGAGCTACGCCGCCGGCCATTGGGGTGTCACCTGGACCAACATCTTGCTCGACGAGTTCGGCGCCGGCCACTGGACGCTGACCATCGACGCCGACGAACAGTTCATCTATCCGCACTACGAAGAACTCGAAATTGCAATGCTGTGCCGTTACCTCGATCATGCCGGCGCGCAGGCGTTGCCCTGTCTGCTGCTCGACATGTATTCGGACCGCCACGTCGCCGACACCGTGCACGACCCGAGCGCGGCGCTCATCGATACCTGCCGCTATTTCGACGCCGGCCCCTATCGCGCCGTTCGCATCCAGCAATGTCCTTATTTTCAAATCTATGGCGGCGTACGCGAGCGCACCTTTCACGCTGTGCTGCGCGAATTCCATCCACCGACCGTCAGCAAAGTGCCGCTGGTGCGCTGGCAAAAGGGCATGCGCTTCCTCTATAGCACGCACACGCTAACGCCGGTGAAGACGTCAAGCATGCTCGCCGGGGTGCTGCACTTCAAATTCCTCAGCGACTTCCACGACCGCGTGGTGACCGAGGTGGCGCGGCGCGAGCATTACGCCAGCGCGCGCGAATACCGCGCCTATCTTGACCTCTCGCAGGAAAAGGGAACGGTCGGCTTCTTCACCAAGGATTCCGTGCGCTTCCAAGACAGCGCACAACTTGTCGGGCTCGGCCTCATGCGCTCGGAGCCCGCCTTCGAGAACTCGGTGCGCTTGACGCAGGCCGCGCGGGCGCCGCAGCAGGCGGCCGGCGGCGCCTGACGCCGGCCGGACCATCGTCAAATCTCGGCTTGCCTCGTCCGCAATGCCCTTGTGCGGGCCCCGGCAGCCCGCGAACCCTTGGCCACAGGGAATAAAAACGATTGGCCCTCTGTTCCCGGCGGACCGGGGGAGAGAAACACCGAGACAATCGCAAAAACGTTGTTCGGCTTGGGCGTTGACCCGCCGCGCGGCTCGCGGCTTCCGCTCGGCGGCCAGATTGAGGCTACGAGGGTGAAGGCCGTCCCCGGTCCCGCCGCGCGGCAGTCACCCGGCGCCGGCAGGGCCATGCCCTTGCGCCGACGTGCCTTCCGAACCCCAATCACTCCACCAACAAGCAAACGATTTTCGCCCCGCGCTGCATTGCGAAATGGTTGCCTGGTGCCGCTAGCGCGGTCGCTGCCGGGTTGATTACGGGTGTGATTGGGCTCAGACTGTCCGGACCAATAAGAAAACAAAAAATAATTCTAGCGGGAGGGAAACAAATGAGACTTGTTCATAAGCTTGCTATCGCCGCCATCGCGGCGGTGCTCATCGCTCCGGCCGCGCAGGCGCAAACCTTCGTACGCATGGTGTCGGGGCCGTCCGGCGGATCTTGGTATCCGCTCGGCGCTAAGATCATGCAGGTCTTCCAGGAGCAGATCAAAGGCATCAGCACGTCGAACCAGCCGGGTGGCGGCATCTCCAACATTCTGGCCGTCAACGGCGGCGATGCGCAGATCGGCTGGTCTTATGCCCATACGACCTTCAATGGGTATACGGGCAAGGGCAAATTCAAGAAGCCGAATCCGAACGTCATGTATTTTGCGACTCTCTATCCGGCCATGTTCCAGGTGGCGGTGCGCAAGGATTCGCCGATCAAGTCGTTCGCCGACATGAAGAACGCCAATATCAGCCCCGGCAAGGCGAAGTGGACGGGAACGGCCTTTGCCGAGTCGATCCTCAAGGCTTACGGGATCAGCTTCGATTCCATCAAAAAGAACGGCGGCACCGTCCATCATGTTGACTACACGGAATCCGTGGCGCTGATGAAAGACAAGCACATCGACGTGTTCATGGCCTCAACGTCGATGCCGCAGGCCTCGTTCATCGAGCTGGAGCACAGCCCCGGCATTCGTTTCATCGGGCTGCCAGACGACAAGCTGAAACAGATCGTGAAGGACAACCCCGGCTATATTCCCGGTGTCATGCCCAAAGGCGTCTACGCGAGTTTGGACAAGGACGTCCAAACGCTCGCTATCGTCACCGACATGGTGGTCAGCAAGGATCTGCCCACCGATCTTGTCTACCAGATGTGCAAGGTCTTCTGGAAAAACCACGACGCCTTCGCGCAGGTGAAAAAGATCTGGAACAAGGTCGAGTTGAAGAACGCGCTGAAGGGTGCGGCGATCCCGATCCATCCGGGCGCCAAGAAATGTTATGACGAACTCGGCGTCAAGAGTTGATCCTCTGCCGATGATGAAATGAACGGATCAGGGATGCCGGCGGAAAGCCGGCATCCCTTCCATCGATTGCCCAGCCGCACGGTTTGACTTACCGCCAATAGCGTTGCGGCGATTCCGAGATTGCGCAATGAGCGTTGAGACGCCCACGCTTTCCTATCGGGAACAGCACGAACTCGGCTTTCTCGAACGACTATTGCTGGGCAGGGCACACGGTGCCGTCAAAGCGGTGCTGATGGTTTCGGCGATCATTGCGATCGCGCTCGCCATTTTCCATCTCTACGTCGCGGCGTTCGGCACGCCGGAGGGACGTTCGTTCCGCTCCGTGCACCTGACCGTCATGCTGACGTTGGCGATCTTCATGTTCCCGCTGTTTCGCAAGTCGATTCGCGACCCGCTGGTCGTTCCCGGCGATCCGCGCAACGGACTGCGCATGGCGGGCTTCGGCATCGATCTGCTGCTCGTTGCGCTGGTCCTCTTTGTCGAGATCTATACGATCTGGGATATCGAGGCGTTCCAGTTGCGCCTGGGCGACAAGTACCCGCCGGACCTGATCGTCGGCGGCATATTGATCGTCCTCGTGTTCGAGGCGACCCGCCGGGCGGTCGGCTGGGCCATGGTCTGTGTGACGGGTTTCTTCGTCTTCCACACGCTTTTCGCGAACCATTTCTTTGGCTTCTTCTACGGTCCGCCGGTGCGCTTTGGAAAGTTCATCGACACTTTGTTCGTGGCCAGTGACGGTGTATTCGGCATACCCCTGTATGTTTGCGCGACCTACATTGTGCTGTTCATCATTTTCGGCGCCGTGCTGATCCGTTCCGGCGCCGGCCGTTTCTTTATTGATCTGGCGGTTGCCTTGACCGGCCACCGGATCGGCGGACCCGCCAAGGCCGCCGCGGTCGCCTCGGGCTTCATGGGAACCGTATCGGGATCGGCTGTCGCCAATGTAGTCACGACCGGCTCCTTCACCATTCCGCTGATGAAGAACCTCGGTTACCGCCCGCGCTTCGCCGCGGCGGTCGAGGCATGTGCATCGTCGGGCGGACAAATCACGCCGCCGATCATGGGAGCGGCCGCCTTCGTCATGGCGGAGTTTCTGGAGGTGCCGTATACCACCATCATCGTTGCCGCCGCGATCCCGGCATTCCTCTACTTCGCCACCATCTATTTCATGGTGCATCTGGAAGCCGACAAACACAATATCGGCAGCATTCCGAAGGAACAGCTGCCGCGCGTGGGCGAAGTGCTGGCGGGCGGCTGGCATCTGCTGATCGCGTTGTTCGTGCTAATTTATTTCCTACTCGTCGGCTATACGCCGATGAAGTCGGCGATCTGGGGGATCGGCACGCTTTTCGCGCTCAGTTTCATCAATAAAGGCACGCGCATGAGCCCGGTCGATCTCATGGCGGCCTTGGAAGCAGGTGTCCGCGCCACGGTTCCCGTCACCATCGCCTGCGCCTGTGCCGGCATTATCATCGGCTCGGTCTTCGTGTCGGGGCTGGGCCTCAAATTCACGCAATCGGTCATCGAGATTTCGCACGGCAATCTGCTGGTGCTGCTAGCGCTGACCGGCGTCTCAGCGATCGTCTTAGGGATGGGCATCACGACGACGGCGGTCTATATCACGGTCGCTGCGCTGATCGTACCGGCGCTCATCAAGAGCGGTATCGTGCCGATTGCCGCGCACATGTTTGCCTTCTATTTCGGCGTCGTCTCGGCCATAACGCCGCCGGTGGCGCTGGCCTCTTTCGCCGCCGCCGCGATCGCCAAGACTCCACCGATGGCGACGGCCGTCGAATCGACCCGCATCGGCATCGCGAAATATATCGTTCCGCTTGTTTTCGTTTATGATCCTTCCTTGCTGTTTGTCGGTCCGCTGTGGCTGACCGCGGTCTCGACGGCGCTCGCCATGACGGGATTGTGGGTTCTGACGATCGGACTCGAGGGATGGTACCGGGGCCCGGTCAATCCACTGCAAAGACTGGTCGTATTGATTGCAGCGACCCTGATCCTGCTGCCGCCGCTTGACCGGATTGCAGATTTGCCGGGCTACGTCGCAGATACCGCCGGCCTCGCGCTGGCCGCCATTGTGCTGGCCCCGCGGATCGTGAAGGCGCTGGCGGGACAGATGGAAAGGCAGGCCGCATGAGCACCCTCTTTCTCGGCAAGCCGTTGCACTGGCTGATGTTGGGCGTTATCGCCGCGGGCCTGTGGTATGCGGGTGATTTGCGGGAGCATATCGTTCATTTCGACGCATTCATTTTGGCGCTGCTTGCAGTCAGCACGGGGTGCGTGTTGCTTGTTCTTTACGGTCCCGGACATGGTGAGCGCATCACGCGCGATGAAATCCTGCCCGATGAAACTGAGGTGCGCCTGGACGACGCCGGGCCGACACGCTGACAAGCAAGTTACGCGATCATTGCGAAAAGCATCTCTCGCTGCCTGAAATCATGCGCGATAGTGGTAATTTGCTACCACGCAATTACGCTTTGTTGACTACTCCCGGCAAATGCGCGCAGCGCAAAGTTCAAAATTGACCTTTGTCGTGTGAACTGTCCCACCGAACAGTGGGATGCACGTCATGCGAACATCATTTTCGATACTAGCAGCGCTTGTGCTTCTCGCCGGAATGCCGGCGGCGGACGCTGCCGCCGCGTCAAAAACGTTGCGCATGGGCGGCACCGGCAGCTCGATCGGCATGCTGCGGCAGGTCGGCGGCGAATTTGCCGCCGCCGCAGGCGGCGTCAAGGTCATTGTCATTCCCAGCCTCGGCAGCAGCGGCGGGATTCATGCCCTGGCCGATGGCAAGCTCGATGTCGCCGTCTCCGCGCGGCCGCTGAAGCCGGCCGAAGCCGCAAAAGGCCTCCGCCAGATCCTGGAGTTGCGCACGGCCTATGTGCTTGCGACCTCGCATCGCAAACCGAACGGACTGAAGACGACCGATCTGCCGAAAATCTTTTCGGCCAGCAAGCCGACCTGGGCTGACGGCACGCCGATCCGGCTCATCCTGCGTCCCCGCAGCGAAACCGACACGAAGCTGCTCGGCAAGCTGTTTACCGGCATGGACAAGGCGATCGAAGACCTGCGCCGCCGCGCTGAGGTGCCGATCGCGGCCACCGATCAGGACAACGCCGACATGGCGGAGCGGTTGCCGGGCTCGCTCACCGGCACCACGCTCACTCAGCTTACGACCGAGCACCGCCGCCTGCAGGTCGTGACGCTCGACGGTGTCGCGCCGAAGCTGGCGAATTTCGAGAACGGCAGCTACCGGTTCGCAAAGCATCTTTACTTTATCGTGCGGCCAAACGACGTCCCCGTGGCGCAAGAATTCATCGCCTTCCTGAACACGCCGCAGGGCGAAAAGGCCCTGCGTGATACGGGAGCCTTGCCGGGCGCCGAATGATGGAAATGGTGCAGGGCCGTGCCCTCAGAAAGACCCTCAGGGCGATCGCGCTGCTTGTCGCGATCACCACCGCCGTTGCGGTGCCTACCGGCTATTTCGTCGTCGGCTATACCAACACCGCAGAGGTATTGGGGTTCAAGGCTCGATTGAACGCCGCGCGCGTCGCGCAATATATCTATAGCCACGAAGTTATGTGGCAATATCAGCAGCTGCGGCTGTCGGAGCTGATCCAGTTGCCCGAAGGCGGCGAACAACCCATCCGTCAGAAGGTCTTTGATCAAAACGAAGAGCTTGTGCTGGATGAAGGCCCAGATTTGGTCGCTCCCGTCATGACGCGCCGCACCCCGATTACGGTCGGCGGCGCGGCCGCGGGGTCGCTGGTCGCCGAAGCGAGCCTGCGAGACACGCTCTATTGGACCGGATTTGTCGCGTTGCTGAGCGCGCTGCTGGGCTTCGTCATCTATTTGGCGGTGCGCGCCTTGCCGATGCGCGTGCTCGACCGAACCCTCAGCGCCCTGAACGACACGCAACGGACCCTGGTGACGCAGAATGAGCGATTCGACGCGGCGCTAACCAACATGTCGCAGGGCCTTTGCCTGTTTGATGCCGACGGCAAGCTTGTCATCTTCAATCCGCGCTTTGCGGAAATCTATGGAATGCCGCCCGCGAAAATATTGCCGGGCATGTCGACACGCGAGCTGATGGCGCTGGCGGTCAAGTCGAGCAATATTGCCGATGTAGACTCCGAGGGCACGCTGGCCCTTCAGCAAAGCTTCATCCGCGAGGCAAAGTCGGGCTCGCTGGTCGAGCATCTGAGCGACGGCCGCAGCATATCGATTTCGCATCGGCCGATGGCCGGCGGTGGCTTCGTGGCGACCTTCGAGGACATCACGGAACGGTTACAGGCCGAGGAAAAGATACGATACCTGGCGCATTACGACGCGCTCACTAACTTGCCGAACCGCGCAACGTTCTATGAGCGGATGGAGGCGATCCTCGGCCATTTGCGGCGCGCGGAATCAGTTGCGGTCTACAGCCTCGACCTCGATCGCTTCAAGAGCGTCAATGACACGCTCGGACATCCCATCGGCGATCTGCTGCTGCAGGCGGCAGCCGAGCGCATGCGCAGTTGCGTGCGGGGCGAAGACATCGTGGCCCGCCTCGGCGGCGATGAGTTTGCGGTCGTGCAGGTTCCATCCAACCAGGTGACGGATGTCACTAGCCTCGCTGCGCGACTTATCGAAGTGGTGGGTGCGCCCTACGACCTCGACGGCCACCAAGTGGTCGTCGGCGTGAGCGTCGGCATTGCAATCGCGCCTGCCGACGGAAAACAGCCTGACGCTCTGATGAAAAACGCCGACCTCGCTCTTTACCGCGCCAAGGCCGACGGCGGAGGCATCTACCGGTTCTTCGAGGTCGATATGGACGCCCGCATGCAGGCGCGCCGCCTGCTCGAACTCGACCTGCGCAAGGCGATCGTGAATCACGAGTTCGAGCTCTACTACCAGCCGATCATCGACCTCAAGACCGGGCAGATTACCAGCTGCGAGGCGCTCGTTCGCTGGCATCATCCCGAACGCGGGATGCTTGCGCCGCTCGAATTCATTCCACTTGCCGAAGAAACCGGCATTATCGTGCCATTGGGGGAATGGGTATTGCGGCAGGCGTGTGCCGAGGCGATACGCTGGCCGGAGCAGGTGACCATCGCGGTCAACTTGTCGCCAGCCCAGTTCAAGAGCCGCAATTTGGTACAGATCGTCGCCGATGCTCTGGCCACCTCGGGTCTGCCGGCCGAACGCCTGGAGCTGGAGATCACCGAGCTTGTGCTGCTGCAGGAGAACGAGGGCGCGTTCGCTATTCTCCATCAGCTCCGCAACCTCGGCATCAGGATTGCGATGGATGATTTCGGCACCGGCTATTCTTCACTCGGCTACCTGCGCAGCTTCCCGTTCGACAAGATCAAGATCGACCAATCCTTCATTCGTGATTTGCCCGCGAAGGAAGACAGCGTTGCGATCGTTCGCGCGGTGGTCGGCTTGAGCAGCAGCCTGGGTATAACGACGACTGCCGAAGGCGTGGAGACGAAGGAGCAACTCGCGAGCTTGACGGCGGAGGGCTGCACTGAATTCCAGGGCTTTTTGTTCAGTCAACCCAGGCCGGCCGCGGAAGTCGAGCATATTCTCGCTGAGATGACGCCGGCGAGCGAGGCGGTGGCCTGAGCGGCCGCCGGCCGACGCCGCGGCTGTCAATAGTTCGCGGCGGTGAACGCGCAATGCCTCAGGGCTGGTTGTTCCAGAAATTCATCGCCGCCGAGGCGGTGGCGCCGCCGACCACGCAAGGGATGCCGAGCGCAACCTGACCGGCAAGCGCCGCGGCGATGCAGCCGCCCGCGACCGCGCTCTGTCCGATATAGCCCCACCACGAGACGTTTCGTTTGTAGGCTGGGCCCTTGCGCTTGAGCTCTTCGATTGCAGCCAAAGCTTCTTTGTGGATGCTGGCAGTGTCGACGGTTTCCGCCGCCTCCACGACTTCCTTGAGCACGGCCACAGTCGGCTCTGGCTGGTTGGGCGCCTTGATCGAGGCCTTGAGCATGGCGAGCAGCGCCTCATCATGCGTGGCGTTGCGGGCCAGCGTGTATTTGGCCATGTTGCCGATGGTGAGCCGTTCGACGTTGTTGTGGTCGCGCGACCACGGCAGCAGCGCAATTATGTGCATGATCGGCCCGTAGCTGCCGGTGGCGAAATAATAGCCCCACAGCAGGTCGAGCACTTCCGGGCTCGGCTCGAGCACGACCTTTTGCGGCGGCCTCTCGAGCTGCAAATGCTCGCGTAGCCGGTCGAGCGTGGTGGGGGCGGGCGGCACGGCGAATTGCGCGAGCGTCGCCGTTTTCCCGGCGAGGTACTTTTCGCCCATCACGTCGTAGCGCGGCATGCGGGATTCGGACCATCGCATGAGCTGCTTCCAATCGGGCAGGCCGGAATAGGCGATCGCCCGCACGATGATCCAGCGATCCTGCTTGCGCATGGTCATCGTCTTGGAAATGAGCTGGTAGGCTTTGTCCGAATTGGCGGCGATCACGCCGGCGAGGAAGCCGACATAGACGCCGCAGCGCTCGGGATCGTTGAAAGCGCCGAAGCGGCTCAATGCCCGCATGGCTGCCGGCACGCCTTTCAGGTCGGGCTTGGCGCGATAGCCGCTGATCCAGCTTGTCACGCTTTCGGTCGAGGCGAGGTCCACCGGCCGCAGCGCCGAGGCCGCGGCGGGCGAAACGGTGAGCAACGCGACGAGCCCGGCCATCAGCCAGCGCATGTCCCCTCCGCGTTTCCCCAGAGCCCGGCGTCGATTCGATCAAGCGCTCAAGACTTTTTCGTGGGCACCTGTTGGCAAAGTCGTGGCGGGAAGGAAGATTGCGCAATACGACCGGCGCGGCGCTGGCCGCGTGTCTCAATATGGGAAAGCCATTGACGGGGACGGCTCCCTGCGGGCATTTGCTCCGTCCATGAGCGACGACATTCCCTTCGACAAGAACCTCGACCTGGCCCCCGACACGGTGGACGAGGCGGTGCCCGGCGTGCGCCGGGTCATGGCCAACAACCCCGGCCCATTCACCTTCAAGGGCACCATCAGCTACATCATCGGCCGCGGCCAAGTCGCCATCGTCGATCCGGGCCCCGACGACCCGGCCCATATCGGCGCGCTGCTCGATGCCGTTCGCAACGAGACCGTGACCCACATTTTCGTCACCCACACTCATCGCGATCATTCGCCGGCGACGCCGACGATCAAGCATGAGACCGGCGCCACAGTCTACGCCGAAGGCCCGCACCGGGCAGCGCGGCCCCTGCATATCGGCGAGCACAATCCGCTCGACGCCAGCGCCGACCGCGACTTCAAGCCCGACGTCGCGCTTCGCGACGGCGCGATCATTGCCGGCAACGGCTGGACCATCGAAGCGGTGGCGACGCCCGGCCACACCGCCAACCATATGGCTTATGCGCTCAAGGAGAATAACCTGCTGTTCGCCGGCGACCATGTCATGGCCTGGGCCACTTCGATCGTGGCGCCGCCGGACGGTGCCATGAGCGACTACATGGCCTCGCTGCAAAAGCTCGCGAAGCGCAACGAGACGATCTATCTGCCTGGCCACGGGCCGGCGATCACCGATGCGCCGCGCTTCGTCAATTATTATATCCTGCACCGCAAGGCGCGCGAGGCCTCGATCCTGCACCGGCTGGCGAAAGGCGAAACCGACATCCCCACCATCGTGCGCGCGATCTATATCGGCATCGACCCGCGCCTAACCGGCGCCGCCGGCCTGTCGGTGCTGGCGCATCTCGAAGACCTGGTAGTGCGCGGCTTGGTGGAGACCGACGGCACGCCTGCGATCGACGGCGTCTACCGCCTGGCGGGCCGCTTGGAAGGCTGAGGTTTTTTCTTCGGCTCGTTTTTCGGCTCGGGCGGCGGCGGCCGCGTCATCGCGTCGCTCATAGCGTCGTCGATGTCGGCAATCAGGGCAGCGACGCGCTTGGCGTTGGTGCCGAAATCGTGCGCGCCGTAGCGTGACGCCGAGCGCACGTCGATGCGCGAGCCGCGGCCGACGGCACGCACGCGCACCACGACGTCGTCGCGGAAGCCCATGATCAAAGTGCGCGTCACCGCCTCGATCACGCCGTCGCGCTGCGTTGCCGGCGGCACGGCGTCGACGATGTGCCAATGGCGTTTGGTGATGACGGCGAGCGCGACCCGGTAGGCGGTCACGGACGGCGCGTCATAGTCCAGCGAGTCGAGGTCGGGATAGGCTTGGCGTTGCAAGGCGGCAGCCTGCGCGCCGGGATAGGCGCTGCTGCCGCGCGGCCGCAGCCGCGCCAGCACGTCGAAGCGCGGCGGGTTGCCGGGGTCTGTGGTGATGTCGGTAATCTGCGGCAGACTGCTGGCGCGATAGGCCAGATAGCCGGGATAGGCGAGCAGCGCCAGGCCGAGCAGCAGGCCGGTGACCGCGCGCCCGAGCCCGGCCAAGCCCTGCTGCCAGATCACGACAAATCCGCCGAACGCCAGCAGGATGGCGAGGCCGGCGAAAATCAAGGCCGCCGCGAAGGTGGCGAGCGCCGGAACGATCTCCAGGAGGCCGGAGCGCACGATGATGATGGAAAACACCGCCACCGCCAGCGCGAACCATGCCAGCCGCCCCGACCATGTCGCCAGCCGCGACATCGGCACGTCAAAAACAGGGCCGCGCGCCATCGATCTCATTCACGCACGCCTTCTTGTAAGTTCTTCTGGGTTACCGGCAGCATTCCGTCCGGTCGATGTTGGCCGCCGGTCGTGACCATGGGATAGTGTGTAGCAGGCGTGCGGGCAATGCACGATTGGAAATGGCCTCCGCTTAGCCGCTTCCGCGGTCGGGGACTGTTAGCAGTTCAGTTCGGCAAGCAGCGGGGCCAGAAACTCCTCGTAGGCGCGCCAGCGCGCGACCGAGGTGGCGTAGAGCGGCTGACGCACCTGGGTCGCGCTCGCCGTACGTACCGGCCGCTGCGTCTCGTGGAACGCGAGACAGCGTTCATCCCAGGCGAGATTGCAGTGCGCCAAGAGCCGTCGCGTCTCACCCTCGAGATCGGCCACTAGTTCCTCGTAACGCACGTCGAGTATCGTTCCCGCCGGCAGGACGCGATGCCAGTGCGCCATCAGCCGCCGGTAACGGTTGTAATAGCGGCCGAGCTCGGCGAGATCGTAGGCATAGGCGTGCGGCTTGGCGAACAGCTGCATGAAGCACGACAGGCAGGTGTCGACCGGGTCGCGCACGGCATGAATGATCGTCGCCTGCGGCAAGGCGAGGTGGATCATGCCGGCGAGCAAGAAGTTGCCCGGCATCTTGTCGACCACGCGCGCCGCCCCCGGCGCCAGCTTGGCAAGCGCGGCGACATAACGCGCGCCGATGCCGCCGAACGCCGGCTCCGCCAGCGCGGCCACGTAGTCGGGATAGGGAACGATCTTGCCTTCCGCGCTCGGCACCGTGTTGAGCACGTCGTCGAGGATTTTCACCTCGCCGGCGGCCTGCACATCCGGGTGGCTGGCTAGTATCTGCTCGATCAGCGTGGTGCCGGAGCGCGGCATGCCGAGCACGAAAATCGGCAGGGCTGAAGGATCGCCGTGCCCCTGCTTGGCCGCGATCAGGGCAGGCGTGAAGATCGCCTCGATATCGTCGAACAGCGCGACGGTCTCTGCCTCGTCGTATTTGATCTGCGTGCGCTTGAGGGTATTGCCATTCTGCCAGTGCTGGAACGCGCGGGCGTGATCGCCGGTGTCGGCATAGGCCTTGCCAAGGGCGAATTCGAGATAGGGACTGTCTTCAGGCGAAGCCGTGCCGGCTAACAGCAGGGCCTCCATGGCGGCGAGCTGCACGTCGCCGGGTGCAAAACGCTTGACCTGGGTGAGGGCGTAGTGGATCGGCACCGCGTCAGGATCGAGCTTTAGCGCACGGGCGTAGGCCTCGCGCGCCTCGTCGATACGCCCCGTCTCCTTCTGCACGTCGCCCAGCCTGGTGTGGGCGACGGCCATGTTGGGCTTGAGCGTCGCCGCTTTCTCGAAGGCGGCGATGGCGTCTTCGTCGCGTTTGGCCGCGGCGCAGGCATTGCCTTTGCCGAGCCACGCTTCCACCAGCGCGGGATTGAGCGTCAGTGCCTTGTCGTAGGTGGTGAGCGCCGCGTCGGGACGCCCGAGCTCGCTGAGCGCGCGGCCTTTATTGCAGTAGGCGCCGGCATAGCTAGGGTTCAGCGCGATGGCCTGGTCGAAATCGGCGAGCGCCTGCTCGTATTGCCCGAGGTAGTTGAACACCGTGCCGCGATTGTTCCAGCTCTCGCAGGCCGCGCCGTTGCGTTGCAGCGCGCTGGTAAACTGCGCCAGCGCCTCCTGCGGCCGGCCCAGGCGCTTGAGGATCAGGCCGTAATTGTAGAACGAGACGTCCGAACGCTGGTCGAGCTTGAGCGCGCGCGCGATGAACGGCTCGGCCTCGGCGAAGCGCTCGCTGCTCATCAGGGTGATGGTTAAGAGGTTGAGCGCGCCGACATGGCTCGGCTGCCGCTTGAGGAATTTCTTGAACAGGGCTTCGGCGTCGTCAAACCGGCGTGCCTGCAGCGCCATGAGCGCATCTTGATACAGCTTTTCTAAAGCCTTCATGAAAGCTCCAGCTTACGCAATTCGTATACACTCCATACCGTTATCGCGGCGACGCGCCCGCGCGCCGTTCGTCGTCGCCGATAACAGGCCGCTGCGCGTTCGAAGCTCGATCAGAGCGTGCCGCCAGATCATGACAAATCCGCTGAACGCCAGCAGGATGGCGAGTCCGGCGAAAATCAAGGCCACCGCGAACGTGGCGAGCGCGGGCACGATCTCCAGGAGGCCGGAGCGAACGATGATGATGGAAAACACCGCCACCGCCAGCGCGAACCATGCCAGCCGCCCCGACCATGTCGCCAGCCGCGACATCGGCACGTCAAAAACAGGGCCGCGCGCCATTCCTCTCATCCCGTAACCACCTTCTTCGCAGCCGGCCATTCGCGCGCTTCGCAGCACCCGATGCCGCCGCTCGCCGCCACGCTTTGCCCTGCGCTGATCATAGCTTTAGGGATAATGGCTGGCGGGCGCAGGGGCAATAACGTTCTGTTTTTCATCGTGTTTTTGTAAGGAAACACAGCCGCAACCGTTCCTTAACCGAGCTTAACTAAGTTCTAAACGGCTCGACTGCTTTATGGCGGTTACGATGGCGTTGCGCGTAACGGATCGCTGGCTCTGGCGTGATTTGCGGCTGGTCTATGTGCTGCTCGTTTGGGCTGCCTTCGGCTTTAGCCTTTTCTTCTTTTTCAGCGGCAACATCTTCAGCGGCGGATTCACGCTGCGGGGCAAAGTGCCCGAACCACCGCAGCAAGCGCAAAGCGACGACGAAATCTATACCGGCTCGATCATTATCGTGCCGCCGCGCGGCGATCAATGTTGGCAGATGATGCTCGACAATCGCACCGGAAGAATGTGGGAGAACGGTTACGTCGATTGCTACGTCGCCGTCCGTCAGCTCGCGGAAAACAAACGCAGTGGGGCAATCAGCACCGTTCGGATTCGATCGATCATGGATGCGTTCCGCGGTGAGGGCAATTGAGGGGCCTTCGTCCCGGCGAAGTCAGTCTATTCATAGGGAATTTGATAGATCGTCACCTTGTCCGCGACGCCGCGCAAGGCGGCGTGTTGTGCGCTCGGCGCCAGCTCGGATGCTTCCAGCATCTTGCAGACCAGCGGATTGTCCACCACCGGTTTGGTCGCCAGGATCGCTTGCGAGTCGGCAAGCCCCTGCACGCGGGCGGCGATATTGACGGTCTGGCCGAAATAATCGAGCCGCTCGTTGAGGGTGACCGCCAGGCAGGGCCCCTCGTGAATGCCGATCTTGATCAGTAGATCGTCTTTGATCGCGCGCACCGAATCGCGCATGCGAAGCGCGGCAGCAAGCGCGCGGTCCGGCGTCGGGAAGGTCGCCATCACCGCGTCGCCGATGGTCTTGACCACGGCGCCCGCCTCGGCGGCGACGATCTCGTTGAGCGCGCGGAAATGCGCGCTGACGAGCTCGTAGGCGGCGATATCGCCGACGCGATCGTAAAGCTCGGTCGAGCCTTTCAGATCGGTGAACAAAAAGGTCAGGCTGGTGAGCTTGAGCCCCTGATCGACGTCGAGCGTGTCGGTGCGATAAAGATCACGGAAGATCTGGTTGGTCAGCAGCCGCTTGGCGGTGAGGAACGGCTTCCGCTTGGCGAGCAGATCGTGCAGCGTGACATCGGCGATCCAGACCGAAGGCAGCGTGCGCACGTCGGCGCGGTTCTCGACCGACAGTCTTAACGGGCCGGGCTGCATCTCGGTGGTGACGGTCGGAGCCTGCACCTTGTTGTAGATCAGCGCCAGATTTTGCCGCTCTTTGGTCGGTTCACCCTTCACGTCGATGAAATGCGCCGCATGGGTGACCGGCTCGAACACGATCAGGAAGCGCTCGGGCATTTGCAGCGACATCTGCGCCTTTTGTCCGGCCGGCAATTCGATGGAGTCGAGGGTGATCTCCTCCATCAGCTCCTCGAAGCCGGTTTCGGGCAGGTTGACGCCATTGCCCCAGAAAACCTGCCGGAAATATTCCCAGACCGGCAGCGAATGGGGATCGTGGGCGGCGATACGGCGGACGCGCGGGTTGACCGTGAAGGCGACCTCGACCATCTCGTCGAGCGTCGGCTCGTAGCCGGTGGCGCAGAGCGCGCAGTCATAGGCCTCGTTATGGACGGATTTGAGCGTCTGGGCGGCGTCGAGCACGCCGCCGCAGCCCGGGCACAGCACGTTCCAGGTCAAATCGAAAATGCCGAGCCGCGCGGCGTGCAGAAATCCGCCGATCGTCTTTTCCTCGTCGAGCCCATGTTGTGCGGCGAACGACAGCACGTTGACGCGGCACAATTGCCGGTCGGTGCCGTCGGCGATCAATGCTTCGATGGCGGCCACGACTTGCGGGTCGGCCGATTTGCGCAGGGTGACGAAAAGGGTCTCGGTGTCGCTCACGCGGCAAATCTACGCCAAAATCAGTTGCGGGTCAGCGCAATTGTTCGCCGCCCCTTCAAACCGGCGTGAATGGCAGCGGTTTTTCGGGCCGCTCGGTAGCTGCTGTGCGGGTTGCCGGAGGCCTGGATGACATCGCGGGTTTTCGAGCGCTAGGATGGCGCCATTAGACGGGGATTGTGACAGGGAGTGGTACCATGAAAATAATACATGCTGCGGTTATTGTCGTATTCGTTGTGGCGATGCTGTTGCTTGTGCCGATGGGTCCGGTGGCGAACGCACGGAGCGGCGGCTTCGGTGGGCATTCTTCGCATTTTTC
>CAYLMY010000013.1:0-21747 GCA_964384635.1 uncultured Undibacter sp.
AGCTCGGGCCAATCAGAAGGCCCTTCTCCCAATTTGCGCCGGCGCAATTCGAAATCGACGGCGCGGCGGTTGTCGGGATCGACCAGAGAATAATCCCAGATTTCGGTGCCCTGGTAGAAATCGGGCACGCCCGGCGCCAGCGCCTTCAAGGCGAGCTGCGAAAGACCATTCACGGCGCCAAGCAGCGCGGTGCGCGCGGCGAATTCGCCGAACGAGGCGATGAATGCCGCCGATGTTTCTGCATCGAGCAGCGTCCCGACGAATTCCTGCAAGCCCGCTTCGTAAGCCTCGTTCGGATTGGTCCAGCTCGTTTCCTGCTTGGCCTCACGCGCGGCCTTGAGCGCGTAGGCCTGCATGCGCTCGACGAAATGCGTGTCGACCGTTCCCGGCCAGGCGCCGATCAGCGCTTGGTAGAGCATGTATTCATGTCCGATCGAGGGACAGCGGTGGCCGCCGGCCTCCAGCACCAGCGGCGCATTCTGCTCGCGCCAGCTTTGCACGGCGGCGTCCCAATCCGCGGCAAGCTCGGACAGCGCCAGGATGCGCGCGCGCGCGTCTTCGCCGCGCTTGGTGTCGTGGGTGGCGGTGGCTGTGAGACCGCTGGGCGCGGTTTCGGCGCGGGTCTGTTGGCGGCGGTGAAACTCATCGAGCGAAAGCGAGGGCGCAGCCGGATCGCCGCCGACCTCGTTGAGCGCCAGCAGGCGGTGGTAGCGATAGAACGTCGTGTCCTCCATGGCCTTGGCCATCAGCGGACCGGTGAACTGCTGCAGCTTGAGCGCAAAATTGCGCACGCGCGGCGCGCTGTAGCTGGTGTTGGCCACAAGGTCGATGGTGATCGCGGCGCGGACAAAATCGAAAATCTCCGGATCGGGTCCGTGCCAGCGCGTCCGCGCGCGCGCGATGGCGTCTTCGATTGTCTTGCGGTCGTCGGCGGAGGCGCCGGCGGCGGTGACGTAAGAGCGGTAAACCGGGAATTCGAGCACATAGAGCTGCAGCGCCGCGCGCAGCCGGTCGAGCGTAAAGTCGCGTGTCGAGAAATGTCCGGCGGCGATGCGCGCCAGGGCACGGCACAGCACGGTGAATTCGCTCGCCAGCATGGAGTCGATCACGCGCAGCTTGGCGGTCTCCAGGATCGCGGCAAATTCCGCACGCTCGGTTGTGAAGGTGCGCCAAGTGCGCTCCAGTCGGTCGAGACCCTTGCCGTCGAGGAGCACGCGCGAGATGACGTTGAGCCATTCATAGCCTGTGGTGCCGGCGACGGCGGGAAACCGCGGCATGTCCTCGCCGTCCGCGAGGATCTTTTCGACCACCACGTAAAACGAGCCGCGGCGGCGCGTGGCCCTGCGCATCATGCCGATGAGCCGGCGCAGCCGGCGGGTGTATTGCACCGGATCGCGCAAGCCGTCGATGTGGTCGAGCCGCAGCCCCTGCAAATTGCCGGCGGCGATCAAGCGCGCCACCAGCGTGTGGATGGCCCGGAAGGTCGCGGAATTTTCCACGCGCAAGCCGGCGAGATCGTTGATGTCGAAGAAGCGCCGGTAGTTCACCGCCGAGACCGCGACGCGCCAATAGGCGACGCGGTAATGCTGGCGCTCGAGCAGGCGGTGCAAGGCGGCGGCGCCGGCTTCGCTGCCGCCGGCATAGGCGGAAAGGCCGCGTTCGATGGCAGCGGCGGCGCCGTCGATCTGCGCCAAGCGCTGCTTGAGCGCGGGCGCCTCACGATAGGAGGGCGCGCGCGGCCCGCGGCAATCATCCGCCAGCGCCAACAGCGCGCGACCGGCAGGCTGCTCGGCGGCGTCAGCCGCCGCAACAATCGTCCGGATCATCTCGGCGTAGCGCTGCGGATTGATCGGCAGCTTGTGATCGGAATACCAGGCCGCGAAGCTGCCAGCCGCCGGGTCATATTTCAGCGCCAGCTCGCCGCTTTGCAGCACCTCGCCATAAGGCCGCGCCAGCACCGGTGCCAGCACGCCGGGATGGCGGCGGTGCGGGATCGCCTCCCAGTCGATGTCGAAACTGGCGGCATAAGGCGAGCGCTGTCCCCATTCCAGCACGTCGAGCCACCAGGCGTTGTCGGCATGGCCGACGCCCATGTGGTTGGGGACGAAATCGAGAATCAGGCCAAGATCGTTCTGTTTGAGCGCCGCCGAGAGTCGCGCAAAGCCTTCCTCGCCGCCGAGCTCGGGGTTGAGCCGGTCGTGATCGACGATGTCGTAGCCATGGGTGCTGCCGGGACGCGCCTTGAGGAACGGCGAGGCATAAACATGCGTGATGCCGAGTTCTCTGAGATAGGGCACGAGCGCGGCGGCATCGTTGAAGCCGAACGCTTTTGTGAGCTGCAGCCGGTAGGTGGCGAGCGGAACCGAGGGCGGCATCACGCGCCTCTGACCGCGGCGTAGACCGACCACGGCGGCAAGTCGCCCGGCGGCTCATCGCCCCAGATCGGCGCGCCCCATGAGATCGCCGGCTTCGGCTGGCCGGTATCCGCCAGATTGGCGAGCAGCATCAGGCCCTTGTCGCCGGCGCGCCAGCGGGCCTTGAGCAGACCGGACTCGAAATGGACGTCGCCGGGCGTCACCATCGCCGGCAGCAACGGCGCGACCCATTTTTTGCGGGCGGCCAGCAGCGCACGGGTCAGCGCAAGACGTTGTGCATGTTGCGGCTCGGCGCGCGCGTCCCAGTCGAGCACGGCGGCATCGCGCGTCTCGCGCGACAGCGGGTCGGGGATTTCGTCGCCATGCAGCGCATAGGCCTCAGCGAATTCGCGCCGCCGCCCCTGACGCACCGCTTCGGCCAACTCGCCGTGAAAGTCGCAGAAAAAGGGAAACGGCTCGCGCGCGCCCCATTCGTCGCCCATGAACATCAAAGGCGGCGCGGGTTGCAGGAACAGTACCGCCAGCGCGGCTTCCAGCGCTTCAGGATTGGCCAGAACGCTAAGCCGCTCGCCCATGGGGCGGTTGCCGATCTGATCGTGATTCTGCACGAAGTTGA
The DNA here is from genome assembly GCA_964384635.1 of uncultured Undibacter sp. GTDB lineage: Bacteria > Pseudomonadota > Alphaproteobacteria > Rhizobiales > Xanthobacteraceae > Pseudolabrys. The sequence goes on from CAYLMY010000013.1 coordinate 2,992, forward strand.
CGAAATCCGCGCGCGGCAGCTGCTTGCTCGCTTCGCCACGTTTCTTGCCGTCGCGGAACGCCGAGGGCTCGCCCTGATAGGCAAATCCTTGCGCGAGCGTCCGTGCGATGTGGTCGCCGGCATTCTGGTAATCGCGGTAATAGCCGGCGCGCTCGCCGGTCAGCAGCACGTGCCAGGCGTGGTGATAGTCGTCGTTCCACTGGGCGCGGTAAAAGCCGCCGACGACCTTCGGCTTAGGCGCCAGAAAGCGCGCGGCATTATCGTCATTCTCCAGCACCAAATGGATGTGGCGGCCGCTTTGCGCGGCGAACGCGTTCACCGCTTTCGCCAGCTCGATGAGGATGTGCGGCGCACCGGCCATGGGAATGGCGTGCACGGCGTCGAGCCGCAAGCCGTCGAAGCGGTAGTCGCGCAGCCAATGCAGCGCGTTCTCGATGGCAAACTCACGCACCTCGTCCACCCGGTAGTCGATGGCCGAACCCCAGGGCGTGTGATGCTCGTCGGAAAAGAACGCGGGCGCGATGCGGTGCAGGTAATTTCCCTCCGGCCCGAAGTGGTTATAGACCACGTCGAGGAACACCATGATCCCGCGCGTATGCGCGGCGTCGATCAGCGCCTTGAGATCGTTCGGCTGGCCGTAGCTGGCATCGGGCGCGAACAGCAGCACACCGTCATAGCCCCAGTTCCAGCGCCCGGGAAAATCTGCAACCGGCATCAATTCGAGCGCGGTGATGCCGGTTTCGGCGAGATGATCGAGCCGCTCGATCATGGCGCGGAAGGTGCCTGCGCGCGTGAAAGTGCCGACATGGGTTTCGATGAAAACCGCGCGCTCCCACGGCAGGCCTTTCCAATCCGGCGCCTGCCATTGATAGGCGCTGTGATCGATCACCTCGCTCGGCCCCTGCACATCCTCCGGCTGGAAATGCGACACCGGATCCGCGATGTCGAGTTCGCCGTCGATGCGGAAGCGATAGCGCGTGCCGGGGCCGGCGTCCGGCGCGTGGGTCTCGAACCATTCGCCGTGCTTGCTCATCGGCAGGCTGTCGGTGGCCGGCTGGTCGAGCAGCAGGTCCGCCGCGCGCGCGCCCGGCGCCCAGAGGCGGAAGGTCACACCCCGGTCGGACAGCAGCGGACCAAAGCGCGAAGGCGCGCTCACGGCTCGCCCGCAAACGCCAGCACGCAGCGGACATGCGCGCCCCAGTTGGCGCCGGGCGGCAGCATCACCGCGGGCTCGTGCCCGTCCGAAGTGTCGAGCACGCAGTGCCAGCTGGTCACGCCCGGCCATTCCGGAAAGGTGATTTCGACCGGCGCGTCGGTGCGATTGAGCACGACGAACAGCGGCTTGCCGCCTTCGACCGCTGCCGCCAGCACGTAAGCCAAAAAGCGCGCGTGCGGAAGGTTCCAATCGGCTTCCGTCATCTCGGTGGCCTGCGGCGTCAGCCATTTCACGTCGTAGGAACCGTCCGCCTTCTGGCCGTCCAGCCAGCGACGCGGCCTGAGCTGAGGAAAGTCGCGGCGCAGCCGGGTGAGCTCGCCAATGAACCCGGTGAAATCGTCTTCGCTGCCGGCCTTCGACCAATCCACCCAGCCGATCTCGTTATCCTGGCAATAGGCGTTGTTGTTGCCGTTCTGGCTGTTGCCGACCTCGTCGCCCGCCAGCAGCAGCGGCACGCCTTGCGCGAGAAACAGGCAGGCAAGCTGATTGCGCTTGCGCCGCCGGCGCATCGCGATAACGGCCGGATCGTCGGTCGCGCCTTCGACGCCGCAATTGATGCTCAGATTGTCGTCCGATCCGTCGTTATTGTCTTCACCGTTTGCCTCATTGTGCTTGTGCTCGTAGCTCACCAGGTCTTCGAGGGTGAAGCCGTCGTGCACGGTGACGTGGTTGATACTGCTGCGGGGGCTGCGGCCGTCATGCTGGAACTGCACAGACGAGCCTGTCATGCAGTGGGCGAGATCGCCGGCGACATTGTCATCGCCGCGCCAGAAGCGGCGCAGGGTCTGGCGATAGGCGTCGTTCCATTCCGACCAGCCGTTGGGGAAGGCGCCGACCTGGTAGCCGCCTTCGCCGAGGTCCCAGGGCTCGGCGATGAGCTTGACGTTGCACAGCACCGGGTCCTGCCGGACGGCGGCGAAGAACGGCGCATTGCGGTCGAAAGCCGGCAAGCGGCCGAGCGTGGTGGCGAGATCGAAGCGGAAGCCGTCGACGTGATAGGCCTCGACCCACAGCCGCAGCGAGTCCATGACCATCTGCAGCACGCGCGGATGCGTGAGCTTGAGCGCGTTGCCGGTGCCGGTGAAATTCTCGTAGTAGCGCGGCTGGTCCGGCAGCAGCCAGTAATACGAGGCGTTGTCGATGCCGCGGTAGCACAGCGTGGGGCCGAGATGATTGCCCTCGGCGGTGTGGTTGTAGACGACGTCAAGAATGACTTCGATGCCGGCGTCGTGCAGGTCCGCCACCGTGGCGCGGAAGTCGTTGATGGCATCGCCGTGGGTATAACGCTGCTCGGGCGCGAAAAAACTGAGCGTGTTGTAGCCCCAATAGTTACGCAAGCCGCGGTTGACCAAGTGGCGGTCGTCGACAAAGGCGTGGATCGGCAACAGTTCGATTGTCGTAACACCGAGCCTGCGCAGATGCGCGATTATGCCGGGCTCGGACAGGCCGCGATAGATTCCGCGCGTTTCGATTGGCACGTCGTTACGATTTTGCGTAACGCCTTTGACATGCGCTTCGTAAATAATGGTGTCTTCCCAAGCGGTCTGGGAACGGCGCTTTTGCGCCCAAGTATGCGCCAAATCCACCACCACGGATTTATACATGCCGCGGGCGTTGTCGCGCCGATCAAACGATAGATCTTGCTGCTTACTCCCAGTGCGATAGCCAAAATGCGCATCGCTCCAGGCCAATTGGCCGGCCAACTGCTTGCTGTAGGGATCGATCAGCAGCTTGTTGGGATTGAAGCGGTGCCCGGCCTGGGGCGCGTAAGGCCCGTGCACGCGATAACCGTAAAGCTGGCCGGGCGTGACGTGGCTGAGATAGACGTGCCAAACGTCGTCGCTGCGCTCGGGCATGACGATGCGCTCGAGTTCGCGGCGGCCGGCACGGTCGAACAGACAGAGCTCGACCTTGGTGGCGTTGGCGGAAAACAGGGCAAAGTTGGTCCCGCGCCCGTCCCAGTTGGCGCCGAGGGGATGCGGCGCGCCCGCCGAAACGTGCCCGTTAGACCTCAGGAACGAGGTAGATGGCAGCAAGCGGTGGGACGACAAGGCGAAGCTCCGGGCTGTCATGGGCCGCGTGTGTGGACACTACACCAGCGTTTCCGGCATTGCTGCCGCCGTAGATTGCGGCATCGGAATTCAGCACTTCGCGCCAGTTTCCGGCGAATGGGACCCGGACGCGATAATCGCGCAGGACTTCCGGCGTGAAATTCACCACCACCACGCAGCGCTCGGTCTCGCCCCGGCCCTTGCGCAGCCAGGCATAGGTTGAGTGGGCGGCATCGTCGGTCACCAGCCATTCGAAGCCGGCGGCGTCGCAATCGAGCGCGTGCAGCGCGGGGGTATCGCGGTAGAGGCGGTTGAGGTCGCGCACCAGCTTCTGCACGCCGGCGTGTTCGGCTTTCTCGGTCAGGTGCCAGGGCAGGCCGACGTCGTGATTCCATTCCGTGTCTTGGCCGAATTCCGAGCCCATGAACAGCAGCTTCTTGCCGGGATGGCCGTACATGAAGCCGTAATAGGCGCGCAAATTCGCGAAGCGCTGCCACGGATCGCCGGGCATGCGGCCGAGGATCGAGCGTTTGCCGTGCACGACCTCGTCGTGCGACAGCGGCAGAATGAAATTCTCCGAGAACGCGTATTGCAGCCCGAACAGGATGTCGCCGTGGTGGTGGCGGCGGTGGATCGGGTCCTTGGATATGTATTCGAGCGTGTCGTGCATCCAGCCCATGTTCCACTTGTAGCCGAAGCCTAGGCCGCCCCAATCGACCGGCCGTGACACCATTGGCCAGGCGGTCGATTCTTCCGCCGCGGTGGTGGCGTGCGGATAGTCCTTGAACACTTCGATATTGGTGCGGCGCAGGAATTCGATGGCGTCGATGTTCTCGCGCCCGCCGAATTTGTTCGGCACCCAGGCGTCGGCCGGCCGGCTGTAGTCGAGATAGAGCATCGAGGCCACCGCGTCGACGCGCAAGCCGTCCACGCCGTAGCGGTCGAGCCAGAACAGCGCGTTCGACAGGAGAAAATTTGTGACTTCGACGCGGCCGTAATTGTAGATCATCGTGTCCCAGTCGAGGTGGCGGCCCTGGCGCGGGTCGGCATGCTCGTAGAGCGCGGTGCCGTCGAACTGTGCAAGGCCGTGCGGATCGTCGGGGAAGTGTCCCGGCACCCAGTCGAGCAGCACGCCGACCCCGGCCTTGTGAAAGGCGTCGATCAGCAGCGCGAACTCTTCCGGCGTGCCGAAGCGGCTGGTAGGCGCGAACAGGCCGATCGTCTGGTAACCCCAGGAGCCGTCGAAGGGATGTTCCATGACGGGGAGCAATTCGACATGGGTAAAGCCCATGTCGGCGCAATAGGCGGGAAGCTGCTCGGCAAGCTCGCGATAGCTCAGCCAGAACTGGCCGTGCTCGCCTTTCTTGCGCCAGGAGCCGAGATGGACTTCGTAGATCGACATCGGCCGGTCGAGCGCGTTGATCGTGTCGCGTGCGGGCTTGGGGCGCGGCAGCTTCTGGTCGTCGACAACGACCGAAGCGGTCGAGGGGCGCATTTCCGTGCCAAATCCGACCGGATCGGACTTGAGCGGCAGCAACCGCCCGTCGCGGGTGGCGATCTCATATTTGTATTTTTCGCCGGCGTGTGCGCCCGGTACGAAAATTTCCCAGTAGCCGTTGCCGCGCACGCGCATGGCATGGCGGCGGCCGTCCCAGAAATTGAAGTCGCCGACCACGCTCACCCGTTGCGCATTCGGCGCCCACACCACGAAGCCGGTGCCGGCGACGCCATCCAGCGTCATCAGATGGGCGCCGAGCTTTTCATAGATCCGCAGATGACTTCCCTCGCCGAGCAGATAGAGGTCGTAATCCGACAGCAGCGGCGAAAACCGGTAGGGGTCCTCCAGCTCGACTTCGTTGTCGCCGAACTGGGCGCGCAGGCGATAGCGCTTCGCACTGTCGAGCGGCCCGGCGAATAGCCCGGCCGGATCGATCTGCTTGAGCTCGCGTTCGCCGTTTTCGCTGACGGCAACCACGCGCCGGGCGTCGGGTAGAAAGACGCGCACAACAGTTTTTTTGTTCTCGGTGTGGGGACCGAGATAGCCGAAGGGATCGGCGTTGCGGCCGGCGATGATCTCGCGGGCGGCGGCGGTGAGCACGCTCATGGGCCGATGACCCCGCGCTCTTGCAGGATGCGCAACGCCGCCTCTAGCGGGATGTGCACCCAGGTCGGCCGATTGGTGAGTTCATATTCGATTTCGTAGAGCACCTTCTCGAGCAGGAACCGGTCGAGCAGCTCTTGAGTTTGGGCCTCATCGGCCGGCCACAGATGGTTGTCGCCGATCCTGTCGCGATAGCTCTGCCAATAGGCCTCGCTCAGCGCCGTGACCCAGCCGCGCAGGTTTTCGGTTACGCCTGCGCGTTCCTCGGCACCGAGATCGGGCGCGCGGTCGAGCGCCGCGTAGGCCGCATAGTTGATCGAACGCAGGAAGCCCGCCACGTCGCGCGCCGGCGGCGCCTTGGCGCGCCGCTCCTCGAGCGTGCGGCGCGGCTCGCCCTCGAAGTCGAGAATGTAGGCGTCGTCTTTGGCGATCAGCACCTGGCCGAGATGGAAATCGCCGTGATGGCGGATCTTCAGGCCGTCGTAGTGCGAATTCCATCCCGACTCGATTTGCCGGACGATGACGTCGTGATGATCGAGCAACGCTTGCGCCAGTTGCGGCGCCGGCTCAGCGAGCTCGTTGCGGTGGTGCCGGAGCAGGTCGAAAACCGTACGTGCGCGCGCAAGACCTGCATCGGTCCAGCTCGCCACGTCGTCGGCGTTGATCGGTTCGGGCTCGAATCCCGGCGTGTCGCCGCCGCGGGCAAAGGCAAGATGCATCTCGGCGGTGCGGCGCCCGATCTGCCGTATGCGTTGCAGCATCGAGGCGGTTTCCAGCGTCTCGGCAATCGATTCCGCGACCGTCGTAAGACGATGCTCCTCGATCAGCCGGTCGAGCCCGTTGGCGGTCACGTTCCAGGCATCGCCCTGGTTCCAGATGAAATCATGCACGACTGCGATGGCGCTGCGGGAATCACCTTCCACCAGTTCGACCGAGCCCAGCAACAAAGGGGCGTTCGGGAAATGCGCAACATCGGCAAGGAAGCGGCCGATTTCGATCTCGGGGTGGATGCCGGCGGTGATCCGGCGCAGCAACTTGATCACATATCTATCGTCGACAATCACGCTGGAATTGGACTGCTCGCGGGCGATCGCCTCAATGTCCTTGATTTCCGCCAGGCGCTCTCCGGCGAAGGCGGCGGTCGGGCGGAACTCGATTCGAGCCGCGCCACTGTCGACAGTTTCGCTGGCATGGACCTTGGCCATTAGCGCGGCAATGAACCCCGGCTCCGCGGTGGCGTCGAGAAGAACGCCCTCGCGCGCGCCGCGGCGCACGGCGGCCAGCACGCTCGCCGGCCCCTTGTCGATTTCGGTGTAGCGCGTCCAGCGGATGGTCAGCGGCACGAAATAGCGGCTTACGCCGGAAGCGCCGGTCACCTCGACGATGGTGGCGAGGAAGCGATCGTTGCCGTGGTCGAACGGCAGCGCGACCGCGCAGGCGGTTGCGATGTGGCGCGAGACCTTGTCGGCGAACCAGCGGTGGTCGGGGATGAAGCCGGGCAGCACGTCGAGCTCGAGCGTGCGCTTGGTCCAGCCCGACAGCAGGCTTTCCAGGCCGTTTCCGAGCACCAGCGTGGTGATCTCGCGCGGCAGCACTTTCTCCGGCTCGTGTCCGGGCTCTTGCTCGAGGCGGAACCAGAAAAAGCCGTAAGGCGGCAGCGTGATCAGATAGGGCAATTCGCCGATGCGCGGAAAGCGCGTGCGCCCCAGCATCTCCTGCGGGATGCGGCCTTTCCACGGGCTCATGTCGAGCTCAACCGCTTGCGCCGCGCGCGAGATATTGGCGACGCAGAGGATCGCTTCCTCGCCGAGCTGGCGCACATAAGCCAGCACCGCCCGATTGGCCGGCCGGATGAAGGTGAGTGTGCCGCGCCCGAACACCTTGGTCGACTTGCGCACGCCGATCAGCCGCTTCATCCAGCTCAGCAGCGAGGACAGCGAGCGCGCCTGCGCCTCCACGTTGACGCTCGGATAGCCGTAGACCGGGTCCATGATTGGCGGCAGATAAAGCTGCGCCGGATCTGCGCGCGAAAATCCGCCGTTGCGGTCGGGCGTCCACTGCATCGGGGTGCGCACGCCGTTACGGTCGCCGAGATAGATATTGTCGCCCATGCCGATCTCGTCGCCGTAGTAGATGATCGGCGTGCCGGGCATCGACATCAGGATCGAGTTCATCAGCTCGATCTTGCGCCGGTCGTTGTCCATGAGCGGCGCCAGCCGCCGTCTGATGCCGAGATTGACGCGTGCGCGCGGGTCGGACGCGTAGGTCGACCACAGATAGTCACGCTCGGCGTCGGTCACCATTTCCAAGGTCAGCTCGTCGTGATTGCGCAGAAACATCGCCCATTGGCAATTGGGCGGAATTTCCGGGGTTTGGCGCATGATATCGGCGATGGGGAAGCGGTCCTCCTGGGCGATGGCCATGTAGATGCGCGGCATCAGCGGAAAGTGATAGGCCATGTGGCATTCGTCGCCGTTGCCGAAATAGGCCTGCACGTCTTCCGGCCATTGATTGGCCTCGGCGAGCAGAACCTTGCCGGTGGCATAGGCGTCGAGTTCGGCGCGCAGCCGCTTGAGCACCGCATGGGTTTCCGGAAGATTCTCGTTATTGGTGCCCTCGCGCTCGCATAGATAGGGCACGGCGTCGAGCCGGAACCCGTCCACCCCGGCGTCGAGCCAACGTTTCATCACCTGCAGCACCGCCCGCACCACGCGCGGATTGTCGAAGTTGAGGTCCGGCTGGTGCGAGAAGAAGCGGTGCCAGTAGTAGGCGCCGGCTTCCTGGTCCCAGGCCCAGTTCGACTTCTCGGTATCGGTGAAGATGATGCGGGTGCCCTGGTATTTCTGGTCAGTGTCGCTCCAGACGTACCAGTTGCGCGCGCTCGAGCCGCGCGCGCTGCGCTTGGCACGCTTGAACCAGTCGTGCTGATCGGAGGTGTGATTGACCACCAGCTCGGTGATGACGCGCAGGTCGCGACGCTTGGCCTCCTGCATGAAGCGGCGGAAGTCCTTCAGGCTGCCGAAGCTAGGATTGATGTCGCCATAGTCCGAAATATCGTAGCCGTCGTCGCGGCCCGGGCTTGGATAGAACGGCAGCAGCCACAGCGTGGTGACGCCGAGATCGCGCAGATAGTCGAGACGTTGGGTCAGGCCGACGAAATCGCCGACACCGTCGTCGTTTGAGTCCTGGAATGTCTTGACGTGCAGCTGATAGACGATGGCGTCCTTGAACCACAGGCCGTCGTCGTCGGCTGTCTGCGCGCTGTCGCTGTCCACGGTGGGTACGATGTTCATTGCGCCACTCTATACATGACAGCGAAACAGCAAAGCGGGGTCGTCGGCCGGATCGATGCGCAGGCGGCGGCCGTTCCATTCGAGCAGATGGCGCTCGCCGGTAACGAGGTTCTCGATCGCGCGCACCGGGCGCCGCGCGTCGGCCGGGCCGATCTCGATATCGCCGAAATGCAGCCAGAATTCCTGCGGGCTGCCTGCAAGCGAAATCGCGACTGCCACCGCGTTGCTGCCATCGTCGGCCTCCTTGACGAAACCGATGACATTGTCGTCGTCGACCTGGAGGAAACGCAGGTTAAACGTTTGCAGTAGCGCAGGGTTGGCGCGGCGGAAGCCGTTCATGCGGCCGATATAGTCCTTGATGTTGCCGGGCTTTTCCCAGTCGCGCGTCTTGATCTGGTATTTTTCGGAATCGATATATTCCTCCCGTCCCGGGATCGGTTCGTGCTCGATCAGCTCGAAGCCGTTATAGATGCCGTAATTTGACGACAACGTGGCGGCGAGCGCGAAGCGCGCCTTGAACAGCCACGGCTCGCCCGCCTGCAACTGCACCGGCAGGATGTCCGGCGTCGTCACGAAGAAGTTGGGACGAAAATAGTCGCGCTCGGGGTGGCCGGTGATTTCGCTGAGATAGGCTTGCAGTTCCTGCTTCTCGGTGCGCCAGGTGAAATAAGTGTAGGACTGCGAGAAGCCGAGCTTGGCCAGCGCCTTCATGATCTTCGGCCGGGTGAAGGCTTCCGCCAGGAACAGCACGTCCGGGTGGCGCGCCCGCACTTCGCGAATGAGCCACTCCCAGAATGGGAACGGCTTGGTGTGCGGATTGTCGACGCGGAAGATGCGCACGCCTTGCTCGGTCCAGAAAAGGATGACGTCGCGCAGCGCTTCCCACAGCGCGATGCGGTCCGCGCAGGTGAAATCCGGATTGACGATGTCCTCGTATTTCTTCGGAGGATTTTCGGCAAACTTGATTGAGCCGTCCGGCCGGGTACGGAACCATTCCGGATGCTGCTTCAGCCACGGATGATCAGGCGAGCACTGCACTGCGAAATCGAGCGCGATTTCCATCTTGTGCTTGGCGCAGGCCGCGACCAGCCGGCGGAAGTCGGCGAGCGTGCCGAGCTCGGGGTTGACCGCGTCATGGCCGCCTTGTTCGTTGCCGATGGCATAGAAGCTGCCGGGATCGCCGGGCTTGGGATGAAGCGTGTTGTTCGCACCCTTGCGGTTGGTATGGCCAATCGGATGGATCGGCGTGAAATAAAGCACGTCGAAGCCGAGCGCGGCGATCTCCGGCAGCCGCGCGATGCAATCGTCGAAGGTGCCGTGTTTGCCGGGCACTTTGCCCTGGCTGCGCGGCACCATCTCGTACCAGGCGCCGACGCGCGCGCGTTCCCGGTCAGCGGTGAGCGGAACGACGGGACTGCGCGTGAGGTCGGGGCGCTTGTCGGTTTTTTCCATTGCCGCCGCCAGCGCGTCGTCAAGCAGAACGGCGGATTTCTTGCCCGAGGTAAATTTGCGCGCCGCAGCTTCCACCACGCGCCGCGCTTCGCGCTCGCTCGGCATCAACTCGGTCAAAAGCTCGTGGCCCTCGCGTGCCTCCAATGAAATATCCTGACCGGCTTCCTGCTTGAGGCGGAATTCCTTGCGCCAGGTGGCGAACTGATCGGTCCAGGCCTCGATCGCGAACAGATAGAGGCCAGGCTCCGGCGGCGTGAAGTTGCCGTGCCAGCGGTCGTTGGTGTGCAGTTGCATGGGTTCGCGCCGCCAATCGGCGGTGGCTTCCGGCCGCCACAGCAGCGCGACCGCAATAACGTCATGGCCTTCGCGAAAAACATCGGCCCAGACGTCGATGGCTTCGCCGGCAATGCGTTTGACCGGAAAACGTCCGCAGTCCACGCAGGGGTAAATGTCCTCGATGCGAAAACGAGGTCCGGTCGGATCGGTCGGAGCGACTTCCCATGCGTCAGTAATTGAATGCGGCTTCATGCCTTGAGGGGGTCCCTCCGCTCCGGGCTGCTTCATTTTGCGATCTCGGGCGTTAACTCCTTAAAAAGAACCACAAATGCACTTTAAGAAGAACTACTAAACAAGCCCAAAGTTCCTCATGGTTTACCGGACCTTCGCGGCCTCGCGTCGGCCGCTGTAACGAAGAGCCTATAATGGATGATCTGGCGGCAACCGCGCGGCTTTGGGGTATAGAGCCGGAATATTATGACGGTTTGGGCCGGCGGCACACCGCCAGCCCCGATATTTTGACGCGGCTGATCGCCGCAATTTCGGCAGGCCGCGAACGACCGAACCATGTCGATGCGCCGGCGGCCGCACCGCAACGCGCGTTTCAAGGCGACGGCGGGCGGCTGTGGGGGCTGGTGGTGCAGCTTTACGCGCTGCGCTCGCGCCGCAACTGGGGGCACGGCGATTTCACAGATCTGTCACGCCTGGTCGCGCTCGCCGCCGCGCGCGGCGCGTCCGCCATCGGCTTGAACCCGTTGCACGCGCTGTTTCCCGACCGCGCCGATGAGGCCAGTCCCTACGCGCCCAACAGCCGGCTGTTTCTCAATCCGCTCTATATCGACGTCGAGGCCATCGCGGAATTTCCAGGCGCTCAGGCCGCCGGGCTGGAAGCGGAGATCGCCGCGCTACGTGCAACCGACTTGGTCGCCTACGCACGCGTGGCGCGCGCCAAGCTCGCCGCTTTGCATCTCGCACATGAATGTTTCCGCAACGGTGCAAGCGCGCAGCGGCGCGCCGATTTCGACGCCTACCGGCAGCAGCACAACGAAACGCTGTTGCGCTTTTCCTGTTTCGAGGCTCTACGCCAGCATTATGCGCCCAAGCCCTGGCCGCAATGGCCGCCACCGTGGCGCCATCCCGATGGCGCCAGGCTAGAGGCGTTCCGGCAGGAGCACGAGGTGGACTGCGAATTCCACGAATTCGTGCAATGGGTCGCCGAGCGCCAGCTGGCCGCCTGTCAGCAGGCGGCGCGCCGGCATGGCATGCCGATTGGTCTTTATACCGATCTCGCCGTCGGCATCGACCCGCAAGGTGCCGGCGCCTGGATCCAGCAAGACGTCGTGCTCGCCGACGTGTCGATCGGGGCGCCGCCCGACAAATTCAATCCCGGCGGGCAGGATTGGGGGCTGGCGCCGTACAATCCGCACGCGCTGCCGGCGCATGATTTCGCGGCCAAGCGGCGGCTGATGGACGTGACCATGCGGCATGCCGGCGCGGTGCGGCTCGATCACGTTCTCGGCCTCAAGCGGATCTTCATGATCCCCCATGGCTGCAGCGCCGCCGACGGCACCTATGTCCGCTTTCCGTTCGAGCCGTTGCTGCGCGTCATCAGCGAGGAGAGCAACCGGTTGCGCAGCATCGTGATCGGCGAGGACCTCGGCACGGTGCCGGACAATTTCCGCGAGACGCTGTCGCGCTGGGGCCTGTGGGGCTGCCGGGTGATGCTGTTCGAGCGCGAAGCCGACGGAAGCTTCCGCCCGCCGGAAAGCTATCCGGCCGAGGCGCTGGCGAGCTTCAACACCCACGACATGGCGAGCTTCCGCGGCTGGCTGGAAGGCCACGACCTGCGCGTCAAGCGGGCGATCGGGCTCGATCCCGGCGAAAGCGACGCGGCACGCGCAAAATCGCAAGCTGCGCTGCGCGCCGCGCTCGTACAGTGGGCGCCGTCCTATGCGCCGGACGATATCGCCGCCATCGCGGCATTCCTGGGCGCCACGCCCTCGCACCTGGCGGTGATCGCGCTCGACGACGTGCTGGATGTGCGCGATCAAATCAACGTGCCCGGCACCGTCGACCAGCACCCGAATTGGCGGCGCAAGCTGCCGGTCGCGGTCGAGGATTTGGAATCGCACGATGGGTTTGACCGCGTTGCGCGGGCTTTTGCGAATACCGGGCGAAGTTTTACGCGCTGATTTTTGTTTCCGTCATTCCGGGGCGCGAGCGCAGCGAGCGAACCCGGAATCTAGACATAGACAATGAGCTTGCATCTGGATTCCGGGTCCGCGCCTTCGGCGCGTCCCGGAATGACATTAAGAAACCGGTACGCGCCAGATGTCGCGGGCGTATTCGCGGACGGTGCGGTCGGATGAAAACCAGTCCATGCGCGCGGTGTTGAGGATGCTCATGCGCCACCACTCCGCCGGGGTCTGCCACAGCGCATCGACCGCGCGCTGCGCCGCCCAATAGGCCTCGAAATCGGCGGCCACCATGAAGCGATCATAATCGGTGAGCGATTGCACGATGGGCGCGAAGCGTTCGGGATCGTCGGGCGAGAATTTGCCGGCGCTGAGGCTCTCCACCACCGCCGCCAGGCGCGGCGAGGCCTCGATCGCCGCGGCGCCTTTGAACTGCGCCTGTTGGCGTTCCGCCACTTCGGCCGCGGTCATGCCGAAGATAAAGATATTGTCTTCGCCGACGTGCTCGCGAATCTCGATATTGGCGCCGTCCAGCGTGCCGATGGTGAGCGCCCCGTTGAGCGCGAGCTTCATATTGCCGGTGCCGGAGGCTTCCATGCCGGCGGTGGAAATCTGCTCGGACAGATCGGCCGCCGGAATGATCGCTTCGGCGAGACTCACGCTGTAGTTGGGCGCGAACACAACTTTGAGCCGGTCGCCGACGATCGGATCGGCATTGACCACCTTGGCGACGTCGTTTGCCAGCTTGATGATCAGCTTGGCACGGTCGTAGCTCGCCGCCGCCTTGCCGGCGAAGATCTTCACCCGCGGCACCCAGTCTTTGTCAGGTTCGGCGCGGATCGCCTGATAGAGCGCGACCGCCTCCAGGATGTTGAGCAATTGCCGCTTGTATTCGTGCACGCGCTTGATCTGCACGTCGAACAACGCGCCCGGCGGCACCCGCACGCCGGTGCGCGCGTGCAGGAGTTCGGCCAGCTTCCATTTGTTGGCCGCGCGCGCCTTTTGGCAATGCGCGACAAAGTCGGCGTCGCCGGCCAGCGGCTCGAGGTCGGTCAGGCAGCGCGGATCGTCGAGCACGCGCTCACCCAGCGTCTCGATCAGCAGGTCGGTGAGCGCGCCGTTGGCGTCGTAGAGCCAGCGCCGCAAGGTGATGCCGTTGGTCTTGTTGAGAATTTGCGTCGGCACCGTCCCGGCGAGATCGTGGAATACTGTCTGGCGCAGAAGCTTGGTATGGAGTTCGGACACGCCATTTACGCAATGCGAGCCGAGAAAGGCGAGATGCCCCATGCGCACGCGCTTGTCGCCGTTCTCCTCCACCAGCGAGACGTTGGCCAGAAATTCCGGATCCTCGCAGCCCGCGCGCTCGACCGCCTTCAGGTGGAACCAGTTGATCAAGTAGATGATCTGCAAATGGCGCGGCAGCAGCCGGCCGATCAGGTCCGCCGGCCAAGTCTCCAGCGCTTCCGGCAGCAGCGTGTGATTGGTGTAGGAGAGTGTCGCCCGCGTAATCTTCCAGGCCCTGGTCCAGGCGACGTTGTGCTCGTCCACCAGGATGCGCATCAGCTCGGCCACCGCGATGGCGGGATGCGTGTCGTTGAGCTGCACGGCGGCATGCTGATCAAGCGTTTCGAGCGTGCCGAATTCGTCGAAGTGGCGGCGCGTGATGTCCTGCAGCGAAGCCGAGGTGAAAAAATATTCCTGCCGCAGGCGCAGCTCCTGGCCCGCGGGCGTGGCATCGTTGGGATAGAGCACGCGCGATATGGTTTCCGAACGCGCGCGCGAGGCGGTCGCGCCGACCACGTCGCCGCGGTCGAGCGCCGAGAGCTGGATCGGCGAGGGCGCGCGCGCCGACCACAGCCGCAGCGCGTTGACGTGGCGGCCGCGCCAGCCGGTGATCGGGGTGTCGTAGGGCACCGCCTGCACGGTCTGCGCCGGATGCCAGACCGCGCGCGCGGTTTCCTCATCGCCACCGAGATATTCCACCATGCCGCCGAAGCCCACCGCATAGCCGGAGCCCGAGCGCGCGAATTCCCACGGATTGCCACGTGTCAGCCAATCCTCGGGATATTCCTTCTGCCAGCCGTCCTTGATGCGCTGCTCGAACAACCCGTTCTCGTAGCGGATGCCGTAGCCATAGGCCGGGATGCCGAGCGACGACAGGCTGTCCATGAAGCAGGCGGCCAGCCGCCCGAGCCCGCCATTGCCGAGGGCTGCGTCCGGCTCGACCAACCGCAGCTGGTCGAAATCGACGCCCATGGCTGCGAGCGCGTGCCGCGCCGGCTCCACCAGCCGAAGGTTGCTCAAGGTGTCGAGCAGCAGGCGGCCGATCAGAAATTCGATCGATAGATAATAGACCCGCTTCTTCTTCTGACGCTTGGTTTGCTTGCGCACATCCATCCAGACGTCGACGATACGGTCGCGCACCGCCAACACGGTCGCCTGGTACCAGTCGTTGTCGCTGGCGTTTTCGGCGGTCTTGCCGAGCACGTAAGTGAGCTTGGTCTCGATCGCTTCGCGCAGCTTGGCCGCGTCGCTGTGCGGATCAAGCTCGGCCGGCGATGAACGTCTCGCTTTCAGGTGCGCCATGTCGGTGGTCTGCGGCTATGGAAGACGCGGTTGCAAGCCCACGCAGATTAAGCAACGCGCGATAATAAACATTTCATTTTCGCCGCGCGTTCGACCAAAGAGTTAAGCCACTGTGAATGGCGGCGCGGCACGCTGGTATACGCCACGAATCGCGCGATTAGAACAGCCTATTCGAGGTTTGATTGCCGCTTTTTCGCGCACTTATCGGCGAAATCCGACCGGGATTAAGCCATCCTATTATGGACTTTTCCCGGCCGGCCGGCGCTTGAGCAGGAACACCTGCACGCCTTCCTGCACTACTTCGCCGCGCTGATTGAGCACCTGCAACTGACGCTTCATGACGCCGCGCTCGGGGTTGGAGGTCTCGCGCTTCTCCAGCACCTTGATGCGGGCGTGGATGGTGTCGCCGGGCTTCACCGGCTTGGTGAATTTCAGACTGTCGAAGCCGAGAAAGGCGATCAGCGTGTCGTCGTAGAGGTGGAGCTGGAACAGCAGGCCGGCGGCGATGGCGTAAACAAGCGGACCATGGGCAATGCGGGTGCCGAACTGGGTCTCTCTGCAATATTCCTCGTTGACGTGCAGCGGATTGTAGTCGCCCGACAAGCCGGCGAACATCACGATGTCGGCTTCGGTGACGGTGCGCGCGGGGGATTCGAATTCCGCGCCGATCTCCCATTGCTCCCAATACAGGCCTCTCATGCCGACCGCCTTTCGTCCCATATCATCCGACCGCGCCGTTCTTGCGTAGGCTTGAAATTTCATCCGATGAAAGCCGCAGCAAGCCGCCGAGCACCGCGTCGGTGTGCTCGCCCACGCGCGGTGCCGGATTGGAGATGGTCTTGCCCATGCCCGACATCTTGATCGGGTTGCCGGGCAGCCGCACTTTGCCGACTTGCGGGTGATCGTATTCGACGATCATCTCGCGTTCCGCCACCGGCGGTTCGGCGAAGGCACCGTCGAGATTGTTGACCGGCGCGGCCGGCACCTCGGCCGCGCGCAGGCGCGCGAGCCAGTCGGCCACGGTGCGGGTGCGGAAGATGCGTTCGAGTTCCGGCACCAGAGCGGCGCGGTTGGCGACACGGTCGGGATTGGTGGCAAAGCGTGGGTCGTCGGCAAGGCCGGGCGACTCCAGCGTCTCGCACAGTTTTTTCCAGAAGACTTCCTGCCGGGTGGCGACAACGATGTAGCCGTCCTTCGCCTCGAAGGCTTGCCACGGCACCGAATATTCGTGCGCGGAGCCGGGCGGCTTGGGCAATTCGCCTTTGGTTAGCCAGATGGTGCCGATGTAACTGAGCAGATTGAGCATGCCGTCGAACATCGACAGCTCGACGTAGCAGCCGTTGCCGGTGCGCTCGCGGTCGTAGAGCGCGGCGAGAATGCCTTGCGCGGAGAAGAAGCCGCCGCTGAGATCGGCGAGCGGAATGCCGACACGCGCCGGCGGCCGCCCCGGCTCGCCGGTGATCGCCATGTGGCCGCTGATCGCCTGGATGACGAGATCGAGCGCCGGATAGTCCTTGTATTCGCCTTCCGAGCCGAAGCCGGTGACCGAGCACTGGATGATGCGCGGATTAACGCCTGCGAGCGTTTCGTAATCGATCTTCAGGCGCTCGAGCACGCCGGGGCGGAAATTGTCGATGACGACGTCGGAAACCTTTACCAGGTCGTAAAAGATTTTGCGCCCGGCCTCGTTCTTCAGGTCGATGACGATGCTCTTCTTGTTGCGATTGAAGGTGAGGAACAGCGCGCTCAGCCCCTTGTAGGGGCCGACCGAGGGGATACGGCCGAGATCGCCTTCCGGCGTCTCGATCTTGATCACCTCGGCGCCGAGGTCTGACAACAATTGGCTGCCGTAGGTGCCGGCGATGATTTGCCCCAGTTCCAGGATTCTGACGCCGTCGAGCGGGTATGACATGGCTCGTCCGCGCTAGAGCCCGAGATTGCGGGCGATGATGTTGCGCTGGATTTCCGAGGTGCCGCCACCGATCACCGCCAGCCGCGAGTCGCGGAAGAAGCGCTGCATCGGGAATTCCATGCAATAGCCGTAGCCGCCGAGGATCTGCAGCCCGAGATCGGACACCGCCTTGTAGGTCTCGCCGGTATAGAGCTTGAGCACCGCAGCGTCGCTGCGGGTCGCCTGACCCTGCGCCATCGCCCAGGCAAAGCGGTAGACCAGCATGCGCGATATTTCGAGCATCACCTTCATGTCGGCGAGCTTGTGCGAAATGGCCTGGAAGCTGCCGATGGTCTGGCCGAACTGCTTGCGCTCCTTGGCGTAGGCGAGCGCGTAGTCGAAGGCCGCGAGCGCCGCGCCGGTGCGCGCGGCGGAAAGGCACAGGCGCTCGTACCAGAGATAGGAATCGACCGCGGCCCAGCCTTGATCCACTTCGCCCAGCACGGCGGAGGCCGGCACGCGCACGTCGGAATAGAACACCTGCGTGGTGCCGATGGCGCGGTGGCCGAGCGTTGCGATTTTCTTGACTTCGATGCCGGGTGTCTTGGTGTCGACCAGGAAGGTGGTGATGCCCTGCTGTTTCTTGGCGCCGGTCGAGGTGCGCGCGACCAAGAGGCAATAGTCGCTGATGTCCATGCCGGAGGTGAACACCTTCTGGCCGTTGATGACGTAGCCGTTGCCGTCTTTGGTGGCGCGCGTGGTGAGCGCGGCGGCGTCGGAGCCGGATTGCGGCTCGCTCAAGCCGAAGCAGAACGAGATTTCACCGCGCAATATCCTCGGCAGCAGTTCCTGTTTCTGCTCCGCCGTGCCGTCTTTCATGATGGCATAGCCGCCATAGGTGAGCGTGCGGAACAGCCACATGGCGAGCTCTTCGAAATGCCGGCCCGTTTCCTCCAGCAGGATGGCGAGATCGATAGCCGAGCCGCCGGTGCCGCCGTATTCCGGCGGCAGGATCAGGCCGAACCAGCCGTGCTTGGCCAGCGCCTGATAGGCTTCGCGTGGCGGGCGCGCCTCGTCGTCGCAGGCCTTGGCGTAGGCGGGCGGGCACACGTCGTCGAGCAGTTCCCTGATGTGATTGCGCAGCGTTTCCTGGTCCGGCGTGAATGAAAAATCCATGACGCTCACCGTCCCGCGTCGCGCTTGGCCAAGTCGAGCACGCGCTTGGCGCGCTGGAACATGGCGTAATCCACCAGCTTGCCGTCGACCGCGATGGCGGCGCTGCCGGCTTTCTCCGCCGCCTCGAATTCAGCCACCACTTTCCGATAATAGGCAACCTCGCTCTCGGGCACCGCATAGGCCTGGCGCACCGGCGCGATCTGCTTGGGATGGATCACCGTGCGGCCGACATAGCCGAGCCGCGCCGACAATCTGGAGTCGGCGATCAACCCGGCCTCGTCGTTGAGATCGCTGAACACGCCATCGAGCGGAATGAGATGGCTGCCGGCCGCGCGGGTGTCGAGCAGCACCTTGGAACGCGCATATAGCAGTTCGATGCCTTCGATCGACCAGGCGCAGCCGAGGTCGGTTTGCAGGTCGCCATCGCGCGCGCTGCCGAAACAGGTGGCGGCGACCCGTGGTGAGGCCTTGATCAAATCGAAGCAGCTATGCACGCCGAGGGCGCTTTCGATCATCAGA
>CAYLMY010000013.1:21847-29375 GCA_964384635.1 uncultured Undibacter sp.
TTGCGCTTGAGCCGGCCGAGCACGAAGGGCAGCGCCGCGCCGCCCATAGGCGCGAAGAATTTCGCATTTTTGTATTTGACCAGATGGCCGGCCGAGATCAGTCGCGCCACCGCCACTGCCGCGTCGGTGATGCGGCCCAGCCCGTTGGCGAGGCCGAAATCGTTGACGCGCACGTCGCCGGCATCGAAGGTCGGATGAATATGAACGACCGCGCCGGTCTCGTCGGCCGCCGCCCAGAACGGATCGAGGTCGGCGGCATCGAGCGTCGAGCCGACGCCGCGCGGCAGCGTGCCGATCATGGCGCCCGGAAAGCCCGCCGCCATCGCCGCCCTCAGCACGGCTGCGGCGCGCGCACCGTCGCCCAGCGGGACGGTTGCGAGCGGCACAAAGTGCGGCTCGGATTTGGCCGCGGCGAGCAGCGCCTCGTTGGTGAGCTTCGCCCAGGCCTCGCTTTCGGCGCCCGGCAATTCGTAGCCGAACATGTCGACCCAGCCACCGACCACCTGCTTGTCGATACCCTGTTTCTGCATCCAGGCCACGCGGCCGGCGATGTCGGACAAGGGCTTCGACACCGGCCGTGTCGGCTTGCCGCCGGCGAAGGATAAAGCCAGGCTGCCGCCGTCCTCGATCTGGCGCACATTGGGAAAGCGCGCGGCGTCCTTGCGGATCGCCGTCAGCAGGTCGGGCGTTACCAGATGGGCGTGACAATCGACGATCATTTACCGGCCTTTGCGTGTGCATCCGCGATCATGTCGCCGAGCTTCGACACCTTGAGCGGCAGCGTGTTGAGTGAAATGCCGAGCGGCCTAAGCGCGTCGTTGACCGCATTGGCGAGCGCGGCGGGCGCGCCCAGATAGCCGCTCTCGCCCGAGCCCTTCTGGCCGAGTACCGTGAGCGGCGACGGCGTCTCGTGATCGATGATCTTGACCGCCGGCACTTCGTGCGCGGAGGGCAGCAGATAATCCATGAAGCTTTGCGCGATCAGCTGGCCCTCGTCGTTGTAGGCGAACTCCTCGAAGAGCGCCGCGCCGATGCCGTGGGCGATGCCGCCCATGGTCATGCCGCGCACGATCTTGGGATTGATCTGGGTGCCGCAGTCGTGCCCGAGCCGGTAGCGCAGGATGCGCGGCAGGCCGAGATCGGGATCGATGACGAGCAGAACCAGATGGAATTCGAACGAGAAGCAGGGATACATCTGCACGCGGCCGTCCGCCGTCGGCAGCTTGCCGCCGTTCGGCACTGGATAGATATGAGTCTCCGCCAGGCCCGGCTCGAAGCCTGGCGGCATGCGGTGCATATTGCGGTGGGCGATGGTGACGAGGTCGGCCCAGGTGCGGCGGTTTTGCGGTGCGTTGCGGTCGTAGACATAGCCCTGCTCGTAGACGGCGCGATCGAACGGAATGCCGAGATCGTGTGCGGCGATGGTCGTGAGCTTGGTCTTCAGCTTTTGCGCGGCGTGGAAGGCCGCACCGCCAAGCATGATCGCCATGCGGCTGCCGACCGGCGTGCCACTCGGCAATGAGGTTAGCGAATCCGGCCGCATCACCCGCACTAGCTCGGGATCGACCTGCAATACCTCGCCGATCACGGTGCCGACCAGCGTCTCGTGGCCCTGGCCGGACGAGGTCGTGTGCATGGTGGCGGTGATGGTGCCCGCGCCGTCCACATTGATGCGGCAGGAATCCATGAAGGTCGAGGTGGTGATCTTGGGGTTGAGCAGCGCCTCGAAGGTGGCGTTGCCGCCGCTCGGCTCCAGGCAGGCGGCGATGCCGATGCCGGCGAGTTGGCCTTGGGCGCGCAAGGCGTCGCGCTGCTTCTTCAGCGCTTCGTAAGGCGTGTCGGCCAGCACCTTGGCGATGACGGTCTCATAGTCGCCGCTGTCGTAGGCCGTGCCGCTCGGGATGGTGTAGGGGAATTCCTCAGCGCGGATCAGGTTGCGCCGGCGCACTTCCAGCGGATCGAGCCCGAGCGCATGGGCGACCTCATCCATCATGCGCTCGAGCGCCACATTGGTCGGCCCCTGGCCGAAGCCGCGCACCGCCTCCTGCGTGGTCTTGTTGGTGACTACCGCCACGGCGCGGTATTGCACGCTCTTTATCTTATAGGGGCCGACGATGGAGCCGATCGGCTTGCCGAGCTGGAACGGGGAGCGGCCGGCATAGGCGCCGACATTCTCCAGCGCGCGCATCTTCATCGAACGCACGATGCCGTTGTCGTCGTAGGCGACCTCGACGTCGAACAACCGCTCCGGCCCATGGGCGTCGCCGCCGCGCATGTTCTCCAGCCGGTCCTCGATCAGCCGCACCGGGAAACCGAGTCGGCGCGCGAGGTAGCCGCACAGCACCGTGTGCTTGATGCCGCGCTTGACGCCGTAGCTGCCGCCGACGTCGACGTCGTGATGCAGGCGTACCGACGACACTGGAAGTTTCAGCGCGGCGCCGACCTGGTCGGGAAAGCGCGGCATCTGGATCGAGGCCCAGACGTCGAGCATGTCGCGCCAGGGGTCCCAGCTTGCCACCACGCCGAAGGTCTCGATCGGCACCGTGGCGCTGCGGCCCCATTTCACCCGCAGCTTGAGTTTGTGCGGGGCTTCGGCGAAATCCTTGTCGACCTCGCCCCACACGAAGGTCTTGTCGAGCAGCACGTTGGAGCCGTGCGCCTCATGCACCAGGGGGCTCGCCTTTTCGAGCGCTTGCTCGGCGTCGAGCACGAAGGGCAGGGGCTCGTAGTCGACATTGACCTCTTCGGCGGCGTCTTCGGCCAATGCGCGCGTGTCGGCGACCACCGCCGCCACCCACTCACCGGAGTAGCGCGCGATTTCGAGGGCCAGTGGTCGGCGCGGCACATTGGGCGTGTCCAGCCCGGTCATCAGCGGCACCGTGGCTGCGGCGAGCTCGGCGCCGTCCAAGATATAATGTACGCCCGGCATCTTGAGCGCCGCGCGCTTGTCGATTGATTTGATGCGGGCGGCCGCGTGCGGGCAGGTGACCAGCGCGACATGACGTGTCTCCGGCAGGTCGATATCGGCGACGTACTGCCCCTTGCCGGCGACGAAACGGCGGTCTTCGCGCACACGGCGGTTCGATGCCACGTAGCGGAAATGGCTCTCGCTCATTTGCGCAGCTCCATCGGCCGATTGGCGCCGCGCATGCGCTCGGCGGCGAGCGCGATCGCCTCGACGATCTGCGCGTAGCCGGTGCAGCGGCAGATATTGCCGGAGATCGCCTCGACGATGTCATCGCGCGTCGGCTCTGGATTGCCGGCGAGCAGCGCGTGCGCGGTGAGGATCATGGCCGGCGTGCAATAGCCGCATTGCATGCCGTGGGTCTCACAGAAAACGTCCTGAATCGGCGACAATTCGCCCGGGCCAGGCGTGACGCCTTCAATGGTGGTGATGGCGGAGCCTTCCGCCTGCGGCGCGAATATCAGGCACGAACGCACCGCCACGCCGTCGAGCAGCACGGTGCAGGCGCCGCAGACGCCGTGCTCGCAGCCGGCGTGCGCGCCGGTGAGCTTCAGATGATCGCGTAAGGCGTCGAGTAATGTGGTGCGCGGCTCCATATCGAGCGCGTGTTCGCCGCCGTTGACGGAGAGCTTAATGCGCATGGGCTTTGCTCCCCAGCGCGTTTGTCTTGGCATCGGCGATGGCGCGCGCGGCGAGCGACACCGCAGCGCGGCGGCGGTATTCGGCCGAGGCGTGCAGATCGGCGAGTGGCTCGATGTCGGCGAGTGCGGCGCGCACCGCTTCGGTCACTTTCTTTTCTTCGAGCGCGCCGCCGGTCAATTGTTGCTCGGCGCTTTCGAGGCGAATTGGAGAATCGGTCGCCGCGCCGACGCCGATGGCGATGCGCTTTGCTTTACCGTCTCCGTCGAGTTCGACCTGCGCCGCTGCCGAAACAAAAGCGAAGTCGCTGCGGCGTGCGTTCACCTCATGAAAACCGACGCCGATCCTTTCGCCATGCCAAACCGGAAAGCGCACAGCGGTGAGGCAGGCGCCCACCGGCAAATTGGTCACCATCAGCCCGGCGAAGAAATCGCGTGCGGTCAGCTCGCCATCGGCGCCGCCGGCGCGGTAAGTCATCGCCGCATCGAGCGTGATGGCGATCAGCGCCAGTTCCGCCGCGGGATCGGCATGGGCGAGCGAGCCGCCGATGGTGCCGCGCGCGCGGGTGGCGGCATGGCCGATGCAGGGGATCGCGCGCGCCAGCAGCGGGACGCGCTTGGCCACCAGCGCGTCGCGCTCCAGCACGCATTGCCGCGTGCAGGCGCCGATGGCGACGGCACCCTTGTCCTCGCGCACATAGGATAATGAGGCGTTGCGGGCGATATCGATGAGGTGCGTCGGCCGCGCCAGCCGCATCGCCATCATCGGCACCAGCGACTGCCCGCCGGCGATGAGGCGCGCGCCCTCGTCACCCGCCAGCAGCGCGCAGGCTTCGTCAACAGAGGCGGGGCGTGAATACGCGAATGGTGCTGCTTTCATACGCGCCAACCCGACTTAATGGCCGCCCGATATTGTCGATACGCAGCGATATCGTTAAAGTCCTTGGCACAATACCGCAACCGCAAAAGCGCGAATTTGCCGGGCCGGCCGCCGCGCCGCCAACGTGATGGGTGACAGATGCCGCGGACCAAGGGCGCCGACCTCATCACCGAATACCTGATCGCCAACAAGATCCCGTACGTGTTCGGTATCTGCGGCCACGGCAATGTCGGCATGTTGGATTCGCTCTACGCCGCGCGCGACCGCATCAAGATGGTCTCGCCGCGCCACGAGCAGGTGGCGGCGCACATGGCGGACGCCTACTTTCGCGTGCGCCACGAGCCGGTGGCGACGCTGACCTCCTGCGGCCCCGGCTCTTGCAACATCGTGATGCCGCTCGCCTGCGCGATTTCGGATTCCTCCGCGCTCTTGGCGATCACCGCCAATGTGCCGACCTCACAGTTCAACCGCTCGCCGTTCCAGGAAATCAACAAGCACTTTCAGGCCGACTTCCCCAACATCATCCGGCCGGTGGTCAAGCGCAGCTTCCAGCCGACGCGCGTCGACATGCTGCCGCTGGCCTTGCGCCAGGCCATGACGACGATGTTGTCGGGGAGGCCCGGGCCGGTGAACCTCGACGTGCCGTTCAACGTGTTCCAGGAAGACGACGACGTGGAGCTGCCGCCACCCGCGCCGCCGCTCAACGCGCAGCGCAGCGGCGCCTCGCCGGATGAAATCTCGGCCTGCGTCGACATGATCCTGAAAGCGGAACGGCCGGTGCTCTTCATCGGTCACGGCGTCACGCTGTCGGAGGCGTCGAAAGAGCTCACCGAATTCGTGCACAAACTCGGTATCCCGGTGATCTCATCACCGAATGGGATGGGCTGCCTCGACATGACCGATCCCTTGTCGCTCGGCTTCATCGGGCGCAACGGTGCTTACCCGGCCAATGAAGCCGGCCGCCGCGCTGATCTGGTGATCGCCATCGGCGCGCGCTTCGACGACCGTTCGGCCTCGTCCTGGCTGCCCGGCTATTCCTGGAACTTCCCGCAGACCAAGCTGATCCATGCCGACATCGATCCGGCCGAGATCGGGCGCAACTATCCGCCCGACATCGGCGTGCTGGCCGACGCGCGCACGTTCCTGCAACAGCTGCTGGCCGAGACCGGGCGGCGCGGCGTGAAGCGCGACGCGCTCAAAGCCTGGCATGGCGACATCAAGCGCTGGCAAGCCGAGTGGCAAAAATTCACCGCGCCCAATTTCGAGCTGCACACCTCGCCGATCCGCCCCGAACGCATCGTCGCCGACTGCCAGGACGTGCTGCCGCCGGACGCTATCCTGTGCTGCGACGTCGGCGTCAGCCACAACTGGTACATGCAGTTCTGGAAGGCGCGCCGCCCGCAGACCATGATGAACTCCTGGGGCTTCTCCGGCATGGGCTTCGGCGCTTCCGGCGCGCTCGGCGCCAAGCTCGCCGCACCCGACCGGCCGGTGGTGGCGGTCACCGGCGACGGCTGCTTCACCATGGTGCCGCACGTCCTGTGCGCAGCGGTCGAATACGACATCCCGGTGGTGTGGGTGATCTGGAACAATTTCGGCTGGGTTTCGATCCGCGACATTCAATTGGGCATGTTCGGCGGGCGCGAGCTCGGCACCATGTTCCACGAAGGCCCGAACCAGAAGCCGTACAATCCGGACTTCGCCGCCTGGGCGCGCGCCACCGGCGTCGAGGCGATGACGGTGACCAAGTCGCAGGATTTCAAGGGCGCGCTGGAACACGCGGTGAAAGCCAACAAGCCGTTCCTGCTCGACGTGCATGTGGACGCGGAAGTGCGCCCGCCCTCGACCGGCGCCTGGCAGTTGCCGCCGACCCCGCACAAGGAGCCGGTGTTCGGGCAGCGCTTCATTCCCGACGCGGCGCCGGTGAAATGATAGGCTGAAAATAGAAACCGTTCGTCCCCGCGAAAGCGGGGACCCAGTGCGGCAGATCATTGAATTTGTTATCCTGGGTTCCCGCTTACGCGGGAACGAACGGAGGAGGGCCCGATGCCAAGGCACGCATCTTATGTCCCCCACGGCGTGATCCCGGCAGTGCTGCTGCCGTTCGACAATGATCTCGCCATCGACGAGGCGAATTTCCGCAAGCATCTGCGCGACGTGGCGTCAGTCGAAGGTCTGTCGGCCGTCACCATCAACGCCCATTCGACCGAGGTCGGCTCCTGCACATTCGACGAGCAGCGCCGCGTGCTCGCCATTGCGCAGGACGAGATCGGCGGCAGGCTGCCGCTCATCAACGGCATTTGGGCCGACGGCAGCATCGAGGCCGCGCGCCTCGCGCGCATGGCGGAGGAGGGCGGCGCCTCGGCGCTCTTGGTGTTTCCGCCGGCGCCGTTCACGCTCGGCCAGTCGCCGCAGATGGCGCTTGCGCATTTCAAGCGCATTACGGACGCTACCGACCTGCCGCTGATCGTGTTCCAGTATCCGCTCGCCACCGGCCAGGGCTATCCGAAAGAAACTTTGCTGCGCCTGTGCGAAGAGGTGCCCTCGATCCGCGCCATCAAGGACTGGATCGGTAACGTGCCGCATCACGAATGGCACATCCGCACGCTCCAAAACCTGCCGCGGCCGGTGAACGTGCTCACCACCCATTCGGCCTGGCTGTTTTCCTCGCTGGTGCTCGGCTGCAACGGCCTGCTGTCGGGCTCGGGCAGCGTCATCTCCGATTTGCAGGCGCGACTGTTCCGCGCGGTGCAGGGCAACGACATGGCGGAGGCCAAGCGCCTCAACGACCGCATCGAACCCCTGATGCGCGTGTTCTACGCCGATCCCTTCGTCGACATGCACAACCGCATGAAGGAGGCGCTGGTGCTGCTCGGCAAATTGCCGCGCGCGGTGGTGCGCCCGCCGCTGGTCAAGATCGAGCGCACGGAAATCGCGCGCATCCGCGCCGCGCTGATCGAAGCGGGCCTGCTCGACAAGAACGCGCGCGACGCGGCGTAGGCGTGTAGCCATAAACGACGCCGTGCGGTACGTCCGTTCTTCCCC
>CAYLMY010000014.1:0-3739 GCA_964384635.1 uncultured Undibacter sp.
ATCGGCGCTGGCAATGAATATTAAACGGCGACCAGATCGCCGTTACCGCGGCGCGCGCCGTTAGAGCGGGCGAGCGGATGGCCGAGCACCTGCTCGACCACATCAAAACTGTCGATGAGCGAGAGATTTTCCATCAGCTTGCCGTCACGGAAGCGCATGAAATTTGCGACCCGGTAACTCATCGTACGGCCGTCCTTGGTGCGCCTCGACGATTGACGGCTGAGCATCGCCGCCCGATCGCCCTGGACCAAGATGGCTTCCGGCACAAAGCTGAAGGTGCGCAACACCATCGGGATTTGGCGCCCGATCAGGTCGATCACCTCGGCCTTGCCGCGGTGGGCGCCGCAGAACGGCAACAGATCGACCGGCCCACTGATGTCCCATTGCGCGTCGTCGTCGAGTAATTCCGCGATCCCGTCGACATCGCGCGCGGCATAGACCTTGTAGAAGGCCTCAACCACGGAACGCGGAACTTCATAAGCCATCGGAGATCCCCAAGCGCTAGACGGAGATGAAGTCGCTGTTTTCGGCCTGACGGCCGGCTTGTCTGACCAGCGGACGGCCTAGCACTTGCTCGGCGGCGTCGAAACTGTCGATGAGCGAGACGTACTCGACCACCTTTTCGTCTTGGAAGCGGAAGAACTGGGCGATCCGATAGCTGATAGCGTGGCCGACGTCGCGGCGCCTCGCCGACAGTTTGCCGAGAACGGCAACGCGGTCGCCGTCGATCACCATCGACTCCGGATACAGGCGCCGCTTTTCCAGCAGCAGCGGGATATCGCGGTCGAGCAGCTTGAGCACGACGGCCTTGCCGCTGTGCTGGCCACAAAACTGGAGGATGTCGACCGGACCGCTGATGGTCCACACCACGTTGTCGTCGAGGAAAGGCGCGAGCGTCTCCATGTCGCAGCCCGCCAAGGCATTGTAGAAGGCCTCGACCACGGCGCGCGGAACCGGCTCGGTCATATGAGATGTCTCCACCGGGCCGAGTAAACGTTGGTTGTGTTGAAATAGTCTTACCCGCGCCGGCCCGGCCCCGGCCGCGGCGAAATTCGTTAACGACGACGGGCATTTGCGGGCCCGCCCCGTTAAGCGCAGCGGGCAAACGGCGTCGAATCCTTAAAGCTATCGTGCTAAAGGGCCGCCACCACCGGCAGAGACGGCTCTTGGAAGCGGCGATGGACGCGAGCGTCACAAACCAGGCGAAAGGTCCCGATGCGCGCGCGGAGGCGCTGATCGCCTCTTATGAGCGCGCCGGCTATACGCGCCTGACGCCTCCCATCCTGCAGCCGGCGGAGCCGTTTCTTGATCTCTCGGGCGAGGACATCCGTAATCGTATTTATCTGACCACCGCGCCCGGCGGCGGCGGCGAATTCTGTCTGCGCCCCGACCTGACGATTCCCGTTTCACGCGACTATCTGGCTTCGCCACAGGCCGGCAAGCCGGCCGGCCTCTGCTATCTCGGCCCGGTGTTCCGCCACTCAAGCGACGGCCCGGCCGAATTCCCGCAAGCCGGCATTGAGTCATTTGGCCGCGCCGATCAGGCGGCAGCCGACGCCGAAATGCTGGCGCTCGGCCTGGAAGCGACCGCCCATTACGGCCTGCCCCAACCCGACATCCGGATCGGCGACGTAGCCCTGTTCGCCAGCCTGATCGCCGGGCTCGAACTGCCGCCGGCCTGGAAGCGGCGGCTGATCAAGGATTTCAACCGCAAGACCAATCTGGCGGCCGACCTCGACCGCTTGGTGCTCGGCGGCAACAACGAGCGCCCGGAATATCAGGGCGTGCTGGCCGCGCTCGCCGGCTCCGACCCGAAGGGCGCGCATGCACTGGTCACCGACCTGTTGTCGATCGCCGGCATCAATGCCGTCGGCGGTCGCTCGGTGGGCGAGATCGCCGACCGCTTTCTCGAGCAGTCGGCGCTCGGCGCCGGCGCAAAATTGCCGCGCGACGTGCGCGCCCTGATCGAGCGCTTCCTCGCCATTGCCGGCGATCCCGACGAGGCGGCGGCCGACCTGCGCGCGCTCGCCAGCGAAGGCAACATGACGCAAGCGCTCGGCCCCGCGCTCGACCTGTTCGAAAGCCGCACCGGCTTCCTGGCCGCGCGCGGCATCGACTTGAAGCGTGTGCGCTTCTCCACCGCGTTCGGGCGCGGCTTCGACTATTACACCGGCTTCGTATTCGAATTGACCGATCCGAGCCGCACCGGCGATCCACTGGTGGCCGGCGGACGATACGACGGCTTGCTCATGCGGCTGGGCGCGCCGGAGCCGATTCCGGCGGTCGGCTTCGCGGCCTGGATCGAGCGGCTGGCACCTTACGGAGGCGCGTCATGAGCGCAGCCCTGGTGCTGGCGGTGCCGGCGAAAGGCCGGCTGCAGGAAAACGCCGAGAAGTTCTTCGCGCGCGCCGGCTTAACGCTGATCAAGCCGCGCGGGCAGCGCGATTATCGCGGCGCCATCGCCGGCCTCGACGGCGTCGAGGTGGCTTTTCTCTCGGCCGCCGAAATCACCGGCCAACTGGCGGCAGGCAGTGTGCACCTCGGCGTCACCGGCGAGGACCTGGTGCGCGAGATGATCCTTGATGCCGACGCCAAAGTGGTGCTGATCGAGGGCCTCGGCTTTGGCTACGCCAATGTGGTGGTGGCGGTGCCGCAGGCCTGGATCGACGTGCGCACCATGGCCGACCTCGACGACGTCGCCACGTCGTTTCGCCATACGCATGAGCGCAAGTTGCGGGTGGCGACAAAATACGTCAACCTGACGCGCGGCTTCTTCTCTGCGCATGGCATCATCGATTACCGCATCGTCGAGAGCTCGGGCGCCACCGAAGGCGCGCCGGCCGCCGGCACGGCCGAGCTGATCGTCGACATCACCACCACCGGCGCAACGCTCGCAGCCAATGCGCTGAAAGTGATCGAGGACGGCGTCATCTTGCGCTCGCAGGCCAATCTGGTGGCGGCGCGCGGGGCGGACTGGGGCGATGCCGAGCGCGAACTGGCGCGCGTCATCCTCGACCGCATCGCCGCGCAGGCGCGCGCCCGCGCCTTCCGCGAGGTGCGCGCGCGCTTTACCGCCTGCGACGCACGGCTGGTGGACAGCGCCAAGGAGAAATTCGGCGTGTCGACGCCGTTCGGCGGGCCAACCTCGTCGGGCATGCTGACGCTGCATTGCCCGCCAGACCAGGTCTATGCGCTCACCAGCTTCCTGCGCGAGGCCGGCGCCGAAGCGGTGGCGGTGGCCGATCTCGACTATGTGTTCTCGCGCGACAATCCGCTCTACGCCAAGCTCGAAGCCGGTCTTTGAGCGCCGGCGTCAACTTGACTGACCGCGCGGTTTTTGCGTGCGGAACACGACGAAATGCGAGAGCAGGAAGTTGACCGCGAAGCTCGCCAAAATGGACAAGAGCTTGGCCGCCGCCAGCGGCACCATAAAAGCGAGCGCAAACAGCACCGCCGTGCTCGCCACCATGCCGGCGACGCCGGAGGCCGCGAACGTCATGTAGTCGCGCCAGCGCAAGGTTTGTCCCGATTCCGGGCCAAAGGTGATGAACGAGTTCATCATGTAGGAAAACGTCACCGCCACCAGCCAGGCCAGCATATTGGCGGGCACCAGCGGCCATCCCAGATAGCGCGCGGTGGACCAGAACACGCTGAAATCGATGCCGGTATTGACGACGCCGACAGCTGCGAAGCTCGCCGCCTTGAGGGCGACCGCGCGCTCGTGCCAGGCCTTGCGCAG
>CAYLMY010000014.1:3839-8807 GCA_964384635.1 uncultured Undibacter sp.
ATGGCGGCGAAACCGAGCAAATCAGGCGCCCGCGCGGCGCGGGTCCCGCCCGGCCTTTCGATCATCGTCCCGCTGTTCAACGAGGCCAACGGGCTCGCCAACCTGCACGCGCGCATCGTCGAGGTGGCGCGCCGGCTCAAAGCCGAGCGCGGGCTCGCCCTTGAAATCGTCTATGTCGACGACGGCAGCCGCGACGGCACCAACGGCATCGCCAAATCGCTGCCGGCCGGCCCGCTCGACATCCAGTTGGTCACGCTGTCGCGCAATTTCGGCAAGGAGGCCGCCCTGCTCGCCGGCCTCGATCACGCCCGGCTCGGCGCCGTGCTGTTCATCGACGGCGACGGCCAGCATCCGCCCAACATGATCGAGACCTTGGTGGCACGCTGGCTCGATGACGGCTACGACGTGGTCTATACCGCCAAGGCCAACCGCGAGCACGAGCCCTGGCTGCGCCGCGTCGGCGTGCACTGGTTCTACACGCTGATCAATTGGGGGCAGCGCCAGCGCATCCCCGAGGACGCCGGCGACTTCCGCCTGTTGTCGCCGCGCGCGGCGGCGGCGCTGCGGCAGATGCCGGAGCGCAACCGCTTCTTCAAGGGGATGTCGAGTTGGGTCGGCTTCCGCCAGGTGCGCGTCGATTACGAACCGGCGGCACGCGCGCACGGCGCCACCACATGGAGCGTCTGGACCCTGCTCGGGCTATCGATCGAAGGGCTGACCTCGTTCACGGTGGCGCCACTGCGCTTCGCCAGCATGTTCGGGCTGCTGCTCGCAGTCACCGCGCTGCTCTATGGCGGCTGGATCCTGTTGGAGACCCTGCTGTTCGGGCAGGACGTGCCCGGTTATCCCTCGCTCATGGTCGGCCTCATGGTGATCGGCGGCGTACAGTTGATGATGATCGGCATCCTCGGCGAATATATCGGCAAGCTCCTGTCCGAGATAAAAGCGCGCCCGGTCTATTTCGTCGCCGAACACAGCACTCGGAGCGCAACCGAAACCGCCAAAGAGCCGGCGAAGCCGCGGCCGCTGGCCTCGCGCGCGGCCGAGTGAACGCCGTTCGCAGCGTGCGCAAAGCGCCCCGCCATATCTGGCTGTGCGCCGACGATTACGGCATTTCGCCCTCGGTCGATGAAGCCATCCGCGCGCTGATCCTGCGCGGCCGCCTCAACGCTACCTCGGTGATGATGGCGGCACCGTCTCTGACGGCCGAGGAAACGGACGCGCTCGAAATGCTCAACTCGGGAGAAAAGCGCGTCGCGATCGGCCTACACCTGACATTGACCGCGCCGTTCAAGCCGATGAGTGCCGATTTCACTCCGCTGCGCGACGGCTGTTTCCTGCCGCACCCGGAATTGATGCGCGCAGCGATGGCGCGGCGCTTGCGGCCGGAGCGGCTGCTGATCGAGATCGCCACGCAGCTGCGCGCCTTTGCCGACGCCTTCGGTCACCTGCCCGATTTCCTCGACGGCCATCAGCACGTGCACCTGCTGCCGCAGGTTCGCGACGCTGTTCTCAAAGTGGTGGCGGAGACGGCGCCCACGGCCTGGGTACGACAATGCACCCGCGCGCGCTCGGCGCGAGGCTTGCGTGACCGCAAGGCGCTGGCGCTCGATGTCTTGAGCCTCGGTCTCAAGCGCAAGGCCAGCCGGTTCGGCATCGCCACCAATCCGGCCTTTGCCGGCGCCTATGATTTCGCGAGCCAGGCTGGCTTCGACAAGATCTTTCCGCGATTCCTCACCGGCCTGCCGGACGGCGGGCTAATCATGTGCCACCCGGGCTTCGTCGATAGCGAGCTTGAGCGGCTCGATTCACTCACGACCCAGCGCGAGCGTGAATTCGGCTATTTCAATTCCGACGATTTTCTGAAGGCGCTGACCGATCACGGCGTCGCGCTCGCGCATCCGCGCTAGATCACCACGACTTTGGTGCCGACCTTGACGCGGCCAAAGAGATCGATGACGTCCGCGTTTCGCATGCGGATGCAGCCGGACGAGACGTTGTGACCGATGGTCCAGGGCTCGTTCGAGCCGTGGATGCGGTAAAGCGTGGAGCCGATATAGAGCGCGCGCGCGCCGAGCGGATTGTTCGGGCCGCCGGCCATGAGATGCGGCAGATAAGGCTGGCGCTTGAGCATTTCCTTGGGCGGCACCCAGTCCGGCCATTCCTTCATTGCCGAGATTGCGTGCGTTCCCAACCAAGTGAAGCCCGGGCGGCCGACGCCGATGCCGTAGCGCAGCGCTTTGCCATCCTCCTCGACCAGATAAAGGAAATGGTTCGGCGTATCGATGACGATGGTGCCAGGCGCTTGCTTGCCGTCGTAGGCGACCTCCTGGCGCAGATAGCGCGGATCCATGCGGAGGTTTTGCGGCCGTTGATACGGCACGGGATCAGCCGCCGGCGCATTGGCATAGACCGGCCGCGACGTGGAATAGAGATTGGGTGGCGGTGCGGCGACCTGCGGCTGCGGACCGCGCTCGCCGAACAGGAATTCGATGAAGCCGCCGCCGAGATTGCTGCGCCTCGGCTGTTGCGCCGGCACCATCACCACCATCGGCGGCGTTGTCGGCGTCACGTAGCGGGGCGCCGCGTACGACACGGATGGCGCCGACCCGGCGGCACAGGCGAACAGGGCGACGAGAACTGGAACGAGGGAACGCTGCATCGCGGAACTCACAGGAAGGGCTCTGACCGGACGGCACCGACTACAAGCCGAAAAAAACACCGATTGGTAAACCATGTCGGCGGCGGCGCGATATTGGCGTGCATAGGCGCGCGCTTCGTCGCGTTAGAGTTTATTTTACGTAAAACGCGATCCGGCATGGTAAACGCCGCGTTTCTTTTTTCGCGGCGCATGATCTTTTCTGAAAGCCGATTCCCATCCCCGATCAAGCCGGGGACAAGGTTTTCGGGACTATGCGCATTCCACCTCGCAACCCAGCGTTAATCGCCGGCGGGATACAAGGATCGGGTTAAGGCAGCGGGGGCGGCGGGGTGCAACGCAGGGTTTTTCGGGTCGAGCAGATGTTCGCCGACCGCCGCACGGCGGCGGCGCCGGAGGATGCCGCGGAGCCCCATCAGGCGAGGGATGAATACGGCGCTCTGCGCGCGCTCGCCGAGCGGCGCGAGGAGGCGGTCGACACCACCGTCCAGAGGCTCGAGCACGAGCTTGCTCTGGCGCGCGAGACCATCGCGCGCAACAAGCAGGATCTGGCCGCGCTCATCGGCGAGCGCAAGGACCGCCGCATCGCACGCGCGGCCGGCGAGCTTGGCGCCGCGGTCGACGCCATGGAAAAGGCGACGCACAAAATCCTCACCGCGACGGAAGCAATCGACGACAGTGCCAAATCGCTCGGCTCCGCGCTCAAGCACGCGCACGAGCGCGGGCTTGCCCAGGATATCCAGGAGCACGCCGCGCAGATTTACGCGGCCTGCAATTTCCAGGATCTCGCCGGCCAGCGCATCGCCAAAGTGATCGCGACCATGACCGTGGTCGAGGAGCAAATCGCCGCCATGATCGAGCGTTGCAATGGCTTTGGCCGCCCGAGCGATGCGCCAGCGGCGGCCAAGCCTGTCGCCGGCCACCGGCTGGTCCAAGGCCCCAAGCTCGACGGCGATTCCGGCCACGCCGAGCAGAGTGCGATCGACGCGATGTTCAATTAGCGTTGCGCACGATCTTTGCTGAAAACCGGTCCCCATCCCCGATCAAGCCGGGGACAAGCATTTCGGGATCATGCGCTAGCCCGGTCTGCGGATCACGATAAAGCAAGTGAGTGCGACGGCGGCTAAACCGGCCGCCAGCGCCAGCGCCGCCGGATCCGAGCCGCGGTCGATCACGAACGCCATCACCAATGGCGCCGCCGCCTGCATCACCAGCCAGGGCCCGGCGAGCCGCCCCATCAGCCGCCCATAGCCGGAGGCGCCGAACAGCGCGAGCGGCACCGCGCCGCGGGTGATGGTGACGAGGCCGTTGGCGCCACCGAACATCAGCGCAAAGGCCGCCGCCGTTACCGTCGATATGCCGAATACCGCCAGCATCGCGAAGGCGGCGAGCAGCGCGGTGAGCGCGCCGCGCACCACCCAGAGCGGATGCAGATTGCGGCCAAAGGCGAACTCGATCAGCCGCGCCCCGACCTGCGCCGGACCGAACAGCGCGCCGATCCACACCACGGTGCCGGCGTCGATCCCGGATCGCTCAAAAATCGCCAGCAAATGCGCCGACATGCCGGAGGGAACGAAGGCGTAGGACGCGAATGCCGCCGCCACCAGTACGAACGCCAGACCGTACGGCGGCAAGACTTTGGCCGGCGCCGGCGCGTCGGCCTTGGGCGTCACGTCCGTTTCGACCCGCGTGCGCGGCAGCGCCAGCGCGTGCAGCGGCGCCGCGATGCCGGCGAGCAGCGCGGCGTAAACCAGATAGGTGGCGCGCCAACCGACGGCTTCGAGCAGGAAATGCGTCGCCGGCCAACTCACGGTGGACGCAAAGCCGCCGATCAGCGTGAGCGCGGTGATCGGCCGGCGCGCGGCCGCGCCGAAAACGCGGCCGAGGCTGGCGAAGGCGGAATCGTAAAGGTTCGCCGCCATGGCGACGCCGAGCACCGCCCACACCGCGAGATAGGCAACCTGGTTGGCGGCGTGCACGATGAGAAAAAGCCCGAGCGCGCCGATCAGCGAGCCAACGGTCATGACCACGTGGCCGCCGTAGCGGTCGATGGCACGCCCGACATAGGGCGCGCTCAGGCCGGCGATCAGCAGCCCGAATGAGAAGCCGCCCATGGAAAACGACATCGACCAGCCGCGGTCCTGCGCCACCAGCGGCACGATCAGCACCGGCGTGTAGAAGATCGTGCCCCAGGACAGAATTTGGGTGACGCCAAGCACCGGGACGGCGCGCCAGGGGCCGGCGATGAAGTCGCGAAGTGCGGTCATGCCCCCGCCATATACTCTGTGTCATGCGCGGGCTTGACCCGC
>CAYLMY010000014.1:8907-28754 GCA_964384635.1 uncultured Undibacter sp.
GAAGTGCGGTCATGCCCCCGCCATATACTCTGTGTCATGCGCGGGCTTGACCCGCCTGCGGGCCGAAGCCCTTCGGCGGGCGAAGGCCCGCGCATCCATGATGAGCGGCAACAAGGAATGACCTTACGTTAGTTGACCATCGCTGATCGGCATCATGGATTGCACCAGACCTCGGGTTTGCCCGAGGTCTGCATCAATTATTCGCTGCAAGTCGGGTATACCCGACTTGCAGTGTCGAGCCCGGCAATGACGGCGGAGCGGCTATTGCCGCTGGATCGGCGGCTGCACCGGTTTCGACGCTGCCGCGGCGGGCGCCGGCTTGGGTTTCGGTTTGGGTTTCGGCTTGGCTCTCGGCTTCGACCGCTTGTGGCCCTCGGGTCCGCAGCGCACATAGACCATGGTGCCGTAGCGGCCCTGCACTTCCGGATCCATCCAGCGCAGGATCAGGACCCGGCCGTCGAAGGAAATCACTTCACGGTCCTGGGTGCTGCCGGGCGGCTCGCCCTGCGGGCCGACATAGGTCTTGCCGCCGGGGGCGCCTTTGAGTGCGAGCTCGCTGGGCGTGGACTGATCGGCCAGATGCATCATCACGCCGCCGCTGGGGCCAAGCGTGATGACGTAGGGGTTGCGGCATTGGTTGGCTGCGGCTTTCACGGTGCGCTCGCGATCCGCCTCTTTGTGGTAGGCGGTCAGTCCCCAACGCCCGACCAGGTCCTGCGGCGGGAAGGCGGGCGGCAGGGTCGGCGTTACCATCTGCTGCGGCGCCTCGGGCGCCTGCGGGGCAGTGGCGCAGCCGGCGAGCATGAGCGCATAGACCGCCAGCAGCGGGGCGTTCACGAGGTAAGAGCGGCGGGAAGGGCGCATTCGGGCTCCGGCGGCGCGGGAGGAGGACTTTGCGGGGCATAGGCGGGTAGCGCAAGCGCCAGCTCTCGGCAACCCTGGCGTGGCGCACTGAGCGCGGAGCTTAACATTGATCGGCGCCGGCGCCGCGATGCCGGCATCGCGCGCTTGACTCCCAGTCTTTGAGGCCATATGTCCCCGGCAGCCATTGGCACTCTCCGTTAACGAGTGCTAAGGGCCTGTCAAATCGACAGTTTCGGTAAAAAACACGCGAATATCCTGTTTGCGCATGACCTTGCCCGAAACCCGGTTGCCATCCCCGATCAAGCCGGGGAGAGGCTTTTTGGGGTCATGCGCTAGCGCCAACGAGGAAGCCAATGGCC
This sequence comes from uncultured Undibacter sp., assembly GCA_964384635.1. GTDB lineage: Bacteria > Pseudomonadota > Alphaproteobacteria > Rhizobiales > Xanthobacteraceae > Pseudolabrys. Next base: position 10,131 of record CAYLMY010000014.1, read on the forward strand.
AAGACCAAGTTTCGTCCCCTGCACGACCGCGTGGTCGTGCGCCGCATTGAGGCAAGCGAGAAGACCAAGGGCGGCATCATCATCCCCGACACCGCCCAGGAGAAGCCGCAGGAGGGCGAGGTGATCGCCGTCGGCCCCGGCGGACGCGACGAAGCCGGCAAGCTGCTCCCGATCGACCTGAAGCCGGGCAACCGCGTGCTGTTCGGTAAGTGGTCGGGCACCGAGGTCAAGATCGACGGCGAGGACCTCCTGATCATGAAGGAGTCCGACATCATGGGCGTGATCGCCTGATCTTAAACCTCGTCCTGAGGATCAAGTCAGAAACCAATTGGAGTCTTTGCAATGTCTGCCAAGGAAGTGAAATTTTCCACCGACGCCCGCGACCGCATGCTGCGCGGCGTCGAGATTCTCAACAATGCCGTGCGGGTGACGCTCGGGCCCAAGGGCCGCAACGTCGTGCTCGACAAGGCCTACGGCGCCCCGCGCATCACCAAGGACGGCGTCACCGTCGCCAAGGAGATCGAGCTCGAGGATCACTTCGAGAACATGGGCGCGCAGATGGTGCGCGAGGTTGCCCAGAAGACCAACGATCTGGCCGGCGACGGCACCACCACCGCCACCGTGCTGGCCGCCGCGATCGTGAAGGAAGGCGCCAAATCGGTGGCCGCCGGCATGAACCCGATGGACTTGAAGCGCGGCATCGACATCGCGGTCACCGCGGTGGTCAAGGACCTCGAGAAGCGCGCCAAGAAGGTCTCTTCTTCGGCCGAAGTCGCCCAGGTCGGCACCATCTCATCGAACGGCGACGACAAGATCGGCAACATGATCGCCAAGGCCATGCAGAAGGTCGGCAACGAAGGCGTCATCACGGTTGAGGAAGCCAAGTCGCTCGAGACCGAGGTCGAGATCGTCGAAGGCATGCAGTTCGACCGCGGCTACATCTCGCCCTACTTCATCACCAATGCCGAGAAGATGATCGCGGAGCTCGAGGACGCCTATATCCTGCTGCACGAGAAGAAGCTGTCCGGCCTGCAGTCGATGCTCCCCGTGCTGGAAGCGGTGGTGCAGTCGGGCAAGCCGCTCATCATCATCGCCGAGGACGTCGAGGGCGAGGCGATCGCCACGCTGGTGGTCAACAAGCTGCGCGGCGGGCTCAAAGTGGCGGCCGTCAAGGCGCCCGGCTTCGGTGACCGCCGCAAAGCCATGCTCGAAGACATCGCCGTTCTCACCGGCGGCCAGTTGATTTCCGAGGACCTCGGCATCAAGCTGGAAAACGTCACGCTACAAATGCTCGGCCGCGCCAAGAAGGTGATCATCGAAAAAGAAAAGACCACCATCGTCTCCGGCGCCGGCAAGAAAGCCGAGATCGAGGCGCGGGTCGGCCAGATCAAGGCGCAGATCGAGGAAACCACCTCCGATTACGACAAAGAGAAGCTGCAAGAGCGGCTGGCCAAGCTCGCCGGCGGCGTGGCAGTGATCCGCGTCGGCGGCGCCACCGAGGTCGAGGTGAAAGAGAAGAAGGACCGCGTCGAGGACGCGCTCAACGCCACCCGCGCCGCGGTCGAGGAAGGCATCGTGCCGGGCGGCGGTGTCGCGCTGCTGCGCGCCAAGAAGGCGGTCGGCCGCATCCATAACGAGAACCCCGACGTCCAGGCCGGCATCAACATCGTGCTCAAGGCGCTGGAATCCCCGATCCGCCAGATCGCGGAGAATGCCGGCGTCGAGGGCTCGATCGTGGTCGGCAAGATCGTGGATGAAAACTCGGAGACTTACGGCTTCGACGCCCAGACCGAGAAATATGTCGACATGATCAAGGCCGGCATCGTCGATCCAGCCAAGGTGGTGCGTACCGCGCTGCAGGATGCGGGCTCGGTCGCCGGCCTGCTGGTCACCACCGAGGCCATGGTCGCCGAGCTGCCCAAGGACGAGGCCGCGCCGGCCATGCCGGGCGGTGGCATGGGCGGTATGATGTAAGTCGGCCGCACGGCAAAGTAATCGAGGGCGCGGCTTCGGCCGCGCCCTTTTTCGTGGCGTCCGAAAGGATCAGTGATCGCTCGGCGTGAAGCGCATCGTCGTCGGCCCCACCAGCACGACCGCCCGCCCCTGGCGCCGCCAAGCGTTCACCTGCGCCAGCGCCGCCAGTGTCGCCTCGTCGGCCTGCATGCGCTCGGGCGTGCACTGGCCGTCGCTCATGTACTGCGGCAAGCCGTCGGGCAGCGGCCCCGGTTCGATGCGGATCGCGGTATCTGACAATTCCACGCGGCCCTTCACGGTCTTGCACCACAGGTCGATAGTGGCGGCGCCGGTCGGCGCCACCATCAGCACCGGCACGCGCTTGACCGGCGGCATGGGCCGCGCATCGAGCAGCAACTCCTGGTCGAACGGGAAACGCTCGGCGGCGCGGCCCGCGCCGACTGCGGCAAAAAGTCCCGCGGCGAGGACGCAAATGGCAACGGCGGGCCGGCCTGCGATCAGGCGAATGTTGGTCATCATGTTCTCCGGACAAGGCAGTCGCGGCCGCGACGCCTTCGAACCGCTGGAAATGCCGTCCGGTGCGCGTTCCGTCAAGACGGTCCTATCGCGACCGGAGGTCTCGGGCCGCAGGAAATAAAGACCATGGCCGTTGTGTTAAATGGCCACGCCAACGAGCAGCCGGAGGGTTCCATGGATCAGCGCATCATCGACCTCTACGACAGTTTCACCCATGGCGGCATCAACCGCCGCGAATTCCTCGACCGGCTGGCGGGCATCGCCGGCTCCAGCGCGGCGGCGCTGGCGCTGCTGCCGCTGTTGCAAAACGACTACGCGCGGGCGGCGATCGTTGCGCCCGACGACGCGCGGCTGGCGGTCGACGAGGTGTCCTATGACGCCGGCGGCACGCGCATCGGCGGCTATCTGGCGCGGCTGAAAGCGAAGGGCAAACGCCCGGCGGTCATCGTCATCCACGAAAACCGCGGGCTCAATCCGCACATCAAGGACGTGGCGCGGCGGCTCGCGCTCGAAGGCTTCCTCAGCCTTGCCGTCGACATGCTCTCGCCGCTCGGCGGCACGCCGGCCGACGAGGACAAGGGCCGCGAGATGATCTACACACTCAAGGCCGACGAGACCGCACACCGCATCGCCGCCGCGGTGCCGTATCTCGAGCACCACGCGGAATCGACCGGCAAGGTCGGCGTCGTCGGCTTCTGCTGGGGCGGCGGCATGGTCAACCGCGTGGCGGTGCTGTCGCCCGATCTCAAGGCCGCGGTCGCCTATTACGGCGAGCAGCCTCTCGCCGACGCGGTCAAATCCATCCACGCCGCGCTGCTGCTGCACTATGCCGGGCTCGACAAGCGCATCGGCGCCGGCATTGCCGCCTACGAGACCGCGCTCAAGGCCGCGAACAAGCGCTTCACGATCTACATCTACCCAGGCGCCAATCACGGCTTCAACAACGACACCAGCAGCCGCTACGACAAAGCGGCGGCCGATCTGGCCTGGAGCCGCACCGTCGCGTTTCTGAAACAGAATTTATCCTGAGGCGGCCGCAGCTTACCGGCGCAAAACACCAGCGGTATGATTTCGACGTTCGGGCACGGCGCTCCGGCCGAACTAATGCTGCGGGGTGTAACCTTCGTCCGGCCCGGCGAGCGGCTTGCCGGAAATAGGGCTAGGCCGCTCCTCGATGTCGGTGCGTGCGGCGGGCTGCGCAGCGCCCGGCCGCAAGACGCTAATCCAAAAATCCTGGAAGGCAAAGGCGACCATCAGCACGACGACGACTGTCAAATCCGGCTCATGCACATAGACGACGATAATGCCTGTGAAACCCGCCAGCGCCAGCAAAGCGATCACGACGATGATTCTATCCAGCATGACTATCTGACCCTCATGATCGCGCGGACTCTATTCTTCAAGCGTCGACATCCATTCGACCAGCCAGCGCGCGGTGCGCAACAGTCTTCCATCATCTCCGCGCCTACCGACCAATTGAACTCCGAGCGGCAAGCCATCCGCCGTCAGTAACGGCAATGTTACGGCGGGGACGCCCAGATAGGTCCAGAGCGCGCAAAAGATCGGGCTGCCGGTCGATTGCGAACCCTTCGGCGCCGGCCCGGTGGTGCTCGGCGTCATGATCGCGTCATAACGCTCGAACAGTTCATCGAGACCGCCATTGAGAACGCTCTGAAACTCGCGGGCGAGAATGTAATCGGTCGCGAGAATCGTTCGCCCTTCTTCGACCCCCTTCTTCAAGATGTCGCTTATCTGGTCCGGCGCCCTATCCACCAGCGGTCCGTAGCTCTTGGCCAGTTCGGCCATATGTATTTGCCGCTGCCAGTCATAGCCCTTGGCAAAAATCCCCGGCAGATCGACCTCATCGCAGGCGTCTTCAAGCGCCTCCGCCAACTCGGCGAAGGCTTCGCCGGTGACAGCATCCGCTTGCTCCCATACCGGGCTCTTGACGTAGGCCAACAATGGCGTGACCGGCGCCTTTTGGGCGGCGATCTCACTGAGCCGCGGCCGGCTACGCGGCCGCATGTCCCGGTCGCGAGAATCATAACCCGTCAGACAATCGGCCAGCAGCGCCGCATCTTCGATCGTTCGAGAGAAGGTACCAATCGTGTCGAGCGCCGGCGATTGCGACAAGACGCCGGTGCGCGAGATCAGCCCGAAACTCGGTTTGAACCCGACGATTCCGCAATAGGCCGCCGGGCGGATCACCGAACCGCCGGTCTGGGTGCCGATGGCCAACGGGACCATGCCGTCGGCAACGGCGGCCGCCGAACCGCTCGACGATCCACCGGGCGTATGTTCAGGATTGATCGGGTTGCGGGTTTTGCCCGGATGAAAGGCGGCAAGCTCGGTCGTCACCGTCTTGCCCATGATGATCGCGCCGGCAGCCTTGAGCGCACTCACGACAGCGGCGTCGGCATTTGGCTGACGGCCGGCAAACACCGGCGAACCGTTTTCCGTCAATATGTCTTCGGTATCGATGATGTCCTTGATGCCGACGGGAACGCCATGCAGCGGCCCGGCGGGACCGCCGGCAGCGCGGATGGCGTCGGCCCGGCGCGCCTGATCAAGCGCAAAATCGCGATCAAGAAAGGCCCAGGCCTGGACGGTTTCCTCGCGCTCGGCGATCCGGTCGAGACAGGCATTCACCAACTGCTCGGAGGTGATTTCCCCCGACTCGATGCGACGCGCGGCGTCGGCGGCGGTGAATTGCATGAACTCGTTCACGACTGCGTCCACGAAGCCGGACTCCCTACTTCCCATAGACCATGTTCGGCAGCCACATGGCGATGCCCGGGAAGGTATACAAGATCGCCATCGACAGGAATATCATCGACAGGAACGGCAACACGCCCTTGAAAATCTGAACCAAAGTGACGTGCGGAGGCGCCACTCCCTTGAGGTAGTAGGCCGCCATCGCCATCGGCGGCGTCAGGAACGAGGTCTGCAGGTTAAGCGCCACGAGGATTCCGAAGAACAACGGGTCGACGTTGAAATGCGGTAGCAAGGGCAAGAATATGGGCACGAAGATGATGATGATCTCGGACCATTCAAGCGGCCAGCCCAGAAAGAAGATGATGACCTGCGCCATCAACAGGAACGTCACCGTCGACAAATCCATCGACAGCACGATTTCCTTGATGAGCTGCTCGCCTCCCAAATAGGAGAAGACCGACGAGAAGGTCCAGGAACCGACGAACAGCCAGCACACCATCGCCGATGTGCGCACCGTGAGATAAATAGACTCCCGCAAGCGATCCTGGTCATTCACCTTCCAGGCGAAATAAGTGGCGAGGCCAATGAAGAAACCGATATCGAGCCCGAGCCAATTCACCTTGTGGTTGGTGAATGTCGCGTTCAAGCCGAACACGGTGAAGCACAGTAAATAAACGATTCCGAAGAACGAACCGATCACGGCGCCGCGGCCCGCATAGGCATAGGTGCGCTTCAGAGCGTCGCGCTCGGGCCACAGCCAACCCAGCAATGGCACGCGCCCCGGCATAACCCGCGTCAGAAGCGCGATGATGACTGCGAGACCGATACCGGCACCCGGCCGGATGAGGAAGCCCGGCTCGCTCACCAGTTCCACGCCCACGACATTATCCACGATCAGGTATAGAACGACGTAAATCACCGCGATGATCAGCGTCGCGATGCCGCCGAAACCAAGCGAGAACAACCAGCCATCCAATTGGCTCCAAGGCTGACCTTCCCATACCGGCTTAACGAGTCCTTGTTTAATGCCGGCAAGCCGATAGGCGACAGCAAGGAACATCCCGCCGAGCGCGCCCATGGAGGCCGCTTCAGAAGGCGTCGCCAGTCCGAAAAGAATTGACCCCAGCACCGCAAAAATCAGAAAGGCCAGCGGGAAAAACGAGGTCATCATCGCGAACAGCACTTGCCTGCCGGTCACGTCCGGAATGTCCTCGGCCCTCGGCTTTGGCGCCAGGCTCGGATTGAGAATGGCCCGGCCGATCACGTAGATGATGTACAATCCCGCAAGCATGAAGCCGGGCAGAATGGCGCCGGCATAGAGCTTGACCACGGACACGTTGGACGTAGCCGAATAGACGATCAGCATGATGCTGGGCGGAATCAGGATGCCGAGGCAGCCGCCGGCGCAGATAACGCCGGCCGCGAAACTGATGTCGTAACGCGCCTTGAGCATCGCCGGAAAGGCGAGCAGCCCCATCAAGGTCACCACCGCGCCGATAATACCGGTAGCGGTGGCAAACATGGCGCAGGTCGCAAGCGCGGCGATCGCCATCGATCCCGGCATGCGTCGAGAGGCGATGTACAGCGTATGGAACAAACGATCGACGATATTGGCGCGTTCGACGATATATCCCATGAACAAGAATAGCGGCACCGCGGTCAGCACGTCGTTCGCCATCACCGAATAGGTCTGGTTGACCAGCAGATCGAAGATGCGGTTGTCGAACAGAGAGTGCATGCGCTCGGCGTCGAAATAGGCGTAGTAGCCAAAGCCGACACCCATCGCCACCAGCGTAAATGCAATCGGGAATCCGAGTAGAATCGTAAAGATAAAGATCCCCAGCATGAAAACTGCAATTTGGGGATCGGTCATTTCGAGTCCCCTTGCGCCAGCCCGAGCTCTTTTTTGATTTGTTCTTCGTCCATTTGCTGGTGCAGCAATACGGTCTCCATTTCCTCGACATCCTCGGCGTGAGCAGGCCATTCACCGGTCCGCATGCAGATGATGCAGCGGAAGACCTGCGCCACGCCCTGAATGAGTAGAAGCATACCGGCGACGGGCATGACGGTCTTGAATTGCGATACCGGCACACCGGCCGGACTGGAAATGGCGACCTCGCCCATGCCGTAGTTATAGCTCCATGACTCGAGCGCGTAGTCACCTCCGGCGTAGATCAGGGCAAGAATGCCGGGAAAGAAGAAAAAGAGATAAAGGACGAACTCGACCCTGGCCTGCGTCTTCGGCTTCCAAAGCCGATAGATAACGTCGCCGCGCACATGACCGCCACGCGACAGCGTGTAAGCGCCCGCCATCATGAACAGCGTGCCGTACATGATATAGCTGAGATCGAATGCCCACGACGTCGGATCCCGCAACAGATAGCGGACAAACACCTCGTAGGCAGTGCCGAATGTCATGATCATGATGCACCACGCGAAGACCTTGCCGGCCCACGAGGTGATCTGATCGACCACACGAATATACGTTAACACCCCTCACTCCAGATTGGTGCGCGCCCCACGACAACACCGTGGGACGGCATCCTTGCGATGCCGTCCCACATTTTTCTCCCGATAGCTTCGTTCAGAACGTGATCTTGCCCGGGAAGTAGTGCTTGAAAGCGAGCTTGTAGTCGGCGTCGTTGAACAGGTTGTAGTACGCGACCCGCGCCGACCACGCTTTCTGACTGTCGACCACCTTCTTGAAGAAGGGGTCCTTGTTGAGGTTGGCGAGCACTTTGTCCCAGGAATCCAACTGGGCCGCCATGACGGACGAGGGCGTGCGGTACACCTTGACGCCATCCTTATTGATCAGCGTCTGCAGATCCTTCGAGTACCTGTCCATCGCCAGAGCGTAGTTGGCCGTGCTGGCGGCCTCGGCGGCATATTCAAGGATCGCCTGGTGCTCTTTCGGCAGCGAGTCGAACTTGTCCTTGTTGAAGATGATCTCGAAGAACTCGGCCGCCTGATGGTACGAACCCATCATGTAGACCTTGCGCACGTCTTGCGCGCCGAACTCGCGGTCCGATGTCGGGTTGTTGAACTCGAACGCCTCGATCACGCCGCGCTCCAGAGCCGGCACGATTTCGCCGCCCGGAAGCTGGGTCACCTTGACGCCCATGCCCTGCATGATGTCGGTCGCAAGACCGACGGTGCGGTACTTGAGGCCCTTCATCTGGGCGGCGCTCTTGATCTGCTCATTGAACCAACCGAGCGGCTGGGTCGGCATCGGCATCGCGAAGAAGCCGACGAGATTGAGCTTTAGGATTTTCTGCACGAGCTCGCGATACAGGTCCTTGCCGCCACCGTTTGTGCCAGGGTTCTGAATCCAGGCCAGCGTCTGGACCGCGTTGCAGCCGAACACCGGACCGGTGCCGAACAGCGACGCGGCTTTGTTCTTGCCGTACCAGTACGCGCACACGGTATGCGCGCCGTCCAGAACGCCCTTGTGGCAGGCATCCTGTACCTGGAACGCCTTCACCACGGCGCCTGAAGCAAGAAGATCGATTTTCAGCCGGCCGCCGGCCATCGCCTGGGCGCGGTCGGTATATTCCCGGGCCATATCCTGGAAGATAGCTTTGGGGCCCCAGGAACTCTGCATCTTCAGGGTTACGGTCTGGGCCCGCGAGACCTGCGGCATTGCAATCGTCGCCGCACCCGCGACGGCGGCTCCGCCCAGGAATTTGCGGCGGGTCGCAACTGTAGACAGCTTGTCTTTAGGCATTTCTCTTACCCTCCCTTGGATCGTTCTTCAGATGAACAGTTCTTGCCGGGTCTTAATTCCAGACCCGGCGTTTTTAGTCCGGGTCAGGCAACCCTTGGTACACAATCGTACGGGGTGTGGCGACCGGAAGCAACATTGGGCAGCGATTGGGAGCCCTTAGAGCCCTTTTTTATACGCGAATCCGTGCAAAATAGAACCGAATCCATGCGCATTAGCCATTAGTTGATACCCGGCGCGTACCGCCCTGTTTTTTCGTCGCAATAGGAGCCTGCTCCCGTGAGAGGCATATTCTCGACGCTCGCCACCGTGTGGCGAATTGCCAGCCCTTACTTCCGCTCCGAGGAGCGCGGGCCCGGCCTCGTGCTGCTGGCGGCAGTGATCGCCATCGAACTGTCGATCGTCGGGCTCACGGTTCTACTCAACGAGTGGAACAACACCTTCTACAACGCCTTGCAGAATCGGAACTGGGACGCCTTCATCTATCAACTCGGCTATTTCTGCGTGCTGGCCACCGCCTTCATCCTGCTCGCGGTCTATCAGCTCTATCTCAATCAATGGCTGCAGATCCGCTGGCGGCGCTGGCTGACCGCGACTTATCTCGATCACTGGCTCGAAGGCGCCAACCACTACCGCATGCAGCTCCTGGGCGACGCCGCCGACAACCCGGACCAGCGTATCTCCGAGGACATCCGCCAATTCATCGACCTCACGCTCAATATCGGGCTGCAATTGCTTAACTCCTGCGTCACGCTGTTTTCCTTCATGATCATCCTGTGGTCGCTGTCGGCGGCGGCGCCTTTGCATCTGTTCGGCGTGGCGTTCAACATTCCGGGCTATTTATTGTGGGCGGCGTTGATCTATGCGGTCATCGGCACCGCGCTGACCCATCTGATCGGCCGCGCGCTGATCGCGCTCAATTTCCAGCAGCAGCGCTACGAAGCCGATTTCCGCTTCAACCTGGTGCGGGTGCGCGAAAATTCCGAACAGATCGCCCTGCTCGAAGGCGAACCGGCCGAGCGCGACCGTTTGCTGATGCGCTTCGGCAATGTGGTGGCCAATTGGTACGCCATCATGACCCGGCAGAAGAAGCTCACCTTCTTCACCGCCGGCTACGAGCAGGCCTCACTGGTGTTCCCGTTCATCATGGTCAGCCCGGCCTATTTCGGCGGCATCATCCAGCTCGGCGGCCTGATGCAGACGGCCAACGCATTCGGACGAGTGCAGGGCGCGCTGTCGGTGTTCGTGAGCATCTACCGGAATCTCGCGGAGTGGCGCGCGGTGATCGAACGCTTGTCCGGTTTCGACCAATCGGTGGCGGCCGCGCGCGCGGTCGCGGTGGCGCCGCCGGTGATCGCGCTTGAGCCCGGCAAGGCTGCCGCCGTCACGCTTCATGATCTCGCCGTGCGGCTGCCGAACGGCGTGCCGCTGCTCAATGCCAGCGACATCTCGATCAAGCTGGGCGAGCGGGTGCTGGTCAGCGGCCCCTCCGGCGCCGGCAAGTCCACGCTGTTCCGCGCGCTGGCCGGCGTCTGGCCGTTTGGTGAAGGCACAATTCAAGTACCGAAGGGCGCCCGCGTGATGATCCTGCCACAGCGGCCCTATTTTCCGATCGCGCCCTTGGCCGCCGCGGTCGCCTATCCGGCGGAGCCCGGAAGCTTCGACGCCGGCCAGGTCGCCGCACTGATCGCGGCGGTCGGCTTGCCGGACTTGGCCGCCCGCATCGAGGAGGAAGCCCATTGGAACCGGATACTGTCGCCCGGCGAGCAGCAGCGGCTCGGTATCGCGCGCGCGATCTTGCAGGCGCCCGACTATTTGTTTCTGGACGAGGCCACCGCCTCGCTCGATGAGGAGACCGAGGCCGCGCTCTACCATCTGCTCGAGCATCGGCTTGCCGCCGCCACCATCGTGTCGATCGGTCACCGCGCGACGCTTGCCGCCTTCCACCGCCGCCGGCTGGCCTTGGTCCGCGAAGGCGACCGCACCTGGCTGCGCGAAGCAAGCCTGGCGCCCGCCGGTTAGCGGTCGTTGATCCTTTGGCGGGATTTCGCAAAAGAAGAGGCGGCGGCTGTTGGCAGCCGCCGCCTCAAGAGCAGAGTTACGTTCGGAAGTCGTTTAGTGGCCGATACCCACGGAGGTATCGAACTTGAGCGAGGCGACGAAGCGATCGTCACACCAGCTGTTCGACTGGTTCCCCAAGGCGACCACCAGGAAGTTGGCGCAATCCTGAGCGTTCTGATCGGTGCCATGATAGCGCAGATCGAGCGTCAAGGCCTTGTACGCGAAAGCGATGCCAACGTTCCAGTAGGTGTAGCTCGGATTGGCTGTCCCGCCGGCGAGGACGAAGCCGCTGGTGGCGATATCCCAGTAGCCCAATTCGCCCGAGAGCGTCGTGGTGATGTCCCAGACTTTCTGCGGAAACTCGAAAGCCGCGGTGCCCGAATAATAGATCGCGTCCGGCTTGCTGACGGTCAGGCCGGCCCCGGCGAACGTCTCGCTATAGTGCAGCAGATCGGGCGTGTAGTAGACATTGGCGCCGACGCTGAAGCCATACCCGAAGTCGTAGCCCACCTTGCCGTAGATTTCATAGAAGTCGCTGGAGTTGGTGAAGCCGTTGAAGCTTTCGCTCGGGTAGTAATAGTAGATCAAGCCCAAGTCGAGCGAGAGTGGGCCCCACGAATTGCGCCAGCCGCCGTAGAAATCGATTTCCGCGTCCGGATCGGTGAAGCCGTAGGTAGCGGGGTTGCTCGGCCAACTGATGGCGAGGCCCGCGATACCGGCATAGAACGTGCCGATCGGCGTGGTGAGATCAGGCTCGAAATAGGCGCCACCCGACGGGCCCTTATCCGACTGCGAAATGCCGCGGAAGAGATAGTCGGACATCACGACGCCACCCACGGCGATGTCCAACATATACGGCGGCGGCGGCGCAGCTTTAGGTGCCTTAACCGCCATATCCGCCGCAAACGCAGGTGCCGCACTCGCCGCTACGGCAAGCGCCGCGACCATCGACAAAACAACTTTCTTCATCTGACCCTGCCCCTTTTCGGTTTGATCGACTTAACCAGCCGATACAAATTTTCGCGTCACCCTTACATACAAAAACCCGTCAAAACCGCTGTGATCGACGCCGCATGCACCAGGACGCGCATTGGAGCAAAATCTACACTCTTGATGACGCGTTGCAGCAAGGCGAAAACGGCGGCAGTTGCTGCCTTTTTGGGCGAATCGGCCTTTTGCCAATAACAAAGAAAAGGACTGTGGCGTTGATGTCACAATTTTCGTGAGAAAAACGCTATCCCGCTGGCGAATGGCGAAAGTTTTCGGAGCAGAATCCGACGTTTTCCACACAAGCGCGGTCCACCTTACGCTGGGCAGTTTGTATGCAAACGAACGCCCGCCGGCTATGCCGGCGGGCGCACGCGGCCCGTAAGGCGGGGCCAGAATTAGGCGCGGCCGGTCAGGCGGCCGCCTTCTTGCGGTTGGCGGCGAGCATCTCGTCGACCAGCGCCACGGTGGCATCGACCACCGGGTTGCTCATGCCCTTCTGCTTGGCGATGAGCTGCACCAACTTGTCGGCGCGCTCGATATTGGGCGCGCCGTTATAGAGCGCGCGCGCGGCCGAGGCCGGACGCGTGAGGCTTTGCGCGGCGGCGGCATATTTCTCAAACGGCACCAGGTCGCCCGGCTTGGCGCCGAGCTTGACGCAAAGATCGAACACGAAATTGTAGACCGAGCGCGACTCTTCGAGATTGGCATGCACCGCTTCCTTGGCGGTGCGCATGCCGTCCTTGGTGATGCAGCGGTAATTGCCGGCCAGCAGCATTGCCCATTTGGCGAGCGGCACGAAAATCGAGTCGTAAATCTTCAGCTTCACGGGTAATTCGATCTTGCCTTCCGGCGCCTCGAAGCGCGCGGCGTCCACGTCTTTTTCCAGCTGGCGCAGGATCGCGGTGTTCTTGTCGTCTTCGAACCTCGCGCATTTGAAGTTCGTCGGCAGGGTCACCAAAAGCTCATTGGCTTTTCCGTCAGGTGGGCGAATCGCCTGCGGGTCCGGGCTGTTGAGCGTGATCAATTTGGGATCGAACGAATCCCATACCGTCGGATCGGTATAAGCGGGCTTCAGGGCTTCGTAATCGAGGCCGGGAATGCGCATCACATAAGGCAGCGGCGGCATATTCATGATCGACATGCAGGGCACATGCGACTTGCCGACTGCATCGAGCAGTTCGCGCACGCCGGGCGAGCGATATTGCGGCTCCTGCATGCAGAGGCCGATGAGGTCGTAATCCTTCGGATTGACGCCGGCCGCGGGGCCGGCCGTCACCTTGCCGGGCAGCTTGCGCGATTTCAGCAGCACTGGCTCGCTGCGCCCGCGCACCGGCAGGCGAACCTTGAAGCCTTCCGCATTGATCAAATCGGCTTCCGCCGGCAGGCAGACGAGATGGATCGAGTGGCCGCCGAACAGCAATTTGGAAGCGAGCAGCGATCCATAAGACGCGCCCATGAGCAGGATTTTGTACGCCGGCATAGGCAATTACTCCCTCTCAACTGTGATGACGTTTCGCGCTGTTGAAATCCGAGAGAGTTCCGGCATCGGCCATTCCCCTCGTGGCCCGCATGCTATGCGGCTGGACACAGCGATGCAATCGGGAGAGCCGCGCGCAATCATATGCAATATTTTGATTATGTTTTGCGCTGCGTTCAGACGATCAATTCATAGGCCGGCGTGGTGAGGAAGGGCACGAATTCGGCCGAGAGCGACAGGTCGCGGAATAATTTAATCGCGGCGGGAAAGCGTCCGCGCGCGTAGCGGGCAGCACCCACCTCGCGCTTGACCACCTGCATCTCTTCGCGCAGCGCGCGCTCGAAGAATTCGCGGGTCGCCTTTACGCCGCCCTCGAGCTCGGCGCCGTATTTGATCCATTGCCAGATCTGCGCGCGCGAAATCTCGGCGGTCGCGGCGTCTTCCATCAGATTGTAGATCGGCACCGCGCCGCGCCCGCCCAGCCAAGCCTCGATATATTGCACGCCGACCCTGATATTGAGGCGGAAGCCTGATTCGGTCTTGCTGCCTTGGTGGATTTTCAAGAGATCGTCGCGCAGCACGTTGACATGCAGACGCACGCGGCTGACCTGGTTGGGCTGCGGCATCATGCGGTCGAACACTTCCTTGGCCACCGGCACGAGGTCGGGATGTGCCACCCAGGTGCCGTCATAACCGTCGCGCACCTCGCGTTCCTTGTCGGCGCGTACCTTGGCGAAGGCCGCGGCATTGGCCGCGGGATCGTTCTTGATCGGGATCTGCGCCGCCATGCCGCCCATGGCAAAGGCGCCGCGGCGATGGCAGGTGCGCACCAGGATCGCGGCATAGGCGCCGAGGAAGGCCTCGCCCATCACCACCTGCGAGCGGTCGGGCAGGACGAAGCGCGGATCGTTGCTCTTGGCGAAGGTCTTGATGAAAGAGAAGATGTAGTCCCAGCGCCCGGCATTCATGCCGGCGATGTGCTCGCGCAGCTCCCAGAGAATTTCGTCCATCTCGAAAGCGGCCGGCAGCGTTTCGATCAGCACGGTGGCCTTGATGCAGCGTGCCGGCAGACCGAGCTGCTCTTGCGCGAACAAGAACACGTCGTTCCACAGCCGCGCCTCGCGGGCGTTTTCGAGCTTGGGCAGATAGAAATAGGGACCGGTGCCTTGCGCCAGCAGCGCCCTGGCGTTGTGGAAGATGTAAAGCCCGAAGTCGAACAGCGCGCCCGCAACGGCAGCGCCGTCGACGGTCAAATGCGCTTCCGGCAGATGCCAGCCGCGCGGGCGCACGATCAGCACCGCGGGATTAGCGCGAACCGCGTAGCGCTTTCGGGTAGCGGGATCGGTGAAATCGATCTTTCCCGCCCAGCGGTCTTTCAGATTGATCTGGCCCTCGAGATTGTTCGCCCAGGTCGGCGAATTGGCGTCTTCGAAATCGGCCATGTAGTGGGTGGCGCCGGAATTGAGCGCGTTGACGATCATCTTGCGGTCGACCGGACCGGTGATCTCCACGCGCCGGTCGGTGAGATCGGGCGGGATCGGCGCCACCCGCCAGGAATCGTCGTCGCGGATATACTTGGTCTCGGGCGGAAAGTCCGGCAGCACTCCGGCGTCGAAGCGCTTCTGCCGTTCGGCGCGCGCGGCCAACAGCTCGCGGCGCTTGCCGTCGAAGCGGCGGTGCAGCTCGCCCAGGAAGGCGAGCGCGTCGAGGGTGAGAATTTCGCCGTAGCGCGGGCCGATGCGGCCGCGCACAATGACGCCGGCGACTGCGGTGGTCACGGTCGGCATGCGAACGGTCTTGGCCTTTGCTTTCGTCTTAGGCGCGGCGGCACGCTTGGCGCTCGCAGCCGTCCGCCGGGCTGCGGCCTTGCGGCGCGCCCGGCGGGGTTTGGAGACTTTGCGCTTGGCCTTGCGGGCGGCTGCCTTGCCGGCGCCGGTCCGCCGTTTCTTTTTCAGCCTACTGACCTTCATTCGTCCGTCCGCCGAACAGGCCGCCGAACGTGCCGCCGAAGGGTGACGGCGCCGGCTCGGGCGCCGGTGCCATAGGCGCCGGCGCAGGCCGCGGTGCGGGCTTGGGCGCCGCGCGCTTCTTCGCCGCCTTCCTCTTTTTCGTCTTCTTGGCCGCTTTGCGGGCCGCCTTCTTCATCCCCTTCTTCTTTTTTTTGCGCGCCGGGGCAGCGCGCTTCGCTTTCGATTTCTTCGTCTTCGCCTTCTTCCGCTTCTTTGATTTCGCCATGATCATCCTCCCGATCGGTTCAACCAAATCTCGCCAACACATTCGCTACGGCATCTTGCCGCAGCCTGTTTCCCCTACTCCGCCGCCGCAGCGGCGGGCTCAAGACCCGCCTTTTCCCGCAGCACCGCCGGCATCGGCCCGCCGGTCGCCCAGTCGATGAGCTCGACGGTATGAACGACCGGAATGCTCGTACCAGAGCCAATCTGTGTCAGGCAGCCGATATTGCCGGCCGCGATCACATCCGGCTCGAGCCGTTCGATATTGGCAACCTTGCGGTCGCGTAACCGCTCCGCCAATGCCGGTTGCAAAATGTTGTAAGTGCCGGCCGAGCCACAACACAAATGTCCTTCCGGTACATCTTTGACGATGAAGCCGCAGTTGGAAAGCAATTCTTTCGGTTCACGCGTGACTTTTTGTCCGTGCTGGAGGGAGCAGGCGGCGTGATAGGCGACCGTGATGCCTTCCGGCACCGCCCCCGCCTGCAATTTGAGCGTAGCCAGATATTCGCTGACGTCCTTGGCGAGCTTGGCAATCACCGCCGCCTTCTCCGCATAGGCCGCGTCGGTCCGCAGCATGAAGCCGTAATCCTTGATGGTGATCCCGCAGCCGGAGACGGTGGTGAGAATGGCGTCGAGCCCGCCCGCTTCGATCTCGCGGGTCCAGGCGTCGATATTGTTGCGCGCCTGCGCCAGCGCCTGATCCTCATGTCCCATGTGATGGACGAGCGAGCCGCAGCAGCCTTCCCCTTGCGCCACCACCACCTCGACGCCGTGGCGGGTGAGCAGGCGGATGGCAGCCTCGTCGGTTGACGGCGCCAGCACTGGGTTGATGCAGCCGGACAAAAGTGCCACCCGGCCCTGGCGGGGGCCTTGCGCGGCATGGACCTTGCCGGTGCGCTCGATCGGCGGCGCCGGCTTGCGGCGCGGGGTGAGCGTCAGCATGGCGGCCATTCGCCGCAAGCCCAGCGCGCGCAACAGCGGCGCGAAGGGCCGGCCGACAATGCCGCCCACCACCGCCAGCCGGAACAGGCCGGGGTCGGTCAGCACGCGCGCCAGCAGCGCGCGTAGCGCACGGTCGGCAAGCGGGCGCTTGTAGGTTTTCTCGATGTGCTCGCGGGCGTGGTCGACGAGATGCAGGTAATAGACGCCCGACGGACAGGTCGTCATGCAGGCCATGCAGGTAAGACAGCGATCGATATGCTTGACCACGTCGCCGGTGGCAGGACTGCCCTGCTCAATCATCTCCTTGATCAGGTAGATGCGCCCGCGCGGGCTATCGAGCTCGTCGCCGAGCAGCACATAGGTCGGGCAGGTGGCCGTGCAGAAACCGCAATGCACGCAGGCGCGCAGTATTTGTTCCGATTCCGCGATCTGCGGATCGGCGAGCTGCGCCAAAGTGAAATTGGTTTGCATCGATCACACCCCCGCCCACATGCGGCCGGGATTGAGCACGCCCTTGGGATCGAAGCTCTCCTTCACCCGCTTGCTCAACGCCGCCAAGCCGGCCGGCTCGGGCGCGAACACGTCGAGCGCGGCGCGCAACGCGGCCGGCGCGCGCACGAGCGTGGCATGGCCGCCGATTTCGGCGACGGCGCCGCGCACGGCGGCGGCGTCGGGTTCCTCGGCGAACGGCATCGCCACCCAGATCAGACCGCCGGCCCAGTCGTAGAACATCTGCGCCGCCGGCGTGATTGCCGCCAACAGCTCGTGGCCGCGCGCCGGGGCAGTAGAAATGCGCCACAGCGGCCGCTCGCGCGCGGCGGCACCCGCAAACGGCTTGACTTGCCGGACGCTGCGCCACAGCGCGCGCGATGGTTCCTCATCGAGAATCGCGACAGGCCCGAACGGCTTCATGAGGGCGGCCAGCGTATCCTTGCGGTGGGCGACCGAGGGCGCGTGGCCTTCCAATCGCAGCGCGGTGGTCGCTTCCGCCTTCGGCAGTCCGTCGAACCAGGAGGCGACATGATCGGGCAGATGGGCGGCGCCGGACACGTCGAAGGGTGAGCCCATGGCGGTGGCCATGGCCGCGCAGGCGCGCGCATCGTCGAGCCCCTGGACCAGCACACTCGCTTCCGTTTCCGCCTTCGGCAGGACTTTCACTGTAATATCGGTCATCGCGGCCAGCGTGCCCCAGGAGCCGGCGAACAGCTTGCACAGGTCGTAGCCGGTAACGTTCTTGACCACGCGGCCGCCGGACTTGATGGTGTCGCCGCGGCCGGTGACCGCCGTGACGCCGAGGAAATGATCGCGCGCGGCCCCCGCCTTCACCCGGCGCGGACCGGACAGGTTGGCCGCGATCACACCGCCGATCGTGCCCCTCCCCGGTTCGCCGCCGAGCAGCGGGCCGTAGTCGAGCGGCTCAAAGCCGAGCTGCTGGTTGTTCTCATCAAGCAACGCTTCGATCTCGGCAAGCGGCGTGCCGGCGCGTGCCGACAGCACCAGTTCCGCCGGCTCGTAGAGCGTGACGCCGGTCAGGCCGCTCATATCGAGCGTGAGATCGGTCTGGCTCGGCCGCCCGATGGCGCGCTTGGAGCCCTGGCCGACGATCTCCAAAGCTTTCTCCTCGCCGAGCGCCCAGCGCACGATGTCTTCGACTTCCTTGGCGTCGCGAGGTTTGAGCGTGTCGGTCATGTCAGCCGTCATGGCCGGGCTTGTCCCGGCTATCTCGATTCAATCGGCCCTGTCTTGCCACCCTAATTGGGATCACCGGGACAAGCCCGGTGATGACGTCTGGAAATTCGATACTTCGCAAAAACGGCCTCGACTTCCTCGTCGCCCGCGATTTCCCCGCGCGCAACAGCAGCAAGCGCCTCATCGATTGCGCGCAGTTCTTCAGGGCTCGCATGATACAACGGGCTCGTTTCTTTGCTCATCACGAAAAATCTCATTCCGCAGCGGCTGCCGGCTCGCTGGCGAAGGCGGGCATGATGTCGCGC
>CAYLMY010000015.1:0-3515 GCA_964384635.1 uncultured Undibacter sp.
ATGGCGCTGGCGGCCAAGCGTGCGGGCTATGACGTCCATGTCGCGACGCGCGTGCAAAATGGCGGTGGCGCCATTCGCGAGCACGGATTTGCGTTGCATCCCTTGGCCTGGCGCCGCGGCAGCTTCAATCCGATCGACCTTATCTCCATTGTCCGCGAGGTACGTCGTCTCTACCAAGACCTGGCGCCGAGTCTGGTGCACCACGTGGCCTTGCAGCCCGCCTTGATCGGGTCACTGGCGGCCGCGGGCCTGCCGATTGTCCGCATCAATGCGCTGGCCGGGCTCGGCTATGGATTTACCTCCGGCACCCTAAAGGGGCGTTTCTTGAGCCTGGTTCTGGCGCCGGTCGTCCGTTTCCTGCTTGGCCATGCACGGTCGGCGGTGCTGGTGCAAAATCCGGACGACCGGGCCGTGATGGAGGCGCTCGGGATTTCCAGCGACCGCATTTTTCTCGTTCCCGGCTCCGGCGTTGACATCGATCGGCTTACGCCTTTACCGGAACCGGCCGCACCAGTGACCGCCGCCTTCGTCGGCCGGCTGCTCGACGACAAGGGATTGGGCGTCTTGATGGAAGCGCACGATCTGCTGGTGAAGCGTGGCGAAGATATCCGCCTTCTCATTGCCGGCGAGCGCGACCCGGCCAACCCGGCGTCATTCTCGGAAAGCCGGATCGAGCGCTGGCGCCGGCGGGCGGGCGTGGAATTCCTCGGCCAGGTTACCGATATCCGGGATGTCTGGAGCAGGGCGCATATCGCGGTGTTGCCGTCGCGGCGCGAAGGCCTGCCCAAAAGCCTGCTCGAGGCGGCCGCTTTTGGCCGCCCGATCGTGGCGACCGACGTTCCCGGCTGCCGCGAGATCGCCCGCGAAAACATCAATGCGCTGTTGGTGCCGGTGGACGATGCCGCCGCGTTGGCGCAAGCGATCGCACGACTTGCGCACGATGCAGAATTGCGCCGCCGCTTCGCCACGCAAGGGCGGGCCATTGTGGCGCGCGAATTTTCCAGTGAACGGGTCGGCACTGAAATGCTGGCGATCTATGACCGGCTATTGGGACACGAGCGCCAGCCGTTGTCCGATGCGGCAGTTGGCCGGTAAACCGACGATCGCACGCAAACTCTGGCCCGCGTTGACCGACTTCGGCGCCGATGGTAACTAGCTCAATCTGCATGGAAAAAACCTCTCATATTCTCGTCACCGGCGGCAGCGGCATGGTCGGACGCGCGCTGCTGGCGCGGCTGCGCGCCGACGGCTACGCCGCGGTGTTGGCGCCGAGCTCGAAGCAGCTTGACTTGCGCGACCAGGCGGCGACGCAACGCTATTTTGCCGAGCATCGCATCGACTACGTCTTTCATCTGGCCGGGCATATCGGGGGCATCGGTGCCAGCGTCAGCTATCCCGTCGAGTTTTTATACGAGAACCTGATGATCGCCGTGAACGGCGTGAACGCCGCCCGATCGGCGGGTGTGAGCAAGCTCGTCTTCCTCAGCAGCTCGTGTGTTTATCCGCGCGACTGTCCGCAGCCGATGCGCGAGGATTTGATCCTCACGGGTCCTTTCGAGCCGACCAATGAAGGCTATGCCATCGCCAAGGTCGCGGCGATGAAGCTGTGCGAATACTCCAACGCGCAGTACGGCACGAATTTTCTCAATCTGATGCCGTGCAACCTCTACGGCTATGGCGATCATTTCGAGCCGGAGCGCTCGCATGTCGTCTCGGCGCTCATCTACAAGTTTCATCGCGCCAAGCTCGCCGGCGCGCCGGCTGTCGAAGTTTGGGGCAGCGGCGCGACGCGGCGCGAGCTGCTGTTCGTTACCGATCTGGTCGACGCCATGCTGCATTTCATGCTCAACGTGCAGGCCAAGGATATTGGCGGCTTCGTCAATGTGGGTTTGGGCGAGGACATCGCGATCGGCGATCTCGCCGGCCTCATCAAGGACATCGTCGGCTATCCGGGAAAAATCGTCTTCGACTCTTCCAAGCCTGACGGCATGCCGCGCAAGCTGATGGACGTCAGCCGCGCGGCTCGGCTCGGCTGGCGGGCGAAGGTGAAAATACCGGAAGGACTTAGGCTGACTTACGATTGGTACACCAAGAATAGTGCGGCGCAGGGAAGTGCGGCGTGACGGACCGACTCACGAGCACGCTGTTGCTCCCGATGTTGAATGAGATTGAAGCAGTCAAGGTCATCATCCCGCAAATTCGGCGCGAATGGGTCGACGAAATTATCGCAATTGACGGCGGATCGACCGACGGCACCGTTGAGTTCATGCAGAGCCGGGGTATCCGCGTGGAGTCGCAATCCGCCCGCGGTTATGGCCAAGGCATGTCGCAGGGCTTGCAGGTCGCGCGCGGCGATATTGTGGTTGAGTTTACGCCCGATGGGAATGCGCTGCCGGAAGACATTCCGCGCATTATTGCGAAGATGCGTGAAGGCTACGACCTCGTCATCGCGTCGCGCTATCTCGGCGGCACGCAAAGCGACGACGACGACCGGCTGACCGCCTTCGGCAACAAGCTGTTCACCGCCATTGTGAATGTGCTGTTCCGGTCGCGGTACACGGACGTGTTGGTCGGATTCAGGGCTTTCCGGCGCGACAAGGCCCTTCGGCTTGGATTTGACGCGCGCGGCTTGAGCTGGCCTTGCCAAAGCTCCATCCGCTTTGCTCGCGCCAAGATGCGCGTTGCGGAAATTCCGGCGCGTGAGCCGGCGCGCATCGGGGGGGTACGAAAAATGCGTCCGTTCAAAACGGGCTTGGAGATCACGGCCCTGATCGTTAGAGATTTCGTGACATTTTCGCCGGGTTGAGAGTAGAGATCATGGTGGTGGCGGAAGCATCGAAAGCGCTACGCAAGCCCTACAAGCTGCTGCAACGCTGCAAGCTCTGCGGCTCTGAGGCGCTCACTGACGTCATTTCAATCGCGCCCCAATTCCTCTCCCCGACCTTCACGCGCGACAACGCGGAGGAGGGGGAGCTTGCCAAGATCCAGGTGCCGCTCACCATGACGCTGTGCGATCGCGCGCGCAACCCAGACGGTTGCGGGCTGTTGCAGCTGCGCGAGGAGGTCGAGGCCGACCTGCTCTATCGCCGTTATTTCTATCGTTCGGCCACCAGCGACATGATGCGAAACGACCTCAACGATGTCATACGCGACACCTGCGGCCGCGTCGCCCTTGAGCCGAACGACATCGTCATCGACATCGGCGCCAACGATTGTACGACGCTTGGATTTTATCCATCCCGTCTGCGGCGCGTCGGCTATGAGCCGGCGCGCAATATCGATTGGTCCGGCGTCGACCCCTCGATCATCGTCATCAACGACTATTTCTCGGCCAAGCCGTTTCAGGAACGCTTCAAGGGTGAAAAGGCGAAAGCAGTCGGCTGCAACGCCATGTTCTACGATCTTGCCGACCCGAACAGCTTTACCGCCGATGTGAAGTCGATCCTGGCGCCGGACGGCGTCTGGTGCATTCAACTGAGCTATCTGGCGTTGATGCTGACCAACATGAATTTCTA
>CAYLMY010000015.1:3615-28730 GCA_964384635.1 uncultured Undibacter sp.
CGACAAGGTCGGCTTGCGCACGCTTGGCACCGATTTTGAGCTGATTTCTGAGGAACGGGCGCGCGAGCTGCGGCCTTCGTGCATGCTGGTGCTGCCCTGGTATTTCAAGAACGAGATCGTGGCGAGGGAGCAGGAGTATTTGCGCCAAGGCGGAAAGCTGTTATTCCCCATGCCCTACGCGCACGTTGTCACGAAAGACGGCGAGACAAGGCTCTGATTTTCGGTCTGGCGGCGTGCGTATTGACCTGGATCCGAAGATCAAAGACGCCTCCATGGCCCGCATTCCGCTCAACAAGAACATGCTTGGCCGCGAGGAGATCGAGGCGGCGAAAGCGGTGCTCGATTCCGGCCGCCTCACGATGGGCGAGCGCTGCCTTGCATTCGAGCGCGCGTTCGCGGAATACCTCGGCGTCGAACATGCCGTGATGGTCAATTCCGGATCGTCGGCCAATCTGCTGGCGATGTTCGCGCTCGCCAATCCGCTGGTGCCGGCGGGCAACGGATTGCCGCCACGGATCGCGCCGGGCTCAGAGATTATCGTGCCGGCGCTCACTTGGTCGACGACCATTTGGCCGGTGCTGCAGATCGGCGCGACGCCGGTTTTCGTCGATTGCGATCCGCGCACGCTGCAGATGCAGCCGGATGCCATCGAGGCTGCGATCACCCCGAAGACGTCCGCGATCGTCGTCGTCCATGTGCTCGGCGGTGCGGTCAGCATGACCGACGTCCAATCGGCTGCCGAGCGGCACGGCCTGTGGCTTTTCGAGGATACCTGCGAATCGCTCGGCGTTTTGTGGGACGGCAAGTGCGTCGGATCGTTCGGCCATGCCGCCAGCTTCAGCTTCTATTTTTCCCATCACATCACGACCATCGAAGGCGGCATGGTGGTGACCGATGACGGGCGGCTGGCGGAACTGTTGCGCGTCATGCGGGCCCATGGCTGGACCCGTAATATGGACGATCCTGACGCGGTGGCGTCGCGCTATCCGGATATGGATGGGCGCTTTTTGTTTATCACGAGCGGGTTCAATCTGCGGCCGATGGAAATCAATGCTGCCATCGGGTTGCGCCAGTTGGAGCGGCTTGCCGGATTCAACGAGAGCCGGCGCCGCATCGCGCAGCGGCTGGACCGGGAGCTGGCCACGCTCGATCAGTCGGGGCAGCTTTTGCTAATCCGGCACGATCCGCGGGTCACGCCGGCTCCTTTCGGCTATACCGTTCTTTGCCCCGCCCGCGATGTGCGGGATGGCCTGGTCAAGCACCTCGAAAGGGCCGGCATCGAAACGCGGCCGGTAATCTGCGGAAACTTGACGCGGCAGCCGGCGCTTGCGCATTTTTGCTACAAAACCAGCGGCGAGCTGGCCGGCGCCAACCGCGTCATGGATTGCGGGCTGTATTGGGGCAGCCATCCCGACATGACCGATGACGATATCGATTACATCGCGACAACCGTGAAAGCCTATTTTCAATGAAGCGCGCGCTTATTTCCGGCGTTACCGGCCAGGACGGGTCCTACCTGGCCGAACTCCTGTTAGAGAAGGGCTACGAAGTTCACGGCATCATCCGCCGCTCGTCGTCCTTCAACAGCGGCCGCATCGCTCATATTTTCAAGGACATCCATGAGAAGGATTCAAGATTCCTTCTTCACTATGGCGATCTTTCCGACGGCAGCCGATTGGAAAAGCTGATCGAGGTGATTGCGCCGAACGAGGTCTATAATCTCGGCTCGCAAAGCCACGTGCGCATTTCTTTCGACGAGCCGGTATACACAGCCGACATTGGTGCGTTGGGGACGCTGCGTTTTCTCGAAGCCATCCGCAACGTCGGCGGGCTGCAGACAATCCGGTTTTATCAGGCGTCGAGCTCGGAAATGTTCGGCAATGCCGGGGAAATTCCTCAGCGCGAAACCACGCCGTTTCGCCCCTGCAGCCCCTATGCCTGCGCCAAGGTCTTTGGCTTCTATCAAGTGGTGAACTACCGCGAGGCATACGGGATGCACGCCTCCAACGGCATCCTGTTCAATCACGAAAGCCCGCGGCGCGGCGAAACCTTCGTCACCCGCAAGATCACCCGCGGCATCGCACGAATTATCGCCGGCAAGGACAAAAAAATCTATCTCGGCAATCTCGACGCCAAGCGCGACTGGGGTTATGCCAAGGACTACGTCGAAGCGATGTGGCTGATGCTGCAGCAGGACGAGCCGGACGACTACGTGGTGGCGACGGGCCAGAGCTGGTCGGTGCGCGATTTCCTCGACCGCGCCTTCGCACATGTGAAACTTGATTGGCGCGACTATATCGAATTCGATTCGCGCTATCTGCGACCGAGCGAGGTCGATGTCTTGGTCGGCGATGCTGCCAAGGCGAGATCAAAGCTTGGTTGGGCGCCGACAACGAGTTTCGACGAAATAATCAAGATCATGGTCGAGGCGGACATTGCCGCCGAGGCGCGCGATCCGTACCCGTGACGTTTGTCTGACATTTGCGGCCTTGGGAGAATTTGATTGGCACACGGGCGAAGAATCGGTGTGATCGGGCTTGGCTATGTGGGCCTGCCGGTCGCCGTCGCGTTTGCGCGTTCGGGGGCCTCAGTGGTCGGATTCGATGTCGACCGCAAGCGCATCGACGAGTTGCGTTCGGGTCATGACCGGACGCGGGAAGTCGAGCCGGGGGACCTCAAGCAGCCGACATTGCACTACGCGGATAATCCGAACCGCCTCGCCGACGCGGATTTCTACATCGTCACTGTGCCGACCCCGATCGATAGCGCGCGCCGGCCGGATCTGGGGGCTGTGCTGGCCGCTTCCGAGAGCATCGGGGGCGTGCTCAAGCGCGGCGACATCGTCGTCTATGAATCGACCGTCTACCCCGGTGCGGTCGAGGAAGAATGCGTCCCGGTGCTGGAAAAGCGGTCGGGCCTCGCGGGAGGCCGCGACTTTGCCGTCGGGTATTCGCCCGAGCGCATCAATCCCGGCGACAAAAAGCATCGCTTCGAATCGATCACCAAGGTTGTGTCGGCGCAGGACGCGCGCACGCTCGATATCGTCGCCGAGGTCTACGGTTCGGTGGTGACCGCCGGTATCCACCGTGCGCCGTCGATCAAGGTCGCCGAGGCCGCCAAGGTGATCGAAAACACGCAACGCGATCTCAACATCGCCTTCATGAACGAATTGTCGGCGATCTTCCATCAGCTTGGCATAGACACCGGCGACGTGCTCGCCGCCGCGGCGACCAAATGGAACTTCTACAAATTCGAGCCGGGCCTGGTCGGCGGCCACTGTATCGGGGTCGATCCGTACTATCTAACCTTCCGCGCCGAAAAGGCCGGCTACCACCCCGAAATCATCCTGGCCGGGCGGCGGATCAACGACGGCATGGGAGAGCATGTCGCGCGCGAATGCATGCGGGCTTTGCTTCAGCGCGGGCGCAGCAATCCGGTCGTCACCATTCTCGGCATGACCTTCAAGGAGAACGTTCCGGATATCCGCAATTCGAAAGTCATCGACATCGCGCGCGAGCTCGGCCGCGTTGGCGTCATCGTTCAGGTGCACGATCCGCTGGCCTTGCCGGACGAAACCGCGCACGAATATGGCATCACCTTGACGGCTTTCGCGGCGTTGCGGCCTGCCGATGCCGTCATTCTCGCCGTCGCGCACAACGAATACCTGATGAAAGGTTGGCCGATGATCGCGAAATTGCTCAAGCAGGGGGAGGGCGTCGTGCTCGATGTCAAGTCGCGGCTCGATCGTTCGCAAAAACCGGAGGGGGTCGATCTTTGGCGACTGTAGTTAGCCGCATATTTGCCCGGAACGACGCCGATGTCTGACGGTCCCGTTCTTGTCACCGGAGCCGCGGGCTTCATCGGCTTTCACGTTGCCCGGCGACTGCTGGAGAGCGGCCGCAACGTCGTCGGGCTGGACAACTTGAATTCCTATTATGACCCGAAGCTGAAGGAGGCGCGCCGCGACCAGCTCGCCAAGTTCGACGGCTTTAGTTTTGTGAAGCTCGATCTTGCCGACCGCGCCGGCATGTCTGCGCTCTTTGCCGAGCACCGCTTTCCCCATGTCGTGCACCTCGCGGCGCAGGCTGGCGTCCGCCATTCCCTAATCGACCCCTACGCTTACGTGGACGCCAATCTGGTCGGCTTCACCAATGTCCTGGAAGGTTGCCGGCACCATGGCTGCAAACACCTGCTGTACGCATCCTCGTCGTCGGTCTATGGCGCCAATACGCGGATGCCGTTTTCGGTTCACGACAACGTCGATCATCCGCTGAGCCTCTACGGGGCGTCAAAGAAAGCCAACGAATTGATGGCGCATGCCTATGCCCATCTCTACCACTTGCCGACGACGGGCTTACGCTTCTTTACCGTATACGGTCCGTGGGGACGTCCGGACATGGCGATGTGGATTTTTGCCTCGTCCATCATCGCCGGCCGTCCGATAAAGCTCTTCAATCGCGGCCAAATGCGGCGCGACTTCACCTATGTTGACGACGTGGTCGAGGCGGTCGTGCGGCTGGTGGAACACGTGCCGACGGGAAATCCGCAGTGGTCGGGCGAGGCGCCCGATCCCGGCTCAAGCGTTGCGCCTTGGCGCGTCTACAACATCGGCAACAACAATCCCGTCGAGCTATTGGAGGTCGTGCGATTGTTGGAAGATGCGATTGGCATGAAGGCGAAGCGCGAGCTCGCGCCGATGCAGCCGGGCGATGTTCCCGCGACCTATGCCGATGTCGATGATCTGATTCGCGAGGTCGGGTTCAAGCCGGCAACGCCGATCAAGGATGGGATCGAACGCTTTATCAAATGGTATCGCGATTACCATCGAGCCTAGCGCCGAGGCCGGCTTGTTCGCTGAGGATGGCGCCGGGGGCGAGCCGCTCCGTGGTGAAGGTCCAGACCAGGCCGCCGAGCGCGCCGACCACCAGATATCCGGCGCCGAACAGCAGCGAGACCAGCAGCCCATCGCTTGGCGGCAGGCCGGCATAGCCAAACGCAGCAACCATCGCACTTTCGCGGACGCCCCAGCCGGCGATCGAAATGGGGACAACGGCGATCAGCACCACCGGCAGCACCAGGAACACCGAATAAAGCAGCGGCAAATCTGCGTTGACCGCGCGCGCAGCGCTCCAGGCCGCAAGCGCGGTCAGCAGATGGATGACGAATGACAGGCCGAAAATCGGGATAAGCGCGCGCGGCGAGCGCAAGAGCGCTAACGCAATCGCAGCCGCGGCGGCGAGATGGCGCGTTAGCGACCAACGCTGCAACACGCGCAGCCTCTGCCAGGCTAGGCCAACGAAGATCAAGCTGGCGCCAATGCAACCCAGCCCGATCATTAGTAGCGCGCTGCGGCCGACCGGGTTGCGTATCAGCGCGAAGGTCCACGGAAGGCAGGCGACGACTATCGTGGCCAGCGCGACGATGCCGACGACGCGATCAAGCAGTACCGAATAGGTGGCGATGCGCCAGTTGGCACGCTTGCCGACCAGCCAGATCCGCATGGCATCGCCGCCTACGCTCGAAGGAAGCGTCTGGTTGAAAAACGCCGCGATCATGCTGAAGCGGAACGCCTGCGCCAGCGGCAGGTCGGCGCCGCAGCGGATCACCAGTTTCTGCCACCGCAGTGCCAGTACAAAGATCTGGGCCTGCAGCAACAGCAAGCCGAATCCGATCCAGCGCAGATCGATCTGGCTGAGTCGGTCCTTCACGCTTACGATATCGACCGTGCGCAGCGCGAGATACAGCAACAGTCCGGATACCGCTGCCTTGACGACAAGGGAAAGCGCCTTGCGCATTGCCTCTCCTGGAATTGCTGGCGCGGTTTCCGCCGGCGCGCCATTCGGTTGCCGGTTCGGCTCAGGGATGTCAAGGCGCGGCCGGCGAGACGTCGCGGCCGGGCAAAACTCAGAATTCGCATTTGATCGTGCCAGCGGCCGCTTTATATTGGCGGTACGGCGCGCCTGACGCCGGAAGGCAGGACCCCATGGCCACCCCTACGCTGACGAAGTTGAAAGTCAAGCTTTTCACCGACGGTGCCGACAAGGCGCAGATCGTCGAAATGGCGAAGCAGTCGTGGATCGCCGGCTTCACCACCAATCCGTCGCTGCTCAAGAAGGCCGGGGTTTCCGACTACGAAGCTTATGCGCGCGATCTCGTCGCCGCCGTGCCGGACCGGCACATTTCCTTCGAGGTATTCTCCGACGACATTCCGGAAATGGTGGCGCAGGCCCGCGTCATCACCGCCTGGGGCGACAATGTCTACGTCAAGCTGCCGGTCACCAATACGCGTGGCGAACCGCTGTTCGAGGCGGTGCGCGCGTTGTCCCACGACGGCGTCAAGATCAACATGACCGCAATTTTTACCGGCGAGCAGGTCGCCAGTGCGGTCGAAGCGCTCGACGGCGGCGCGCCCGCCTGCGTTTCGGTATTCGCGGGCCGTCTGGCGGATTTCGGCATTGACTATCGTCCGCTCATGCAGGATGCCGTCGCGCAGGCGCGCAAGACTCGCAATGTTGAAATCATCTGGGCATCGACGCGCGAGGTGTTCAATGTCGTCGAGGCCGACGCCATCGGCTGCCATATCATCACTGCACCCGCCGACGTGCTCAAGAAACTGCCGGCACTCGGCACCAAGACCGACGTCGAACTCTCGCTCGCAGCGGTAAAATCCTTCCGCGAGGATGCGATTGCTGCCGGTTTGCGGCTTGTGGTTCCGGCCTCGCGGGCGGCGGAATAGCGCGGCGGTGACGGCGGAAATGACCCGTGGAATCCGCGTTGTAACGCTTTGAATCAAAACGTGTTCAGCGTGTTTTTCCGGGGCGGTCGCATGCCGGCGGGCAGCATGCTAGGGATGACCGGACCGGGTGTGGCGGTCTGGGGGACTGCGTTAAGACCATGACGCAAGCGGCAAATCCGGACACGGAGCATTCATTGCGTGTCGGCGTGGTCGGCGTCGGCGTCATGGGCAGCAATCATGCCCGTGTCTTCGCCGGGCTGCCGGGCGTAGAACTCGTCGGCGTCGCCGATCCCGACCGCAGGCAAGCCGAATTTGTCGCCCGCACGCTCGGCTGCGCCGCCGTCGCCGATGTCGCGGAGCTACTCGATCTCAACATCGACGCCGCCACTATCGCGGCACCAACCCACCTGCATCACGATATCGCGCTCGCCTGCATCGCGCGTGGCGTCCACGTCATGGTGGAAAAGCCGATCGCTTCGTCGGTTGAAGAGGGGCGGGCGATAATCGAAGCGGCGCGCCGCGCCGGCGTCACCTTGATGGTCGGTCACGTCGAGCGGTTCAATCCGGCGGTCGAGACGATCAAGGAAGCACTGCGCGAAGAGAATATTCTGTCGATCGCCATCACCCGCGTCGGCCCGTTTCCGCCGCGCATGTCGAATGTCGGCGTGGTCATCGATTTGGCCGTGCACGACATCGACCTCATTCGCTGGTTCACCGATTCCGAAATCATCGAAGTACAGCCGCAGCTCTCCAGCGCGGTCGCCGAGCGCGAGGACATCGCGCTCTTGCAGTTCCGCACGGCCTCGGGCGTGCTTGCGCACATCAACACCAATTGGCTGACGCCGTTCAAAGCGCGCAACGTGACCGTCGCTACCCGCGGCAAGTACATCATGGCCGATCTGCTCACGCGCCAAGTGACCGAGTGTTTCGGCTTCCAGCCCGACGGCAGCTATTCCATGCGCCATCTCTCGGTCGGTCACGCCGAACCGCTTCGCTCCGAGCTGCTGGCGTTCCTGCGTGCCGTGCGTGATGGCACGCCGCCGGCGGTGAGCGGAGAGGAAGCCGTGGCGAGCCTCGAAATCGCCGCTCATTGCCTGGCCGTCCGCCCGTGGGCCGAGCCCACGGCCGAGCGGACGGCGCCGCGCGTTGTTGCCGGCTGACCCTGCGATATTGTTTGGCCGCTTGATGAACCAGCACACCAACCTGCCGCCGATTCCGTTTATCGACGTGGTGGCGCAGCGCCGCCGCCTCGGGCCGGCGATCGACGCCGCAATCGCGCGCGTGCTCGCGCATTGCCAGTTCATCCTTGGCCCCGAGGTGCAGGCGCTTGAAAGCGAGCTCGCAAAATTCTGCGGCGCGCGCCATGCCATCACCTGCGCCAGCGGCACCGATGCGCTGATGTTGGCGCTGATGGCCAAGGGCGTGGGCGCAGGCGATGCGGTGTTCTGCCCGTCCTTCACCTTCTGCGCCACCGCCGAAGTTGTGGTGCTGCTCGGCGCCACGCCGGTGTTTGTCGATGTCGAGACCGACAGTTTCAACATCGATGCCAAGTCACTGAGCGCTGCGCTCCCCACCGCCAAACGCCTCGGCCTCACGCCCAAGGCGGTCATTCCGGTGGACCTGTTCGGGCTGCCGGCCGATCACGATGCCATTGCCACCGCCGCCAAATCCGCCAATCTGTTCGTGCTGGACGATGCCGCCCAGGCCTTCGGCGCCACCTACAAAGGCCGAATGCTCGGCAGTTTCGGCCACGCCACCGCCACTAGCTTTTTCCCGGCTAAGCCGCTCGGCTGCTACGGTGACGGCGGCGCGGTGTTCACCGATGACGACGCCTTTGCCGAAACCATTGTGAGCCTGCGCGTGCACGGCCAGGGCAGCGACAAATATGACAATGTACGCATCGGCCTGACCTCGCGGCTCGACACCATCCAGGCCGCGATCCTGAGCGAGAAGCTGAAAATATTTCCCGAGGAGATCGCCGCCCGCGATGAGGCCGCGCGCCGCTACGCGCAAGGCCTAAGCGATGTCGCCATCGTTCCCAAACTGCCGCCCGGCTCAACCTCGGTCTGGGCGCAATACACCATCCGCATTGCCGGCGGCCGGCGTGACAAGGTCGCGGCCGCGCTTAAGGCCGAAGGCATCCCGACCGCGATCTATTATCCAATCCCGCTGCATCGCCAGCAGGCGTACCGGCATTACCCGGTGGGCGAGGGCGGTCTGGCGGTGAGCGACCAGCTTGCCGCCGAGGTGCTCAGCCTGCCCATGCACGGCTATCTCGATATGGCGACGCAGGACCGCATCATCGATGCCGTTCGTCGCGCGGTCACCCGATGATCGGGCCGTCGTACCGCCTCGAAGCACCGATGTCGTCTTGTCGATCGCGAGTTCAGCTCGCGGGAAAGACTGACTATTTCTGATGCGCAGCCCAATTGAATCCGCCGCAGCACCCGCCGAACGCATCGGCACCGCCGACACCCGTACCGCACTGCGTCTGCTTTTCTGCGGCGCGGCGGATGCCGGCAAATCGACCCTGCTCGGCCGATTGTGCGACGGCCGGCAGGCCGATTGCGGGCAGGATAGCGGCATCGAATTAGCTTACCGCCATTTTGCGACGCCGCGACGCGCTTTCATCGCCGCCGATACCCCCGGCGACGAGCAACACACCCGCAACTTAGCGGCCGGCGCCGCCAAATCGGATCTAGCCGTCTTGCTTGCCGATGCGTGCAACGGTCTGCTTGCCCAAACGCGCCGGCACGCCATCATCGCAAGCCTGATGGGCATCCGTCACGTCGTGCTCGCGGTCAACAAGATCGATCTCGTCGGCTACGACCGCGCGGTATTCGATGAGATTTGCGAACGCTTCCGCGCCTTCGCCGGCGAGCTCGGCTTCGAGCAGATCGCCTGCATCCCGGTCTGCGCGCGCGATGGCGACAACGTTTCGGCGGGTAGCGCGCGAACGCCATGGTATGCGGGACCGCCTCTGCTCGAATATTTGGAATCTGCCAAAGTCGAGGATGACCGTACGGCTAAGCCTTTCCGCATGCCGGTGGAAGCGGTCGACGCTTCCCGGGGCTTCCACGGTTTTGCCGGCACGATCGCCAGCGGCAGTCTACGGCCGGGCGATGAGATCGCGGTGCTGCCCTCCGGCAAGACCGCCACGGTAAAAGCGCTGTTCGGCCCCGACGGCGAACGCGGCAGCGCGCAGGCCGGCGACGCGGTGACCATCACGCTCGCTGGCGAGATCGATGTGGCGCTTGGCGACATGTTTGCGGCGCTGCGCGGCCGTCCACAGATGGCCGACCAGTTTGCCGCCCATCTGGTCTGGCTGTCGGGCGCCCCGCTGTTGCCGGAGCGCTCCTACCTGATGAGCATCAACAATCGTACCCTGGCCGCGACCGTCACCGAACTCAAGCACCGGATCGACGTCGACAGTCTTGCCAAGCTCGCGGCCAAGACATTGTCGTTTAACGAGATCGGGGTGTGCAATTTGGCGGTCGCTTCCCCGGTCGCTTTCGATCTGCGCTCCGAAAATCGCCACACCGGCGGCTTCATCCTGTTCGACCGCTACAGCAACGAGACGGTTGCCGCCGGCATGATCGACTTCGCGCTCCGCCGCGCGACCAATATCCACCACCAGAACATCACCATCAGCAAGGCCGAGCGCACCGCGCTTATGCATCACAAGCCCGCGGTGTTGTGGTTTACCGGCCTCCCCGGCGCCGGCAAATCGACCATCGCCAACCTGGTCGAAGCGGCGCTGCACGCGCGCGGCGCGCATACCGTCCTGCTGGACGGCGACAATGTCCGCCATAGTCTCAACCGCGACCTCGGCTTCACCGAAGCGGATCGGGTGGAGAACATCCGGCGCATCGGCGAAGTGGCCAAGCTGATGACCGATGCCGGCCTGATCGTGCTGTGCTCGTTCATCTCGCCGTTCCGGGCCGAGCGCCGCATGGTGCGCGAACTTCTCGACGAGAGCGAGTTTGTCGAAATCTTCGTCGATACCCCGCTCGCGGAATGCATCGCGCGCGATCCCAAGGGCCTCTACAAGCGCGCGCTGGCGGGCGAGATCAAGAACTTCACCGGCGTCGATCAGCCCTACGAGGCGCCGGAAAACGCCGAATTGCGCCTCGATGCCGGCCGCAAGGACGCCGAGCGGCTGGCGCAAGAGGTGATCGAGAGCTTGGGACGGCTGAAGATTTTGTAGGGAGCGCGGCGCAAAATCCGCTTATGCCTGAATAGCTATAAAGCCGAGATGGGACGCTTCGCCTGTGGGTCGGTACCAGCGCCGTCGCCGTTAGACCGCTACCTTGGTGAGGAAACCTTCGACCTCGCCGCGTAGAATGGCGGCTGCCTTTTCCACCGATTCAGACGCGGTCAGCACGGTCTGCGCCGACTGCTGGCTTTCGACGGTCGCGTCGGCCACTTCGCGCAGCACGGTGACGATCAGCTTTGCGCCGTCAGCGGCGCCTGCCACGTTTTGCGAAATCTCGCCGGTGGCGGCGTTCTGCTGCTGCACCGACGCGGCGACGGCCGACGCATAATTATCGATCTCCCGCATGCGGTTCGTGATCTGCCCGATCGCTTCCACGGCCTTGCCGGTCGAGTTCTGCACTTCCAGGATCTGGCTTGAAATATCCTCGGTCGCCTTCGAGGTCTGCACCGCGAGCGACTTCACCTCGGATGCGACCACCGCGAAGCCGCGGCCTGCCTCGCCGGCGCGCGCCGCCTCAATTGTCGCGTTGAGCGCCAGCAGATTGGTTTGCCCGGCGATGCTGCGGATCAGTTGGACAACGTCGCCGATCTTCTGCGCGACCCGTGCCAGCGCGTCGATATCCTGATTGGTCGCTTGCGCTTCGCCGACGGCGAACCGCACCACTTCGGCGGTTTTGCTGACTTGTCCCAGAATTTCCGTGATTGAATTCGACAGTTCGTCGGCAGCGGACTCCGCGCTCTCAATGTTGGTCGAGGCTTTGTTCGACGTCTGCACCGCGCTTTCGGCGCGCTGCGAGGTATGACCGGATGCGTTAAACAGGCCGGCCGCGGTCACACGCATTTCGCCGGCGCTGTCGGTCACGGTTTTCAGCAGATTTTCGGCGCGCTTGCGAAATTCTGAGATGGCATCCTCGATTACGGCGCGGCGTTCTGCCTGCTGCTGCAGGACAATGTGTTGTTGCTCCGCCTGCCGCCGTTCGGTGATGTCCTCGTGCGTGCCGATCCAGCCGCCGGCCTGCATCGGATGATTGGTGACCAGTAAGAGACGCCCGCCCTTGGCCTTGACCTCGTGCACGATGGTGCGCCCCTGTGCAACGGCGGCCAGAAATTCTTTCCGGTATTGCTGAGGATCGCGAGAGAATGTGCCCTTGGCGACTCGTCTCGCCAGCACCTCGGATAGCGTAGACCCCGGTCTTACGTCGGCCGGTGTCAACTCATACATCTTGTAATATTGCGCGTTGCAGACGACCAGCCGCTCTGAGGCATCGAACATGCACAGCCCTTGCGCCATGCTGTCGATGGCCGTGCGCGTCTGCTCGATCTCCCTGTTTTGATGTCGGGTGAGGACGGCGCCGGTTAGGCTCATCGCAAACTGGGCAATGACCGCGGCGCAAATAGCGGTGAGAACCGTTTCGGAGATGGTGGGAATGATTGCCGCGGCCCAGCCGCTGGCAAAGACAATCAGCGCACCGAAACTGCCCGCAAAAGCGGCAAGGCCGACCACCATGACCAGCCACGAGCTGCGCTTGAGCGTGAGGGAAAACAGCATTCTGAGCATAATTCACATTGTGGATATTAGGACACACTTTATTTCCAGCCGGTTGTTTTGCGGTTAACTATTGGTTAGCAAATCGTTTACGAAGCCGCCGCCAGCCGTTTTTCTCGGGTCGGCAGCCAAGAAATTAAGCGTTTTCGCGCGGTTCCGGTGCTGCCGATTAATCCCGCCTGTAGATATCCTCGATGCGCTCGATATCGTCCTCGCCGAGATAGCTGCCGGTCTGCACCTCGATCAATTCGAGCGGGATCTCGCCCTGGTTGGCGAGCCGGTGGATGGTGCCGATCGGAATGTAGATCGACTCGTTTACTTGCACCGCCTTGCACTCCTCGCCGACGGTGACCTCGGCGGTGCCGCTCACGACCACCCAGTGCTCAGCGCGGTGGCGGTGTTTCTGCAGTGACAGCATGCCGCCGGGGATGACGACGATGCGCTTGACCTGGAAGCGCTCGCCCATGTCGATCGACTCGTAATAGCCCCAGGGCCGGTGCACGCGCTTGTGCACGCTTGCTTCCGGCCGGTTACCGGCCTTGAGCCTGGCCGCCAGGTCCTTCACTTCCTGCGCGCGGGCACGCGGCACCACCATCACTGCGTCGGAGGTGCTCACCACCACCATGTCTTCGACGCCGATCATGGTGGTGAGCCGCCCGTCGGAATGCACGATGCAATTGCGCGCGTCCATGGTCACGACTTCGCCCTGCACGACGTTGCCTTCCACGTCGCGCGGCGTGATTTCGAACAGCGCGTCCCAGCTGCCGATGTCCGACCAGCGGAAATCGCCCACCACCACGGCGGCGCGGTCGGTCTTTTCCATCATCGCATAGTCGATCGACTTCTGCGGCGCGCGCGCGAAGGCCGCAGGATCCAGGCGCAGGAAACCGAGGTCGTTCGTTGCGTTCTTGACCGCGATGTCGATTGCTCCCGCCATCTCCGGCTCCAGCCGCGCCAATTCCGACAACAGCACGTCGGCTCGAAATAGAAAGTTGCCCGAATTCCACAGATAGCCCTCGCTCACGTATTTCTTGGCCGTGGCGGAATCCGGCTTCTCGACGAAGCGCTTGACGCGGTGGACAGGACCGCCGTCGATCGCCTCGCCCGGCAGGATGTAGCCGTAGCTGGTCTTTGGCTCGCTCGGCTTGATGCCGAAGGTGACGATGTGGCCGGCCTCGGCGGCGGCGCGGCCGGCAAGGCAGGTGGCGCGGAATTGCGGCACGTCCAGAATGATGTGGTCGGCAGCGAGCGCCAGCACCACCGCCTCCGGATCGCGCCCACGGGCGATCGCCGTCGCCGCCGCGATCGCCGGCGCTGAATCACGTCGCAGCGGCTCGATCACCACGGTCGCCTCGACACCCACTTCCTCGGCCTGACGGCGGGCGAAAAAATGGAAATCCGGGCCGGTGATGACGATGGGGGCGGCGAACATCGGGTCGTTAACGCGCAGCAGCGTTTCCTGGTAGGTCGAGCGCTCACCGACCAGGGGCAGAAACTGCTTGGGCAGGGCGTCGCGCGAAACCGGCCAAAGCCGCGTCCCGGCGCCGCCGGCAAGCAAAACGGGGATGATCGGCAAGGGCATGGCTGTGGAGGCAGGCTGGTTAAGGGCTCTATGTTCGGGTCGGGAATCGTCTTAAGGCAGTTTGGCCTGTCTGACTATCGCTATCGCTAAAAATGGTTTTAGAACCGTTCATCCAAGGCGTTCTTCCTCGATGATGATAGCCCAGGGCAATGATTGAACGCATCCTCACGGTCGGCGGCTTCACGCTGCTGTCGCGGGCGACCGGTTTTGTCCGCGATATCGTGCTGGCTGCGATCCTCGGCGCCGGTCCCGCCGCCGACGCCTTTTTCGTGGCGCTGCGCCTGCCCAACCATTTCCGCGCCATCTTCGCCGAGGGCGCCTTCAACGCCGCTTTCGTTCCGGCCTATGCCCGCATCCGCGAACAGGGCGGGGCGCAGCGCGCCGGCCTGTTCGCCGACCGCATCTTCACGCTGCTGCTTGCCAGCCAGATCGTTCTGCTGGCCGTGGCCTTACTGTTCACGCCGGCGGTGATCGACGTGCTGGCGCCGGGCTTCTCCAGCGATCCGGAACGCTACGCGCTGGCGGTCAATCTCACGCGCATCACCTTTCCCTATCTGCTGCTGATCACGCTTGTCACGCTTTATGGCGGCATCCTCAACGCGCTGCAACGCTTCGCCGCCGCGGCGGCCGCGCCCATCCTGCTCAACCTGTCGATCATCGCGGCACTGTTGCTGGCGGCGTTCTTCCCCGATGCCGGGCATGCGGCGGCCTGGGGTGTGCTGGTCTCCGGCGTGCTGCAGGCGCTGCTGGTCGGCGGCGATGCCTTTCGCGCCGATGCGCTTGCCGCACTGCGCTGGCCGGAACTCGATGCCGACGTGCGCAAATTTTTCCGTGCGCTCGGTCCTGCCACGCTCGGCTCCGCCGGCGTGCAGCTCGCGCTGTTCGCCGACACGATCATCGCCAGCTTCCTGCCGGCCGGCGCCATTTCCGCGCTCTATTACGCCGACCGCCTCAATCAGCTGCCGATCGGCGTGATCGGCATTGCCGCCGGCACGGTGGTGCTGCCGGAAATGTCGCGGCGCATCGCCGGCGGTGATGACGCAGGCGCTGCGACTGCGCAGAACCGCGCCATCGAGTTCACCCTGTTGCTAGCGGTTCCCTGTCTCGCCGCCTTCTTCGTCATTCCGGAACTGATCATGCGCGCGCTGTTCATGCGTGGCGCGTTCAGCGCGGCCGATGCGGTCGCCGCCGGCCGCACGCTCACGGCTTACGCCTTCGGGCTCTTGCCCTTTGTGCTGATCCGCAGCGCGGTGGCGAGCTTCTTTGCCCGCGGCGACACCGCGACGCCGGTGAAGGCGGCGCTCATCGCCGCCGCGGTCAATATCGCCTTCAAGGTGCTGCTGATGGGGCCGCTAGCGCAGGTCGGCCTGGCGCTTGCCACCTCGATCGGCGCCTGGATCAATCTCGGCTTGGTGTTTTGGTTCGCGTGGCGGGCAGGGCTCGTGCGCATCGACGAGCGCCTGCGCGCCTCGGCGATCAAGCTGGCGGCGGCGGGGCTCGTCCTTGCCGCCGTGCTATGGCTATGCCGGGGCCCGGCCATGATATTTTTTGAAGGCTGGCATCAGTTCGGTGACTTGGCGACGCTGCTTGCGCTTATGGCCATCGGTGGCGGCGTTTACGGCGCGATCGTTTTGGTCATTTTTGGCCGCAATTGGCTGAATAGATTTCGTGCCGCCGCGCGGCGTTGAACGTTTATTTCACGGTAATGTGACGACCCGCAGCCGGTGGACATCGTTGCGTCCCGACGTTATGGGGACGGGCTTGGCAATCCGGCCCGGCCTCGCCATCTTAGCCAGCCCATGAAACTGCGCCTCCATCCGGCATCCGCCCAGACGATCCGCGTCGCCATGATTCTGGTATTTGCGACTTTGGGCGCAAGCTGCGGCCAGGGCCAGAAGCAGGGCGGCGCGCCGCCGCCGCCGCCGACGGTGACCGTTGCAACGCCCATCAAGCGCACCGTCTCCGATTTCGACGAATATGTTGGTCGCTTCGTCCCCGTCGATTCGGTGGAGATACGCGCGCGCGTTTCCGGCTATCTCGACAGCGTGCATTTCAAGGACGGGCAGATGGTCAAGAAAGGCGATCTGCTGTTCACCATCGACAAGCGGCCGTTCCAGAACGCGGTCGCGCAGGCGCGCGCCAATCTGGCGACGGCGAAGTCCAATCTTGCCTATACCAAATCCGATCTCGAGCGCGGCCAATCGCTGGTGACGGCAAAGACCATCACCGAACAGACCTTTGAGCAGCGCTCGCAGGCGTTCCGCAATGCGCAGGCCTCCGTCAGCGGCGCCGAGGCGGCGCTGCGCCAGGCCGGGCTCGATCTCGAGTTCACCGAATTGCGTGCGCCGATGGACGGCCGCATCGGCGACCGCCGCGTATCGCCAGGCAATGTGGTGGCGGGGGGAACGATCCCCACCACCACGCTGCTGGCGACCATCGTGTCGACCGACCCGATCCATTTCGAGTTCACTTTCGATGAGGCCTCTTATCTGCGTTACGAGCGGCTCGCCAAGGACGGCCGCGACGTCGCCAGCCGCGGCGCCAGCGTTCCGGTCGCGCTCAAGCTCATCGACGAGCCCGACTTCAAGCACAAAGGCCGCATGGATTTCGTCAACAACGTGATCGACAGCACGACCGGCACCATTCGCGTCCGCGCCTTGTTCGACAATCCGAACGGCGTGTTCACGCCCGGCATGTTCGCCCGCGTGCGGGTGCCGGCCTCGCCGCCTTATGCGGCCTTGCTCGCGCCCGACTCGGCCATCGGCAGCGAGCAGACGCGCAAATATGTCCTCGTCGTCGGCCCCGATAACAAAGTCGCCGAGCGCTTCGTGACGCTCGGGCAGTTGACGCCCGACAATCTGCGGGTGATCAAGTCGGGCCTCGGGCCCGATGACCGTTTCATCGTCGACGGACTGCTGCGCGCGCGGCCCGGGCAAAAGGTCAACCCGCAGGCTCAAGGCGCCAAACCGGCGGCGCCGGCCAAGCCGGGCGCGCCGTCGTCCGCCTCGAAATAGCAGCGGCATCACGCCATGCGGATTTCGCATTTCTTCATCGACCGGCCGATCTTTGCTTCCGTGGTCTCGATCATCATCGTGATCCTGGGCGGCGTCGGCTTCGTGCGGCTGCCGATCGCGCAATATCCGGAGATCGCGCCGCCCACCATCACGGTCATGGGGCAGTATCCGGGCGCCAGCGCCGACGTGGTCGCCGCCACGGTGGTGACGCCGATCGAGCAACAGATCAACGGCGTCGAGAACATGATCTATGTCTCGTCGAACTCGACCAGCGACGGCAACTTCGCCATCTCGGTGACTTTCGACATCGGCACCGATCTCGACACCGCCCAGGTGCAGGTGCAGAACCGCGTCTCGGTCGCGCTGCCGCGCCTGCCGGCGGATGTGCGCGCCATCGGCGTCACGGTTAACAAGAGCTCGCCCGACATCATGATGGTCGTGCACCTCTATTCGCCGGACAAGTCACGCGACACGCTGTTCATGTCGAACTACGCGACGCTGGAGATCACCGACGCGCTGGCGCGCATCGACGGCGTCGGCACGATCGCCGTGTTCGGCAGCCGCGACTATGCCATGCGCATCTGGCTCGATCCCGACCGCTTGCAGTCGGTCGGGCTGACGGCGAGCGACGTGGTGATCGCTTTGCAAGGCCAGAACGTGCAAGTCGCCTCCGGCGTGCTCAGTGCGCCGCCGGTCGATCAACCGC
This sequence comes from uncultured Undibacter sp., assembly GCA_964384635.1. Taxonomy (GTDB): domain Bacteria; phylum Pseudomonadota; class Alphaproteobacteria; order Rhizobiales; family Xanthobacteraceae; genus Pseudolabrys. Next base: position 21,415 of record CAYLMY010000015.1, read on the forward strand.
GCGCGTTCCAGATCTCGGTGCAGACGCTGGGCCGGCTTAAAAGCGCCGCCGAGTTCGCCAATATCGTGGTCAAGCAGACCGCCGACGCCGTGGTGCGCTTGAAAGACGTGGCGACGGTCGACCTCGCCGCGCAGGACTACACGACCAATTCCTATCTCGATCGCGATCCCGCCATTGCGCTCGGCATTTTCCAGCGGCCCGGCTCGAACGCGCTGTCCACCGCCGATAATATCAAAAAGACGATGGTAACCTTGTCCAAGCGGTTCCCGCCCGGCCTGAAATACACCATTGTCTATAACCCAACCCAATTCATCCAGCAGTCGGTCGAAGCGGTCGAGACGACCATCGGCGAGGCGATCATCCTGGTCGTGCTTGTGGTCATTCTGTTTCTGCAGACCTGGCGCGCCGCCGTCATCCCGATCGTCGCCATCCCGGTGTCGCTGATCGGCACCTTCTTCGTGATGTCGTTGTTCGGCTTCTCGCTCAACAATTTGTCGCTATTCGGGCTGGTGCTGGCGATCGGCATCGTCGTCGATGACGCCATCGTGGTGGTGGAGAACGTGGAGCGCAACATCGCATCGGGCCTCTCCCCGCGCGACGCCGCAAACAAGAGCATGGACGAGGTTGGCGCCGCGCTGATCGCGATCGCGCTGGTGCTCTCGTCGGTGTTCATCCCGTCGGCCTTCATCACCGGCATTTCCGGCCAGTTCTACCGCCAGTTTGCACTCACCATCGCCGGCGCCACCATCATATCGCTGGTCGTTTCGCTGACGTTGTCGCCGGCGCTGTGCGCGTTGTTGCTCAAGCCGCATACAAAGGACGAACGGGAGCAATGGTGGGCGGTGCCCGTCCACGGCTTCTTCCGGATCTTTAACCGCTATTTCGCTGCCGTGACACACGCTTACGGCCGGTTGTCGGCGCGTCTGGTGCGCGTCGCCGTATTGATGCTCGTCGTCTACGCCGTCGCCATCGCCTTCGGCCTCAATGAGTTCCGCAAGACGCCGATCGGCTTCATTCCGAATTTGGATCGCGGCTATCTCATCATCGTCACGCAGCTGCCGCCGGCGGCTTCGCTCGCGCGTACCGACGCCGTCAACCGGCGCGCGGTCGACATCGCACTCAAAGTGCCGGGTATCGCGCATGCGGTAAACATCGTCGGCTTCTCCGGCGCGACCTTTACCCGCGCATCGAATGCGGGCGCGATCTTCGTCACGCTCGATCCGTTCGAGCAGCGGGCAAAAGATCCCCGCCAGTCCGCCGGCGCCATCGTGGGCCAACTGTTCCAACGGCTTTCCGCGATCCAGGACGGCGTTATTTTCGTGGTCGCGCCGCCGCCGGTCTCCGGCATCGGCAATGCCGGCGGCTTCCGCATGATGGTCGAGGACCGCGCCGGCCTTGGCTCGCAGGCCTTGCAGGGCGCCGTCTACGCCATGATGGGCGCCGCCGCCCAAACCCCCGGCGTCACCCAGGTTTTTTCGCTGTTCGAGACCAAGACGCCGCAAATCTATCTCGATATAGACCGCACCAAGGCGCAATTGCTCGGCATCCACATTCCGGACGTGTTTGCGGCGTTGCAGATCTATCTGGGTTCGACCTATGTGAACGACTTCAACCTGCTGGGGCGGACCTACCGCGTGGTGGCGCAGGCCGCGAGCAAATATCGCAACGATACCAAGGATATTTTGAGAATTCGCGTGCACAACAGCAGCGGCGGTACGGTTCCGCTCGGCGCTTTCACGACCGTGCGGAATATTTCCGGTCCCTACCGCGTGCCGCGTTACAATCTCTATCCCGCCGCGGAGCTCGACGGCGCGGCGGCGCCTGGCTATTCGCAAGGCCAGGCGATCAAGATCATGGAGCAGCTGGCGCAGCGGGTGCTGCCCGAAGGCTTCTCTTACGAATGGACCACGCTCGCCTTCCAGCAAATACGTGCGGGCAATACCGCGATCTTTGCGTTCGTGCTGGCGGTGGTATTCGTGTTCCTGGTGTTGGCCGCGCAGTTTGAGAGCCTGACCCTGCCGCTGGCAGTGATCATGATCGTGCCGATGTGCCTCATCGCCTCCATTGTCGGTGTGGTCTTGCGCGGCCAGGACAACAACCTGTTGACGCAGGTCGGCTTTATCGTGCTCATCGGCTTGGCGGCCAAGAACGCCATTCTGATCGTCGAATTCGCCAAGCAGCTCGAGGACCGTGGCAACGACCGTTTCGCCGCCGCCGTCGAGGCTGCCCATCTGCGCCTGCGGCCGATCCTGATGACGTCGTTTGCCTTTATTCTCGGCGTGACGCCGCTGGTCTGGGCGGTGGGCGCCGGCGCCGAGCTGCGGCAGACGCTGGGCACGGCGGTGTTCTCCGGCATGATCGGCGTCACCGCCTTCGGCCTGATCTTCACGCCGGTGTTTTACGTGATCTCACGCTGGTTTGCGCTGCGCTTTACGCGCCGCAGCCGACGCCGTGGGCGGCAGCCGGCCGAATAACCGAACCGGTAAAGCAAGAAGGCGGCGATGAAATTTGGATTTGGCCAAGCGGTCACGCGCAAGGAGGACGACGCGCTGCTGCGCGGGCAGGGGCGCTACGTCGCAGACGTCGCGCCAGCAGCGACGTTGCACGCAGTGGTGCTGCGCTCGCCGCACGCCCATGCGCGCTTCAACATTGTCGATCTCGACCGGGTGCGGGCGATGCCGGGTGTGCGCCTGGTGCTGACCGCGCCCGATGTCGCCCAATTGGAGTCCCTGCCGTGCCTCGGCGCCGTTCCCGATGTCGATATTCCGATCCCGAATTATCCGATCCTGGCCCGCGACGAGGTGCGCCACGTCGGCGACGCCATTGCCTTCGTGGTTGCCGATACGGTTGCCGCTGCCAAAGACGCCGCCGAAGCCGTCACGGTCGACTGGCAGCCGCTGCCGCACGTCATTGGCGCGATGGCCGCGCTCGCAAGCCGCGCGCCGCAGGTATGGCCCGACCGGCCCGGCAATCTCGCCTTCGAAGCCGAAGCGGGCGACGCGGGCAAGACTAAAGCCGCCTTCGCGCAGGCCGTGCGCACGGTGGAGCTCACCATCGTCAATCAGCGGCTGGTGACCAATTATCTCGATACCCGCGGCGTGATCGCCGAATACGACGGCGAGCGTTATACGCTCACGCTCGGCAGCCAGGGCAGCCATATCATCCGCGACATCCTGTGCGCGAACGTGTTCGAGCTCCCGCCCGAGCGCATGCGCGTGGTGACGCCTGACGTCGGCGGCGGCTTCGGCACCAAATTGTTTCCCTATCGCGAATACGTGCTGGCCGCCGTTGCCGCCGAGCGCCTGCGTAAGCCGGTGAAGTGGGTGGCCGAACGCACCGAGCATTTCCTTGGCGACAGCCATGGCCGCGACAATGTCTCGACCGCGCGGCTGGCGCTCGACGACAAGGGGCGGTTCCTGGCGCTCGCGCTCGACATCGTCGCCGACATGGGCGCGTACCTCTCGTGCTTCGCGCCCTATATCCCGTGGCTCGGCGTCGGCATGGCGACGGGCGCCTACGATATTCCGGCCGCCCATGTGCGGCTGCGTGCCGTGTATACCAACACCGTCCCAGTCGACGCCTATCGTGGCGCCGGCCGGCCGGAGGCCGCCTATCTGATCGAACGCGTGGTCGATGCGGCGGCGCGCGATCTCGGCATGGCGCCGGACGCGCTGCGCCGCCGCAACTTGATCAAGCCGAAGGCGATGCCGTACACGACGCCGACCGACAAAATTTATGACTCTGGCGACTTCGCCGGCACCATGGCGCGCGCGCAGGAGCTCGCCGGCTGGGACGGCTTTAACAAGCGCGCCGCGGCATCGAAACGCCTTGGCCGCCTGCGTGGCATCGGCATGGCGACTTACATCGAGGCCTGTGGCGGCAACGGGCCGGAGACTGCCACGGTGCGGCTTGACCGCGACGGTGGCGTCACCGTGCTGATCGGCACGCAGTCTTCCGGGCAAGGCCATGCCACCTCCTATGCGCAGATCGTCGCCGACAAGCTCGACTTGCCGCCGGAACGTGTGCGCGTGGTGCAGGGCGACACCGACGCCATGGCCACCGGGGCCGGCACTGGCGGGTCGAGCTCGATTCCTGTAGGCGGCGTTTCCGTTGACCGCGCCAGCAAGAAGCTCGCTGATCAGATCAGGGAGCTCGCCGCCGAAGCGCTGGAGGCCTCGGCTGGCGATCTGGAGATCGCGGGCGGCACCGTGCGCATCGCCGGCACGGACCGCGTGATTTCCTTTGCCGATCTCGCCGCGCATCCGCAGGCCAAGCCGGAACGTCTGCGCGCCGCAAGCGAGTTCGCACCCAACCAGCCGACGTTCCCCAACGGCACCCACATTGCCGAGGTCGAGATCGACCCCGACACCGGCGCCACCACAATTTTGCAATATGTCGTGGTCGACGACTTCGGCGCCACGCTCAATCCGCTGCTGCTCGCAGGGCAAGTGCACGGCGGCACGGTGCAGGGCATCGGGCAGGCGCTGATGGAAGACACCGTCTACGATCCCGCCTCCGGCCAGTTGCTCAGCGCCAGCTTGATGGACTACGCGCTGCCGCGGGCCGCCGACGCGCCGGACTTCGTGTTCGAGACCCGCAATGTGCCGTGCAAAAACAATCCGCTCGGTGTCAAAGGCGCGGGCGAGGCCGGCGCAATCGGCTCGTGTCCCGCGGTCATGAACGCGGTGCTCGACGCGCTCTGGCGCAGCCATCGCATTCGCCAGCTCGACATGCCGGCGACGCCCCAGCGGGTCTGGCAGGCGATCCAGCAGGCCCGAAAAAAGGCTTAGCATTCAAACGTGTATTGCTCACGGCTTTGTGATTAGGCATGCCGCTGCGCCATTGGGCCGCAGGGCTTGAGAGGCTGCGGAATAAATTATTTGGACTAGGGTTTTCTTTGTTGCCTCCAATAACCATAGGTGCAGGTCGATGAATATCCGAACAACGCTTACCGCCCTCGCAGTCGTCCTCGGTGTCGGCGCCGCGGCTGCGCAGTCCGACCCGGTGAAGACGCGCGAAGATCTGATGAAAGCGAACAACAATAACGCAAAAGCCGTTGTCCAGATGGTGAAGGGCCAGAAGCCTTTCGACGCAAAGGTGGTGGAGGCTGCATTCACGCAATGGGCGGACACCGCCAAGCAGCTGCCGAGCCTATTTCCCGACAACGCCAAGACCGGCGGCGACAATCGCGCCTCGCCGAAAATCTGGGAGAACAAAAAGGATTTCGAGGCCAAGATAGCGGCATTCGCCAAGTCCGTCGCCGATAACCGCGCCAAGGCGGTGGAGTCGCTTGACGGCCTGAAGGCCGCCATCCCGGTGGTGGGCAAGGCCTGCGACGACTGCCACAAGCCCTACCGGCTCTCAAAGCGGTAATAGGGCCCGCCCCATCGATTTCCATGCGCCGCCGCGACGCCCGTCGCGGCGTCGTTGCATTTCGAGTATGGTCCGGCGGCCTTGGGAGTGCGCCGATGATCCGAAAATTGTTCCTGCTCGCCGCGGCGTTAGCCGTGCTTGCGATTGGCGCCTTCTGGATGCTCACTATCCCGCAAACGGTGTCCGCCGGCGCGCTCGATCCGCACAAGCCCAATCTCGCCAATGGCAAGACGTTGTTCTATATCGGCGGTTGCGCCTCGTGCCACGCCACGCCCGGCCAAAAGGATTCCACCAAGCTCGGCGGCGGGCTGGCGCTCAAATCGCCGTTCGGAACTTTCTACCCGCCCAATATTTCCTCCGACCCGAATGACGGCATCGGCGGCTGGAGCGAGGCGCAGTTCATCACCGCCATGACCAAAGGCACCTCGCCCGCGGGCGAGCATCTCTATCCGGCCTTTCCCTATACCTCGTATCAGCGCATCAGCTGGCGCGATTTGCGCGACCTGTTCGCCTTTCTCAAGACGCTGCCGGCGGTGCAGGGCCGCGCGCGCGCGCATGAGCTGGCATTCCCGTTCAACATCCGGCGCCTGATCGGCGGCTGGAAGCTGTTGTTCCTCGACGGCTTGCCGTTCCAGCCGGACCCTTCGAAGCCGGACGATTGGAACCGCGGCGCCTATCTGGTGAACGGGCCCGGCCACTGCGCCGAATGTCATTCGCCGCGCAATTTCCTCGGCGCCATCATCCCGAGCTTGCGCTTCACCGGAGGGCCCACGCCCGACGGCGTGGACTGGGTTCCCAACATCACCCAATTCAAGCTGAAAGACTGGAAGGAAGCCGATATCGCCGAAGTGCTCAAGACCGGCACCTTGCCCGACTTCGATCGCGTCGGCGGGCCGATGGTCGATGTGATGCGCAACACCGCGCAGCTCACCGACGACGACCGCGCGGCGATCGCGACCTACATCAAATCGCTGCCGCCGGTCGAAGGCCTAACCCCGCCGCCCAAAAAGAAATAGTCGGTCACCGTCAGGCTTGGAATGCCTTGAAGGTGATGATGGTATAGGTGTCCCTGATGCCGGGAATGCATTGCACCTTCTCGTTGACGAAGTGCCCGATATCGGTGCCGGCATCGACGTAGAACTTCACCAGCAAATCGTAGTCGCCCGCGGTCGAGTAGATCTCGGAGGCGATTTCGGCTTCGGCCAGTGCGTTGGCCACCTGATAGGACTTGCCGAGCTCGCATTTGATCTGGACGAAAAAGGGGGTCATCGCGCTGCTCCGAGCCGCCGCCGCATCGGCACTCAATCCAGCAAAAACAGGCTCCGCTGGCAAGGCGCTCTTGCCTTCACCGCCCGCGCGCCCTAGTTAGTTATCAGCAATCTCGTGGGGTGTCCGGCTTGAACCGCGCCGGGCTGAGAGGCTTTAAGCCAACCCAACGAACCTGATCCGGGTCATGCCGGCGGAGGGACCAGAGATGCGGCATTCGGCCATCGCCCTCACCATCGCCGGCTCGGATTCGAGCGGCGGCGCCGGCATCCAGGCCGATCTGAAGACTTTCGCCGCGCTCGGCGTCTATGGCGCCTGCGTCATCACTGCGCTGACCGCTCAGAATACACGCGGCGTGAGCGCCATCCATGACGTGCCCGCCGATTTCATCGCTGCCCAGATCGACGCGGTGTTCTCCGACCTCGACGTCCGCGCGGTCAAGATCGGCATGCTGTCGCAGGCAGCCAGCATCGAAGTTGTGGCGGCCGGGCTCGATCGCCATGGCGCGCGTAACATCGTGCTCGATCCGGTGATGATCGCGGCTTCCGGCGCCCGGCTACTGGCAACCAAGGCGGTCGACAGCCTGCGCCGGCTGCTGATTCCCCGCGCACTGGTGTTGACGCCGAATCTGCCGGAGGCCGCCGCATTGCTCGACAGCAATCACGCGCGCGACGAAG
>CAYLMY010000016.1:0-8114 GCA_964384635.1 uncultured Undibacter sp.
TAGCCGATCGACAAGTTGGTGGCGATGAACAGCGTGCTTAAGCCTGCCAGCATCGCCAGACTGCCGAGGATCGGCACGCCGAACAGCAACACGCCGACGCCAATGATCATCGAGGCCTGCACGAAGCCGACGATGATGTAGGGAATGATCTTGCCGAGCATGATCTCGACCGGCGTGATCGGCATTGACAGCAGGTTTTCCATGGTGCCGCGCTCGATCTCGCGCGTGACCGACAACGCGGTAAAGATCAGCATGGTCATGGTGAGAATGGTGCCGACCAGACCCGGCACGATATTGAGCTGGCTCAAGCCGGCCGGGTTGTAGCGGGCGTGCGTGCGGATCTCGAACGGCAGCATCGTGGTCACGGGGATGGCGCGGTCGTGGATAACCGCGGTCTGCACCACCTGCCCGAGCGCCCCCATCGCGGAGCCGGCGGCCACCGGATCGGTGGCGTCGGCCGTGACCAGCATTGCCGGCTTGTCGCCGCGCCGCACGGCGCGCTCGAAATTCGCCGGGATCTCGATGCCGAACAAAACCTTGCCGGAAGCGAGCAGCTCGTCCAATTGGCGCTCCGTGGTCGGGCGCTCGGTGATTTTGAAATATTCGGTATTTTTGAGCGCGGCGAGGATCGAGCGCGAAAGATCGCTGTGCTCCTGCAGCAGCACCGCGGTCGGCAGGTGGCGCGGGTTGGTGTTGATAGCGTAACCAAACAACATTAGCTGGATCAGCGGGATCATGATGATCATGCCGAACGACACCCGGTCGCGCTTGAGCTGGATGAACTCCTTGACCAGCACCGCCCAGGTCTTGCGCCAGAAGCCGCCGCCGGGGAGGCGGCGCGGCGCTTGCGTCGGCACAAGATGGCTCATTGAAAATTATCCCGCGCCTTGCCCATCAGGTCGATGAACACGTCCTCGAGTGAAGGTTCCGAGCGTTTCAACTCGAGGTCCTTGCGGGCGCGATAGGGCTTGATGGCGGCTTCGAGCTTGCCGGCGTCGCGTCCCGACACGTGCAGGCTGTTGCCGAACGGCGCCACCATGTCGACGCCCGGCGTACCGGTCAGCTCCTCCGCGAGTCCGTTGAGCCGCTCGCCTTCGGTGGCGCTGACGATGAAGGTGGTCAGGTGCGAGGCCGCGATCACCGCCTCGACGGTGCCGCGCACCAGCAATTCGCCATAGGCGATATAGGCGATCTCGTGACAGCGCTCGGCCTCGTCCATGTAATGGGTCGACACCAGCACGGTGAGGCCTTCGGCGGCGAGCGCGTGGATCTCGTTCCAGAAGTCGCGCCGCGCCTTGGGATCGACGCCGGCGGTCGGCTCGTCGAGCAGCAGCAGTCGCGGGCTCGGCAACGTGCAGGCGCCGAGCGCGAGGCGCTGCTTCCAGCCGCCGGACAGTTCGCCGGCCAGCTGCTCCTCGCGCCCTTGCAGGCCGAGCCGGGCAATCGCCGCACGCGCGACTGCGACCGGCTTGGCGATGCCGTAGATGCGGCCGATGAATTCCAGGTTCTCGCGCACCGAGAGATCCTCGTAGAGGCTGAAGCGCTGCGTCATGTAGCCGACCTGGGTCTTGATCTTGTTGGCCTCGCTGCGGATGTCGTAGCCGAGGCAGGTGCCTTCACCTTCGTCGGGCGTGAGCAGCCCGCACAGCATGCGGATGGTGGTGGTCTTGCCGGAGCCGTTCGGACCGAGGAAGCCGTAGATGGTGCCGCGCTTGACCTGCATGGAGAGGTTGCGCACCACCGCGCGGCCGTCGAATTTCTTGGTGAGACCGTGCACGTCGATGACGATGTCGGGGGCGGGGCCGTTCACTTGGGCGCCTCCGGCAGCGTGACGGTTACCGGCTGGCCGACGCGGAATTTTTCCGGATGCGCGGGCCGCGCCTCGATCAGAAACACCAGCTTGGCGCGCTCCTCGCGGCTGTAGATCACAGGCGGGGTGTATTCGGCGCTCTTGGCGATAAAGGTGACTTTCGCGGTCAGGTCCTTTTCGCAGCCGTCGCAGCTGACGCTGACCGTCTGCCCGTATTTGATGTCGGGCAGCAGCCCTTCCGGCGTGAAGAAGCGGATTTTGAGGTTGCCCGGCGGCAGCAGAGCCATGACCGGGCGGCCCGGCGGCACGGTCTCGCCCGGACGGTAATAGACCTCCTGGATGGTGCCGTCGGCGGGGCTAAGCGCGCGCCGGCGCGCCAGCCGCGTCTTCGACCATTCCAGATTGGCTTTTGCCTGGCGCAACGCCGCCCACGCGTCGTCGAGCGCCTTCTGCGTTCCGGACTTGGACTTGAGCAATTCCTCGGCGCGGTTGAAGGTCTGCTGCGCCGTCGACACGGCCGCCTGCTTTACCACCACGTCGGCTCTTTGCAGATCGTCGTCGAGGGTGAACAGTAGTTCGCCCTTCTCCACCCGATCGCCCTCGCGGACTTTGAGTACCTCGACGCGCCCCTGCTCGTCGGGGCTTACGAACACCAGCTCGGCCTCGACCCAGCCCTGCAACTGACGATCATTGCGATCGTCGCAAGCTGCGAGCGCAAGCGCGGCAAGCACCACCACCGCCAAGCCGACAAACTTCGTCCTCATGGCGTACTCCTGGGTGCGAACAACAAGTCGAGATGAGTCTTCATCATGGCTCTAACGTCGAGCGGCTCGAAGCGTTCGAACAGCCCCGACCAGATGATGGCGACCAGACCGGGCGCCGCAATGATCTGCGGGAAATCGACGAGGCCCGCGGGCGCCTCGCCGCGTGCGGCGGCGCGCGCGAGCAGCGCGCGCACCGCGGCGATGATGCGCGCAAGCACCTCGCGATAGTAGAACTCGGCGAGGTTGGGGAAGCGCCGGCCCTCCGCGATCATCAAACGAATGACGTCCTTGCGGCGCGTCTCGTAGACCTCGCGTACAAACAAATCGGCGAAATGCTCGGCGAGCGCGCTGATCGGCAGGTCGGCCTTGCCCAGCGCCTCGATGGTGCCGACCAGCGGGGTGAGCATGGTGCGGATCAGCTCCTGGAACAGGCTCTCCTTATCGCGGAAGTAGAGATAGATAGTGCCCTTGGCGACGCCGGCGCGCCGGGCCACGTCGTCCAGCCGGGTGGCGGCGAAGCCGCTGGCGGAGAATTCGTCGAGCGCGGCGGAAAGAATCGCCTCGCGGCGGGCGGCGCTGCGCTCGGCGCGGGCGGCGCGCTTGGCCGGCTCGCGGCCGGCCGCCGCCCTATGTAAGGGCCGCATGCGGCGGGCGATCGATGATTCTTTGGGCTGCCTTGCCATACTCAAAATCATGACTGACTGGTCAGTCATTTATAAGGCAATAATAGCCACTCCGCAAGTCATAAAAAACACCATCGAATCAATATGTTAAGCTCGTCCGCCCTGAGCGCGCAGCCGGCGGTCACGATTATGGGGTGGGGATCAGCCCTTGGCGTCGCAGAAAAAGGTACGGATCACGCATTCCTTGCCGCCGCCGCGGTAGCAGGCGCGCAGCGCCGCGTTCTGGGCACGGCCGAGCTCGGCGCTCTTGCCCCAGCCATGCGGTCCGCACGGATTGATGTAGTCGATCGCCAAGGCGGCGCAGCCGCGCTGGACGCTCGCCACCACGCGGCAGGCATTGCCGGCGCACTTGGCCAGGGCGCTTTTGCGTGCCGCCGCCGCGGTCAGGAAATCATACGACTCGCCGAAGGCGCCGCAGCTGCCGATCGCCAGCGCGCCGGCTGCGCGCGCCGTGTTGACGGCGACCAGCATCAGCGTCGCGCTCGCCAGCAGCAGAGCTGCGGCCACCAGCGCGCGCAGGAGCGGCGTGAAGCTGTCCGTCATCCGCCTTCCCTACCCGAAGCGTCGCCGCCAGATAGGAGTGAGTCGGCGAACCCGATCAACGATTCGAGTCTCAGGCGCGTTCGATTTCGGCCTTGACGGCGGAAAGCGACTCGGGCGTGTCCACGTCGGTCAACGCCGCATCGCCTTCGACCGGCACTTCGGCGACCGCCTCGGCATAACTGCCGATCAGGTGGCGGGCGCCGATATCGCCGTTGATCGCCATCAGATCGTGGAAGAAGCGGCGCGACCACACCACTGGATTGCCGCGCCGCCCGGCGATGCTCGGCACCACCACCAGCGCGCCGCGCGCCGGATCGAAGGCGGCGATCAATTTGTCGATCAGCGCCGCATTCACCTGCGGCATGTCGCCGAGGCAGACGATGGCGCCGTCGGCATCATCCGGCACCGCGGCGATGCCGGCCTTCAATGAGGTGCCGAGCCCTTCGGCGTAGTCCGGATTGTGCACGACCCGCACCGGCAGCCCGTTGAGCGCTGCTTCCACGCGCTCGCGCTCGTGGCCGGTGACGACGATGACGGGGCTGGCGCGCGAAGCCAGCGCCTGCTCGGCCGCGATGCGCACCAGCGGCTTGCCGCCGATCTCGGCGATCAACTTGTTGACCGCGCCCATACGCGTGGAGCGGCCGGCCGCCAGCACGATGGCCGCGATGCGGCGGCCCTTCTCCGGCTGCGCCTCCTCGCGCGGCTGCGGCCGCGTGACGATCTCCATGAGCAGTCCGCCGACGCCCATGCCGGTGATGTCGGCACGGCTCACGGGCAGGCCGGCGAGCAGCCGCATCAGCACCCAGTCGAAACCGTTCTCCTTGGGGCTGCGCGCGCAGCCGGGCGCGCCCAGCACCGCCTGGCCGCGTGCCTTGCCGATCAATAGCAAATTGCCGGGATCGACCGGCATGCCGAAATGCTCAATGGTGCCGCCCACCGCCTCCAGCGCCGCCGGGATAACGTCGCGGCGGTCGGCAATCGCTGAGGCGCCGAACACGATTACCAGCTCGGCGTCTTCTTTCAGCACCTCGTCGATGGCTTTCGCGAGCGCCGCCTGCTCATGCGGCACGCGGCGTTCCGCAACAATCGCGGCGCCAGCCGGCTGAATACGCTCGCGCGTAATCTTCAGCGTCTTCTCGATCACCTTGGGCGAGAGGCCCGGTAGCAGCGTGGAGACCACGCCGATCTTCTTGATCTTGTAAGGCGCAATGCGAATGACCGGCTTGGCCTTAGCGGCCTGCGCCACCGCGGAATCGCGCGCAGTCGCGGCAACCGCGAATGGAATGATCTTCACGGTGGCAACCATTTCGCCTTCGACCACCGGCTTATACGCTTGAAGCGTTGCCAGCGTCACCGCCTCGTCGATGCGGTTGAGTTGATCGATGGCGTCCTTGTCGACCACCAGCACGCCGGCGTTTTCGGCGAACAGATTGCAGCGTCCGGTAAAGGCACGGTCGATGCGCAGGCCCGGGCCGGCGATGGCGGCGGCGATGTCGGCGGCGGCCTGGTCTTCGGCCACGTCGCCGGCCTCGCTGCGCGCCACCACGATCTGTTTGACGCCGGCGGCGCTCAGCGCCGCGACCTCCTTCGGTCCGATCAGCGTGCCCTTCTTGAGCACCAGGGCGCCCTGGCGGATCGAATGCACGGCGGTGGCGCCGAGCGCCTCCTTCACCGGGACGGCGCCGAACTTCATGCCGCCTCCGCTTCCTTCTCGGCCTTCTGCCGCAGCGTCTGCGTGATCTCGCCCATGATGGCGAGCGCGATCTCCGCCGGAGACACCGCGCCGATGGGCAGCCCGATCGGCGCGTGAATGCGCGCGAGGCCTGCATCGCTCACGCCCGCCTCCTTCAACCGCGTCACCCGCTTGGCGTGGGTCTTCTTGGAGCCGAGCGCGCCGATATAGAAGCAGTCGCGCGCCAGCGCGTGCTGCAAGGCCGGGTCGTCGATCTTGGGGTCGTGGGTGAGCGCGACGAAGGCGGTGTAGTGATCCACGTTTAGCGGCGGCAGCGCCACGTCCGGCCATTCCGCGATCACCTTGACGTCGGGAAAGCGCTCGATCGACGCAAAGGCGGTGCGCGGATCGACGATGGTCACGTCGTAGCCAAGCAATTGCCCGACCGGCGCCAGAGTCTGGCTGATATGCACCGCGCCGGTGATGATGAGCTTGGGCGACGGCACGTAGACGGTGAGGAAAACGCGCCCTTGCGGCGTCTCCTCCATGCCGCTCTTGGCCATGCGCAGGCGCTTTTCGATCACGCCTTTGAGTGGATCCTTGGCCACGTCGGCGCCTTTGACCAACCGTTGCGCGCCGCTTTGCACATCGGTGACCAGCACCGCCGCGCGGCGCGCCTCGCGTTCGGTATTGAGGGCGTGCAGGATGTCGAGTTTCATTTCGTTTTCCTGTCATTCCGGAAGCCGAGCGAAGCGAGGCTATCCGGAATCCATAACCCCTGTCTGTGAATATGGATTCCGGGTTCGCGGCCTGCCGGCTGCGCCCCGGAATGACGATTATGAGACCTTCTCCACATACACGCGAATAGTCCCGCCGCAGGACAGCCCGACGTTCCAGGCAGTCTCGTCGGCGACGCCGAACTCCAGCATCTTCGGCTTGCCGCTGTCGATCACGTCCATGGCTTCCGTCACCACCGCGCCTTCGACGCAGCCGCCGGACACCGAGCCCAGAAAATTACCCTCGTTGTCGATCACTAGGTTGGAGCCGACCGGGCGCGGCGCCGAGCCCCAGGTCTCCACCACGGTGGCCAGCGCCACGTCGCGGCCGGCTTTGCGCCAGTCCTCGGCGGCTTTGAGAATGTCTTCGTCGCGCGTGAGCATCGTTCAACCTCCGTCAAGCCACCTGCTTCAGCATCAGTTTCGGATCGTAGCCCTTGGCGGGCGCGCCCGACAATGCGCGCACCAGTTCCGTCATGGATTCCAGATTGTGGATCGGGCGCAATTCATCGACATGCGGCAGCATGGTGCGCACGCCCTTGGCGCGCGCCTCGAAGCCCGTAAAGCGCAACAGCGGATTGAGCCAGATCAACCGCCGGCAGGAGCGGTGCAGCCGGTCCATCTCGAAACCAAGCGTATCATCGGCATCGCGCTCGAGCCCGTCGGTAATGAGCAGCACCACCGCGCCCTGGCCGAGCACGCGCCGCGACCAGTTCTTGTTGAAGGCGCGCAGCGAGGAGGCGATGCGGGTGCCGCCCGACCAGTCCGCCACATGGGCCGAGCAGGCTGCCAGCGCCTCGTCGGGGTCGCGTTGACGGATGGCGCGGGTGACGTTGGTCAGCCGCGTGCCGAACAGGAAGGTGGTCACGCGCTTGCGCGCGTCGGTCACCGCGTGCAGGAAATGCAGGAACAGCCGGGTGTACTGGCTCATCGAGCCGGAAATATCCAAAAGCGCCACGATCGGCGGTTCCTTCACGCGCGGCCCGAGATATTTCAGATCGATCACCGCGCCGCCCGCCTTCATGCTGGCGCGCAGCGTGCGGCGGATGTCGATCATGGTCCCGTGCCGCGCCGACCTGAGGCGCCGCGTGCGCACCAGATCAAGCGGCAGCGCCAGCTTCGCGATCGCCTGCTTGGCAGCGGCGATCTCGGCCGCCGTCATCTGGGCGAAATCCTTCTTTTGCAATATCTCCTGGTCGGAGACGGTGAGCCGGGCATCGAGCTCGATCTCCCGCTTTTCCTCCTCGCGCTCTTTCAGCCCGCCGAACAGCGCTTCCTGGATGCGCTGCGTGCCGGCCTGCGGCGGCTTGGGCGGCAGCCTCGCCGCCTCGGGCAGCATGCTGGCGATCAGCTGCTCGATATAGCCGCGCTTGCGGAAGAACAGTCGGAAGGCCTGGTCGAACAGCACGGAGTGCTCGTGCCGCTTCACGAACACCGCGTGCAGCGTCCAGTAGAAATCCTCGCGGTCGCCGATACGCGCCACGCTCACCGCTTCCAGGCAATCGAGCACGGCGCCCGGCCCGACGGGCAGACCCGCCGCGCGCAGCGCGCGCGCGAAGTAGAGGATATTTTCGGCAAGTTTGCCTTGGCCTTCCGTCATCTGCGTTCCTTTCCGTTCGTCCCCGCGAGCAGACATCGGGTATACCCGATGTCTGCCACGTTTAGCGCGCAAGTCGGCTACAGCCGACTTGCGATGGGGACCCAGCCCTGGATTCCCGCTTGCGCGGGAATGAACGGAGTGTGTTGCGTTCGCCGTCTAAGCTACTCCGCCGCCCTCAGCTCCGACTTCACCTCGTCGAGCAGCGCCTTCACCTTGCTGCTGTCGAGGCGCGCGATGTCATCCTGATATTTCAAGAGCGCGCCGAG
>CAYLMY010000016.1:8214-9668 GCA_964384635.1 uncultured Undibacter sp.
CCTTGCTGCTGTCGAGGCGCGCGATGTCATCCTGATATTTCAAGAGCGCGCCGAGCGTATCCGACACCGTCGCCGGATCGAGTGCCACCACGTCGAGCTCGCTGAGCGCGCCCGCCCAGTCCAGCGTCTCGGCGACGCCGGGCACCTTGAACAGGTCTTCCTTGCGCAGCGCCTGCACGAAAGCCACCACCTGCTGCGACAGCGTCTTGGCGATGCCCGGTACCTTGGCGCGAAGAATTGTGAGCTCACGCTTGGCGTCGGGGTAGCCGACCCAGTGATAGAGGCAGCGCCGCTTCAACGCGTCGTGCACCTCGCGGGTGCGGTTCGAGGTGATCACCACGATCGGCGGGTGCGGCGCCTTGATGGTGCCGAGCTCCGGCACTGTCACCTGGAAATCGGCCAGCACCTCCAGCAGGAACGCCTCGAAGGCCTCGTCGGTGCGGTCGATCTCGTCGATCAGCAGCACCGGCGGCCCGTCCGGGTCGGGCTCGAGCGCCTGCAGCAGCGGCCGCTTGATCAGGAAGCGCTCGGAGAACACATCGTGCTCGATGCGCTCGCGGTCGCCCTCGCCTTCCGCTTCCGCCAGCCGAATGGCGATCATCTGGGCGCCGTAGTTCCACTCATAGACCGCCGCCGAAACGTCGAGCCCCTCGTAGCATTGCAGGCGGATCAGCCGGCGCCCCAGGGTCTTGGCCAGCACGCGGGCGATCTCGGTCTTGCCGGTGCCAGCCTCGCCCTCCACAAAAAGCGGCCGCCCCATCTTGAGCGCCAGGTAGAGCACGGTCGCCAGCGAACGGTCGGCGATATAGTCGGCCTTGGCCAGCAGCGCGAGCGTGGCGTCGATGGAGGTCGGCAGCGGCGTCAGGGTCATCAGTCGGTCCTTCGAGGCACTTTAACCGATCGCGGCGGTGGCTTACATGTAGGCGTCAAACCCGCCCGCGGCCAGCCAGGGATAGCGCGATGTCAGACCCCGCCGAGCTCGAAAAACAAGCCCTCCGCCTGCCCACCATCGACCCGCGGGTGCGGATCGGCCATGTGCACCTGAAGGTCGCGGACCTTGAGCGCGCGCTCGATTTCTATTGCGGCGTGCTGGGTTTCACGCTCACCACCAGCCGGCCCGGCGCCGCCTTCATCTCGGCCGGCGGCTATCACCATCATATCGGGCTCAACACCTGGGAGAGCCTGGGCGGCTCACCGCCGCCGCCCGGCGCGACCGGGCTTTACCATACCGCCATTCTCTACCCGACCCGGCCCCTGCTCGCCGACGCTCTGCGCCGGCTGATCGTCGCCAAGATCCCGCTCGAGGGCGCCAGCGACCATGGGGTCAGCGAGGCGCTCTATATGCGCGATCCCGACGACAACGGTGTTGAATTGTATTGGGACCGGCCCAAGGAGATGTGGCCGCAGAAGCCGGATGGCAGTTTGCGCATGTACACCAACCCGCTCGACCTGCA
>CAYLMY010000016.1:9768-25596 GCA_964384635.1 uncultured Undibacter sp.
CCCAGAGCAGAAAATTACCCGTCTTGCGGATGTGGCCCTGGATTCCCGCTTGCGCGGGAATGAGCGGGTAGAGCTTCTAAGCCTTCGCCAGCGCGCGCCGCGCCAGCACACCGACCAGATGGGCGCGGTATTCCGCGCTGGCGTGGATGTCGCTGTTCATGCCGGTCGCCGGGATGCTCATGCCTTCGAGCGACTTCGCCGCGAAGCGCTTCTTCAACGCCTCCTCGAACGATTTTACCCGGAACACGCCGTTGGCGCCAGCGCCGGTCACCGCCACGCGGATGTCGGCGCCGCGCTTGGACACGAACACGCCCACCAGTGCGAAGCCCGAGGCCGGGTGTTTGAATTTCTCGTAGGCCGCCTTCTTGGCGATCGGGAAGCTCACCTTGGTGATGATCTCGCCGTCTTCCAGCGCGGTCGAGAACATGCCGGTGAAGAAATCGTCGGCCGCGATGCGCCGCTTGTTGGTGATGATGGTGGCGCCGAGACCCAACACCGCCGCCGGATAGTCGGCGTTGGGATCGTTATTGGCGATGGAGCCGCCGATGGTACCGCGGTTGCGCACCTGCGGGTCGCCGATCGAGTCTGGAACGGACGCGAGCCCCGGCAGCGCCTGCTGCAAGACCGGCGAATTGGCCGCGTCAGCGTGCCGCGTCATGGCGCCGATCACGATCGAGCGGCCCTTCTGCTCGACACCGCTCATTCCCTCGACCAGCGACAGATCGATCAGCGCCGAAGGGCTGGCGAGCCGCTGCTTCATCACCGGCAGCAGCGAATGGCCGCCGGCAAGCAGCTTGCCGTCGGGATTGCGCGCCAACAGGCCGGCCGCCTGGCGCACCGTGGTCGGACGATGGAAGGTGAAATTATACATCGCTCTCTCCGTTATTCGGCAGCCGCCTGGCGCGCTGGTTGCGCGCGTTGGATTGCCGACCACACCACATTGGCGGTGGCCGGCATGGTGAGTTCTTCCGAACCGATTGCGTCGGTGATGGCATTGATCACCGCGGCGGGCGCGGCGATCGCGCCGGCTTCGCCGCAGCCTTTTAGGCCGAGCGGGTTGGACGGCGTCTTGGTTTCGGTGGTCTCGACCTTGAACGATGGCAGGTCGTGGGCATGCGGCATGGCATAGTCCATGAGCGAACCGGTCACGAGCTGGCCGTCCTTGTCGTAGACAGCGTGTTCGAGCAACGCCTGGCCGATACCGTGAGCGACGCCGCCGTGCACCTGGCCTTCCACGATCATCGGGTTGATCAGGGTGCCGAAGTCGTCGACCGCGGTCCAGTTGACGATCTCGGTCTTGCCGGTCTCGGCGTCGACCTCGACCTCGCAGATGTGGCAGCCGGCCGGGAAGGTGAAATTGGCCGGATCGTAAAAGGCCCCTTCCGAGAGGCCGGGCTCGACATCCCCCCAGGGCAGCTTGTGCGCGACATAGGCTTGCAGCGTTATGTCGCCCCAGGCCGCCGACTTGTCAGTGCCGGCAACCGTGAACTTGCCATCCTTGAATTCGATGTCGCTTTCCGATGCCTCAAGCACGTGGGAGGCGACTTTCTTGGCCTTGGCTTCGACCTTGTCGAGCGCTTTGACGAGCGCCGACATGCCGACTGCGCCTGAACGCGAGCCATAGGTGCCCATGCCGAACTGCACCTTGTCGGTGTCGCCATGCACGACGGTAATGTTTTCGATCGGAATACCGAGCCGCTCCGATACCAGTTGCGCGAAGGTGGTCTCGTGGCCCTGGCCATGGGCATGACAACCGGTGAGCACTTCAACCGAGCCGGTCGGATTGACGCGCACTTCGGCGCTCTCCCACAGGCCGACGCCGCATCCGAGCGATCCCACGGCTTGCGAGGGCGCGATGCCGCAGGCCTCGATATAGGTCGAATAGCCGAGACCTCGCAGCTTGCCGTGGCGCGCGGCGTCGCGCTTGCGCTTGTTGAAGCCTTTCACGTCGGCGAGCTCCAGCGCCTTCTTGAGCGAGGCATTATAGTCGCCGGCGTCGTAGGCCATGATCACCGGCGTCTGGTGCGGGAACGACTTGATGAAGTTGCGCCTGCGCAGGTCGGCCGGGTCGATGCCCATCTGCCGCGCCGCCACCTCCACCAGCCGCTCGACCACAAAAGTCGCCTCCGGACGGCCGGCGCCACGGAGGGCGTCGACAGGCACGGTGTTGGTGTAGACGGCATCCACCTCGCAATAGATCTGCGGAATATCGTACTGGCCCGACAACAGCGTAGCGTAGAGATAGGTCGGGACCGATGACGAGAAAGTGGACATATAGGCGCCGAGATTGGCGATGGTGTGCGCACGCAGCGCCAGGATCTTGCCGTGCTCATCGAGCGCCAGCTCCGCATGGGTGACGTGATCGCGACCATGGGCGTCGCAGAGGAAAGCTTCGGAACGCTCCGACGTCCATTTCACCGGTCGCCGGGTCTTGCGAGCGGCCCACAGACAGACGACCTCCTCCGGATAGATGAAGATCTTGGAGCCGAAGCCGCCGCCGACGTCGGGTGCGATCACCCGCAGCTTGTGCTCGGGCGCAATTCCGACGAAGGCAGAGATCACCAGCCGCGCCACGTGCGGATTCTGCGAGGTGTTCCACAGCGTCAGGCTGTCGTTACCGGCGTCGTATTCGGCGAGCGCAACGCGCGGCTCGATCGCGTTCGGCACCAGCCGGTTGTTGACGATATCGAGCTTGGTGACGTGCTTGGCGGCGGCAAAGGCCGCGTCCGTTGCCTTTGCGTCGCCCAGCGACCATTCATAAATGGTGTTCTTGGGCGCCATTTCGTGAATCTGCGGGCCCGCTTTCGCCTTGGCCGTATCGGTCACTGACGGCAGCACCTGGTAGTCGATTTTGACCTTCTCGGCGGCATCGCGCGCCTGCGCCTGCGTCTCGGCGATCACCACCGCGACCGCGTCGCCGACATAGTTGACCGTGTCGGCGGCCAGCGCCGGATGCGGCGCCATCTTCATCGGCGAGCCGTCCTTGGAGGTGATCATCCAGCCGCAGATCAGGTTACCGACCTTGTCGGCGGCGAGCTCCGCGCCGGTAAGCACGGCGACGACGCCGGGCATTTTTTTCGCCGCGCTGGCGTCGATGCTGTTGATCTTGGCACGCGCATGGGGCGAACGCACAAAAACGGCGCGGGTCTCGCCCGACCTGACCTCGTCGTCGGTATAATGCCCCGTGCCGGTAATGAAGCGGAAGTCTTCCTTGCGGCGCACCGCCGCGCCGATCCCGGTCGCGCTCATGGCGGTCTCCTCCCCGTGGTGGTTTTTTTAGAAAAACAATTACTCGGCCGCTTGCCGTGTCAGCCCTCCCTTGCCCATGGCTTTCGCGCCCGCCGCGATCGCCTTGACGATGTTGTGGTAGCCGGTGCAGCGGCAGATGTTGCCGTCGAGCTGGGCGCGGATGGTGTGCTCGTCGAGGTCGTTGCCCTTGCGGCGCACAATATCGAGCGCCGCCATGATCATGCCGGGCGTGCAATAGCCGCATTGCAGGCCGTGGTTCTCGCGGAACGCCTCCTGCATCGGATGCAAGGAACCGCCCGGCTCGGCCAGGCCTTCGATGGTGGTGACCTTGGCGCCCTCGCACTGCAGCGCCAGCGTGGTGCAGGACTTGGCGGCAATGCCGTCGATGTGGACGACACAAGCGCCGCACTGCGAGGTGTCGCAGCCGACATGCGTGCCGGTGAGCCTTAAGTTTTCGCGCAGGAATTGCACCAGCAAGGTGCGCGCTTCGACATCGCCTGTGACGGCTTTGCCGTTCACCGTCATGGAAACGGCAGGCATGACCTTCCTCCCATATTCGGGGCCACAAAGCCCTCTTTTCGCTTCGCCCAGCCAGAGCGGCGGTCGCACGGGCTCGAAATCGAGCCGATTTCGGTCCGGATGCGCCTTAGAACCGATATAACTTTGAACCCCCGCGGCAGGCCGGGTCAAGGGAGTCAAAAGGCGAAAGCAGCGCAAACCGCAGCGGTGGGCCCGCGCCTATCTTTCGAGATCACGCGCCGGGCGGCGCAACCTGCGCGGCAAAGTTCTTGAAGAATTCGTCGGCAATCTTCTTGGCGGCACCGTTGACCAGGCGCTGGCCGAGCTGGGCGAGTTTGCCGCCAATCTGCGCCTCGACATTGTAGGTGAGCAGCGTACCGCCGTCCTTTTCGCTGAGCGCCACCAACGCCCCGCCCTTGGCGAAGCCGGCGACGCCGCCGTCGCCCTCGCCCGAAATCTTGTAGCCGTTGGGCGGGTCGAGATCGGTGAGATGGACCTTGCCTTTGAAGCGCGCCTTCACTGGGCCTATTTTGGTCACAGCCACCGCCTGTAATTCGGTGTCGGAGATCTTGTTGAGCTCCTCGCAGCCGGGGATGCAGACCTTAAGCACCTCCGGATCGTTGAGCTTCGCGTAGACAACCTCCCGTGTAGCTGGAAGCTGGACCTCTCCGGTCATGGTCATTGCCATCGCCCGTCTCCTTGTTACGCAGCGCGGCCTTCCTGGGGCCGGCCGCCCCACTTAAGCCCTCGAAAGCCCGCTGAAAAGGGCTTTGCAGGGCGTGCGGAAGCCCTTTATGGGTAGCGCCGACAACAATAAGTGGCATCAGGGGGAGCGCATGCCCACGATCAAGACCGATGATGGCTGCCCGATCCATGTCGAGGTCGCAGGCAGCGAGAGTGCGCCGGCTCTGATGTTGTCGAATTCGCTCGGAACCAATCTGCACATGTGGGACGACCAGGCGGACGAATTCGCCAAGCACTTTCGCCTCATCCGCTACGACCGCCGCGGCCATGGCGGCTCCGGCGTGCCACCGGGGCCCTATACGATGGAGCGGCTCGGCCGTGACGTGCTCGCCATGCTCGACGCGCTAAAAATCGCCAAAACGAATTGGTGTGGGCTGTCGATGGGCGGCATGGTTGGACAATGGCTGGGCGCCAACGCGCCCGACCGCGTCGATAAGCTCATCCTGTCGAATTGTACCGACTATTACCCCGACAAGGGGCCGTGGAACGACCGCATCAAGACCATCACCGAAAAAGGCTTAGGCCACATCGTGTCCGCCAATATGGAGCGCTGGTTCACCAAAGGCTTCCGCGAGGCGCACCCGGAGGTAATCGCGCGCTTCACCGAGATGTTCCTCGCCACCAAGCTCGACGGCTACATCGCCTGCGGCATGGCCGTGCGCGACATGGACCATCGCGCTTTGCTGCCGAAGATCAAGGCGCCGACGCTGATCATCGCCGGCCGCCAGGATGCCGCCACCACGCTGGCGATGGCCGAAAGCATGCGCGAGCGCATTCCCGGCGCCAGGCTCGCGGTGCTGGACGCCGCGCATATTTCCAACGCCGAGCAGCCGCAGGCCTATACCGAAACCGTGGTGAATTTCCTGCGCGGCTAGAGGACAAACGCGATGGACGAGAAGGAACGTCACCAGCGCGGCATGGCGCAGCGCCGCAAGGTTCTTGGCAATGAATGGGTCGACCGCGCCAACGCCAAAAAGACGCCGTTCACCGAAGAATTCCAGGATTTCATCACCCGCGCCGCCTGGGGCGAGATCTGGACGCGGCCGCATTTCGACGAGCGCACGCGCCGCGTGCTGGTGATCGGCACCATGATCGCGCTCGCGCAATGGGACGAGTTCCGCCTGCATGTCGGTGCGGCGCTGCGCGAGGGCGGCTTCACGCCGGACGACATCAAGGAAGTCATCCTGCAGCAGGCGATCTATTGCGGGGTGCCGGCCGCCAACCACGCCTTCAAGGAGGCCGCCGAGGTGATCGCCGATATGGCCAAGATCAAGTAGCGACCTTCATAGTCCAGTCGCGTGCAGGAAGCCGATCCCCGCCTGCACGAAGCGCAGCCGAAGTAGCGTGCTTCAGCGAAACGGTGAGAACCAGGTCGCGCCTTCCGGCACGGCGGTTCTGGTGGCCTCGATTTCAGGCAGCTCTGTCGTCTCCTCGGCCTCGCGGTCGTAGCGGCGCTCGAGGATGCCAAGGCCGGCGGCGACGCCGACGAGCATCAGATTGATGGTCTGCTCGCGCACCAGGTCGGCGTTATGCGACCAAATCGCCGGGCCGACCGAGACGATGCTGATCAGCACCACCAGCATCAGGCCGGCCTCGAAGATTTCTGAATTGGCCTTGCCGCCGCGCAGACTGTGGAAGCGGTCGAGGATATGCACCGCGCAGATGCCGGCGACGGCGAGTTTGAGGGTGGCGAAAAAGGCCGCGAGCTTGATCAGGCCGAGCGGCGCCAGCCCGAACAGGCTGCCGATCTCGAACACGAATTGCGAGCGCCAGACCTCGTCGAGACCGTAGGTCGGCGAGGTGAGCATGCGCAGCGCGTCGAAGCCCCAGTACAAGGTAAAGTAGAAGGCGATCGCCAGAATCATGGCAACGGCGACGGTTGAAAGCTTACGCATGGATGCCTCCTTGTTCAGGCTCGCTGGCGTAAGCGCTTCAAATGCGAAATTCAAAACAAACCGATTTTTTACCTTACTTGTTAGCCGCTTAACCATGGAGCGGTCGGAGTTCCCTTTTTGCTCGCGCATGAACTTTTCCGAATACCGGTTCCCACTTTTCGGGATCATGCGTTAGCCGCCGCGGCCCTCGCGGAAGGCCTGCGGCGTAGTGCCGGTCTGCTTGCGGAAAAAGCGCGTGAAGTGGGAAGGGTCGGAAAACGCCAAATCGTAGGCGATCTCGTGGATCGGCTGCGTGGTGAACACCAGTTGGCGCTTGGCTTCGGTGAGCACGCGCTGGCGGATCAGGTGGCCGGCGGTGACGCCGGTGGCGCGCTTGACGTGGTCGTTGAGCCGGTCGGCGGTCATCGCCAGCTTTTCGGCGTAGAAGCTGATCAGCCGCTCCTTGCGGAAATGCTCCTCGATCAGCCGCCGCAGCTCATCCACCCGCGCATCGGCGGGCTCAAGCGTCACCGCGCCGGTGCGCGCGCGGCTGACGCCCAGCCGCACCACCTCGATGGCAATGAGCGCCAACAGGCCGCGCATCGCCAAACGAAAGCCCTCCCGCGCCAGCGAGGCTTCCTCGTCGAGGTCCGCGCACAGCCCCGATAGGCGCTTGGTTTCCGCCGCGCTCGTCAGCGACACCAACGGATCGACCGCCACCGCTTTCAGCCGCGCCAGCGCCTCGCCCGACTGGTCGCCGAGCGCGTCGGCGACGTCCTCGGTGAAGCTCACCACCCAGCCGTCGGTCACCTGCGGATCGAAGCGGAAGCCGTGCGCGGTGGTGGCGGGAACGAGGATCGCGGCCGGCGCGGAAAACGGCACGGTCGCGGTCTCGAAACTCATCTCGCCGCCGCCCTTTTCGATCAGCAGGATTTGAAACAGGTTGCGGTGGCGGTGGGCGCGGATGGTCCATTCGTGCAGCGAGGAGCGCGAGCGAATAGTCTCGATATGGATGAAGTCGAACGCGCTATCGT
This sequence comes from uncultured Undibacter sp., assembly GCA_964384635.1. GTDB lineage: Bacteria > Pseudomonadota > Alphaproteobacteria > Rhizobiales > Xanthobacteraceae > Pseudolabrys. Next base: position 17,189 of record CAYLMY010000016.1, read on the forward strand.
CCGGCGGATCGCCGTAAAGGTGAAACAGCGGCAGCGCGGTCACAGACATAGCGGCCAAGCATAAGCGAGCCGGCGCGATAAGGCTATCGGCGGATCTAGCCCGGTTTCGCCGGGTTTTTGTCGTTGCGGAACGGCTGCGTCAGCAGGCGCGTGATGTGCAGTTCCGCCATGTCGCGGAAGATCGGCAGCCCGATCACAATGCCTTTCTCGCCGGCGCGCGGCGCCGCGCGATAAGTGCCGAACAGTCGGTCCCACCACGGCAGATTGAAGCCGAAATTGCTGTCGGTCTCCTCACGCTCGATCGAGTGATGGACCTGGTGCATCTGCGGCGTCACTACGATCCAGCGCGCAATCGTATCGAGCCACGGCGGCAGCGCCACGTTGGAGTGGTTGAACATCGCGGTAGCATTGAGCAGCACCTCGAAGATCACCACCGCCACCGCCGGCACGCCGAGCGCCGCCACCGCCGCCATCTTGATCGCCATCGACAGCAGGATCTCCAGCGGATGGAAGCGCAAGCCGGTGGTGACGTCGATGTCGATGTCGGCGTGGTGCATGCGGTGCAGCCGCCACAGCACCGGCACGTAATGGAACACGACGTGCTGGAGATAGATCACGAGATCGAGCACGATCACGCCCGCCACCAGCGCCGCCCAATACGGCATGCCCAGCAGGCGGAACAGGCCCCATCCAGCGTCAGCCGCAATCAGCGCCACGCCGACCGCGGCGGTCGGGATCAGCAACCGCACCGCAACAATGTCGATCGCCAGGATGCCGAGATTGCCGGGCCAGCGGGGCACGCGGCCCGCAATCAGGTGCCGGCGCGGGGCATACCATTCCCAGATCGCCATGGCGGCGAAAACCGCCGCTGCGCCGCCGACGCGGATTGCGAGTTCGAGGCTGGGGGACAAGGTGCCTCTCCTTTCGACCAACGACTTAATAACATGTCTGGCTCCGCCGTTGCCGCTCCCGCCATGCCCTGTTAAGCCTTTGAGGCAGAACCACGGTTGTCGGCCGGGCAGCCATGCGCAAAGCGAAGGGGACGCATGGACTATTTTTTCCAGCAGCTCATCAACGGCCTCACGCTCGGTTCGATCTACGGATTGATCGCCATCGGCTATACGATGGTCTACGGCATCATCGGCATGATCAATTTCGCCCACGGCGACATTTTCATGGTGAGCGCGTTTCTTGGCTTGATTGCCTTCCTCGCCCTGGTCGCGATCGGCGTCACCGCGGTGCCGCTCGCCCTCTTCCTTGTGCTGCTGATCGCCATGGCGCTCACCTCGCTCTATGGCTGGACGGTCGAGCACTTCGCCTACCGGCCGCTGCGCCGCTCGTTCCGGCTGGCGCCGCTGATCTCGGCGATCGGCATGTCGATCGTGCTGCAGAACTACGTGCAGATCGTGCAAGGCGCGCGCGTCAAGCCGCTGCCGCCGCTGATCCCGGGCGGCTTCACGCTGGTCTCGAGCAAGACCTTTCCGGTCGAGCTCTCCAACGTGCAGATCATCGTGGTAGTCACCACCGTGGTGCTGATGGGTGTGTTCTCCTGGCTGGTCGCCCGCACGCGGCTCGGCCGCGACATGCGCGCTTGCGAGCAGGATCTGAAGATGGCGTCGCTCCTGGGCGTCAATGTCGACCGTACGATCTCCTACACCTTCATCATCGGCGCCGCGCTCGCCGCGGTCGCCGGCATCATGCACCTGCTCTATTACGGCGTGATCGATTTCTACATCGGCTTCATCGCCGGCGTGAAAGCCTTCACCGCCGCCGTCCTCGGCGGCATCGGCTCTTTGCCGGGCGCCATGCTGGGCGGATTGCTGATCGGCCTGATCGAAACCATGTGGTCGGCCTATTTTTCCGTCGAGTACAAGGACGTGGCCGCCTTTTGCATCCTGGTCATTGTGCTGATCTTCCTGCCGAGCGGCATCCTCGGCCGGCCGGAAATCGAAAAGGTCTGAAGAGAGCACAACCGGCGTGTCAGTCCTTTCCGAGCACAGCACCGGCCACCGTTTCGACTTCCTCACCGCGCTCAAGCGGGCGCTGCTGTCCGCGCTGATCGCCTTCGGGCTGTTCTCGCTGCTGATCGGGATCCGCACCGACACCGGGCCGACCGGCGCGCTGGTGCTCACGGGCCGGCCCGCGTTGCTGGCGATCATCGTCGGCCTGGTCTTCGCCGGCGCTCTTGTGCGTGAGCTTATCCTCCGCGACCGCGGCATCGCGCTGGGTCGGTTCGTCTCGCCTGATTTGCTCGCGCGCGCGCAGGCGCTCGGGAAGTTCGTCGGGCTTGCGCTGCTCGGTTTTGCGATCCTGGTGCCGATCATCTTCTACCACGACCGCTACCTGCTCGATCTCGGCATCATGATCCTCACCTATGTGATGCTGGGCTGGGGGCTGAACATCGTGGTGGGGCTCGCCGGCCTGCTCGATCTCGGCTACGTCGCCTTCTACGCGGTCGGCGCCTATTCCTACGCGCTGCTGGCCGAGAACTTCGGCTTCTCATTCTGGATCTGCCTGCCGCTCGCCGGCATCCTCGCCTCGTTCTGGGGAATCCTGCTCGGCTTTCCGGTGCTGCGGCTGCGCGGCGATTATCTCGCCATCGTCACGCTCGCCTTCGGCGAGATGATCCGGCTGGTGCTGATCAACTGGCAGAACCTGACCCACGGCCCCGACGGCATCACCGGCGTGCCGCGGCCGAGCTTCTTCGGACTGCCGTTCAACAACGACGACGGCGGCTTTGCCCACACGTTCGGCCTCGAATGGTCGCCGCTCCACCGCATCGTGTTCCTTTATTATCTGATCCTGGTGCTGGCCTTGGTCACCAATCTGGTGACGATCAGGCTGCGGCGGCTGCCGATCGGCCGCGCCTGGGAGGCGCTGCGCGAGGACGAGATCGCCTGCCGTTCGCTCGGCATCAACACCACCAACACCAAGCTCACCGCCTTCGCCATGGGCGCCATGTTCGCCGGTTTCGCCGGCTCGTTCTTCGCCACCCGCCAGGGCTTCATCAGTCCGGAGAGCTTCACCTTCACGGAGTCGGCCCTGGTGCTGGCGATCGTGGTGCTCGGCGGCATGGGCTCGCAGATCGGGGTGGCCGTCGCCGCCGCGGTGATGCTCGGCGGCTTCGAGTTTTTCCGCGAGTTCGCCCAGTTCCGCATGCTGGTGTTCGGCCTCGCCATGGTGGCGATCATGATCTGGCGGCCGCGCGGCTTGGTGGCCACGCGCACGCCCTCGATCTTCCTGAACCGGGAAAAGGACATCAACGCCGAGCTGGTCAGGCGGGCACGGACCAAGACCTGGTCATGGAGGCGTGCCCAACATGACTGACGCCGCGGCCGAACCGATTCTCACGGTCGAGCATCTGTCGATGCGTTTCGGCGGCCTGGTCGCGGTCGACGATCTGTCGTTCAGCGCGCGGCGCGGCGACATCACCGCGCTGATCGGCCCCAACGGCGCCGGCAAGACCACGGTGTTCAACTGCATCACCGGCTTCTACAAGCCGAGCGTCGGCATGATCCGCCTCACCCATACCGACGGCGCGGAATTCTTGCTCGAGCGCCTGTTCGACTTCCGCATTTCCAAGCACGCCCGCGTCGCCCGCACCTTTCAGAACATTCGCTTGTTCCCCGGCATGACCGCGCTCGAAAACTTGATGGTGGCGCAGCACAATCCGCTGATGCTCGCCTCGGGACTGACGTTTCTCGGCATATTCGGGATCGCCTCCTTCACCCAGGCGGAGCGCGCGGCCATCGACAAGGCGCGCTACTGGCTCGACCGCATCGGCCTTATTGAGCGCGCCGACGATCCGGCCGGCTCGCTTCCCTACGGGGCCCAGCGCCGGCTCGAGATCGCGCGCGCCATGTGCGCCGACCCGGTGTTGTTGTGCCTCGACGAGCCGGCGGCGGGGCTGAACGTGCGCGAGAGCGGCGAGCTCAACGAGCTGCTCATGTTCATCCGCGCCGAGCACGGCACGTCGATCCTCTTGATCGAGCATGACATGTCGGTGGTGATGGAGATCTCCGATCATATCGTCGTGCTCGACTACGGCCTCAAGATTGCCGACGGCAAGCCGGCCGCGGTGCGCGACGACCCCAAGGTCATAGCCGCCTATCTCGGCGTTCATGACGAGGAGCTCGACGAAGCCCACGCGGAGGCCGGCCTATGAGCGCCGTGTCGGCAGCAGTGGCAACGCCTGCCTCGCCGCTGCTCGCGGTGCGCGGCGTGAAGACCTATTACGGCAACATCATCGCGTTGAAAGGCGTCGACCTCGAGGTCAATGCCGGCGAGATCGTCGCCATGATCGGCGCCAACGGCGCCGGCAAATCGACGTTGATGATGACCATCTTCGGCGACCCGCGGCCGCGCGAGGGCAGCATCCTGTTCGAGGGGCGTGACATCACCGGCTTGCAAACACATGAGATCGCGCGCCTGCGCATCTCCCAGGCGCCGGAAGGCCGCCGCATCTTCGGTCGCATGACGGTGATGGAGAACCTGCAAATGGGCGCCACCGTCGCCGGCGAGACGCATTTCGAGGACGACCTTGCGCGCGTGTTCCGGCTGTTCCCGCGTCTGAAGGAACGCATCCACCAGCGCGGCGGCACGCTGTCGGGCGGCGAGCAGCAGATGCTGGCGATCGGGCGTGCGCTGATGAGCCGGCCGCGCCTTCTGCTGCTCGACGAGCCCTCGCTCGGCCTCGCGCCTCTCCTGGTCAAGCAGATCTTCGACGCCATCCGCGAGCTTAACGAAAGCGAGAAGATCACCGTGTTCCTGGTGGAGCAGAACGCCTACCATGCGCTCAAGCTCGCCCACCGCGGCTATGTCATGGTCAATGGACTGATCACCATGTCGGGCCCCGGGCGCGAGCTGTTGAAGCGGCCGGAGGTACGCGCGGCCTATCTGGAAGGCGGCCGGCACTGATCATGAGCGAGCTCTACGCGACGGAAACGTTCCTGCAAGTCGTGCTGTTGACCGGGGTCATCGGCGGCGGCGCCGCGCTGCTGGCCGGCCGGGCCATTGCCACGACCTGGCGGCCCTATTGGTACGTGATTGCCTATATGCTGTTGCTCGGCGCTGGTGTGCGCTTCCTCCATTTCGCGTTGTTTAAGGGCGATATCCTGTCGCTGCCGTCCTATCTGGTGGACACGCTCTACCTGGTGGCGGTCGGCTCGGTCTCATTCCGGATGACCCGCACCAACCAGATGACGCGGCAATATCCGTGGCTTTATGAGCGGACCGGCCCCTTCAGCTGGCGCGAGCGACGCCCGCAATCATAAAAATCCGTCGAAAACTCTGGCGGGACGATGGCTTCCGTGCAATTCTTTGGAAAATAACGCCCAAGGGTTCCCACCGTTGCGCGCCGCCATGGCTCGCTGACACCGTTACCTGCGGAGAGGAGTAGATTATGAAAATGTTGCGGCTTACTGGATTGGCAGCCGGCCTTTGCCTGGCTCTTACCGGCGCGGCATCTGCTGCGGACATCACCATCGGCGTCGCCGGGCCCTTGACCGGCCAATACGCCACGTTCGGGCAGCAATTCAAGAACGGCGCCGAACTCGCCATCGCCGACATCAACGCCGCCGGCGGCGTGCTCGGCAAGAAGCTCAAGATGGCCATGGAAGACGACGCCTGCGACCCGAAGCAGGCGCACGCCGTGGCCGAGAAGCTGGTCGGCATGAAAGTGCCGTTCGTCGACGGACACTTCTGCTCGGGCTCGTCGATCCCCGCCTCCGATGTCTATGCCGAAGCCGGCGTGCTGCAAATTACCCCCGCCTCGACCAATCCGAAGTTCACCGAACGCGGCATGTGGAACACATTCCGCGTCTGCGGCCGCGACGACCAGCAAGGCGCGGTCGCCGGCAAGTACATCGCCTCGCACTACAAGGGCAAGAAAGTCGCCATTCTGCAAGACAAGTCGACCTACGGCAAAGGCCTCGCCGACGAGACCAAGAAGGCGATCAACAAGGCCGGCCTGAAGGAGACGATGTACGAGGCCTACACCGCGGGCGAGAAGGACTTCAACGCGCTGGTTTCGCGCATGAAGGCGGCCTCGATCGACGTCGTCTATGTCGGCGGCTATCACACCGAAGCCGGCCTGATCCTGCGCCAGATGCGCGCGCAGGGCATGAAGAGCCAGATGATCTCCGGTGACGCACTCGCCACCAACGAGTTCTGGTCGATCACCGGCGAAGCCGGCGAGGGCATGCTGTTCACCTTCGGTCCCGACCCGCGCAAGCGCCCGACCGCCGCCAAGGTGGTCAAGAGCTTCAAGGCCAAGGGCATCGATCCGGAGGGCTATACGCTCTACACCTACGCCGCCCTGCAGGTCTGGACGCAGGCCGTCAAGAAGGCCAAGACCACCGATCCCAAGAAGGTCGCCGCCACCATCAAGGCCGGCAAGTGGAACACGGTGCTGGGCCCAATCGGCTACGACAAGAAGGGCGACATCACCAAGCTCGACTACGTTTTCTATAAGTGGTCGAACGGTAAATACGCCGAAGTCGAATAGTCGCTTCGCAGAAGTATCATCGCAATCGACCCGCCGCGGTTTCCGCGGCGGGTTTTTTCTTTTCGGTTACCCGATCTTGCCCAGCACCGGAAACGTTTCCAACAGCCACACGCTCATCTGGTTGATGCTGCCGGTCAGGAAAGCAATGCCGGTGAGCACCAAAAGCGCGCCCATCGCCTGCTCGACCCGATGCAGATAATTCTTGAAGCGCGCCAGGAAGGCCGCGAACGGTTCGATCGCGAAGGCGGCGATGATGAAGGGGATTCCTAAGCCGAGCGAATAGACCGCCAGCAGGCCGGCGCCTTTAGCGACCGTCTGCTCGGAGGCCGCCACCGCCAGGATCGCCGCCAGGATCGGCCCGATGCACGGCGTCCAGCCAAAGGCAAACGCCAAGCCGATGACATAGGCGCCCCACAGCCCGACCGGCTTGGCGACCTCCAGCCGCTTCTGCCGGTGCAGCAAGGCAATCGGCGTGACGCCGAGGAAGTGGAGGCCCATCACGATGATGACCACGCCGGCAATGGTGGCAAGCGATCCCGAATAAGCGCGGAGCAGCGAGCCAATGACGCTGGCGCTGGCGCCGAGCGCCACGAACACCGTGGAGAAGCCGAGCACGAACAAGAGCGCTGCCGCCACGGTTTCGCGCTTGACGCGGGGCTCCGGCTCCTGGTCGGCAAAGCGCTCCAGCGAGGTACCGGCCAGGAACACCAGATAGGGCGGCACCAGCGGCAGCACGCAAGGGGAGAGGAAGCTGACCAGGCCCGCAATGAGAGCGGCCGCGAGGGTAACGTCACCATGCATGGGCGGCTACATGCACGTCCCAATGTGGCGATGGCAAGGTGCCCCTGACCGCGATGGCGCGGATGTGATAAGCGGTGATGCGATGACGAAAGGGCGCAATCTCATCACCGATATTACGGGTGTGCGGGTCGGCCATGCCGGCGACGGCAAGCTCGGCTCCGGCGCGACGGCGGTGGTGTTCGATGCTGCGGTGGTGGCGAGCGTCGACGTGCGCGGCGGCGGGCCGGGCACGCGCGAAACCGCGCTGCTCGATCCGGCGCAGACCGTGGAAGGCATCGACGCCATCGTGCTCTCGGGCGGCTCGGCCTTCGGGCTCGACGCCGCTTCCGGCGTGCAAGCGTACTTGCGCGAGCAAGGGCGCGGCTTCCGCATCCGTGATGCCGTAGTGCCGATCGTGCCGGCGGCGATCATGTTCGACCTGCTCAATGGCGGCGATAAAAACTGGGGCCGGTATCCGTCGTACCGCGAGCTCGGCTACGAGGCGGCGAAATCCGCCGGCGCCGATTTCGCGCTGGGCAGCGCTGGCGCCGGCCTCGGCGCCACCACCGCAACGCTCAAGGGCGGGGTCGGCTCCGCTTCGGCGACGACAGCCGACGGCATTACGGTTGGGGCACTGGTGGTAGTCAACGCGGTCGGCAGCACGATCGTCGGCGAAGGACCGCATTTCTGGGCGGCACCGTTCGAGCAGGGCAAGGAATTCGGTGGGCGCGGCTGGCCGCAAGCGTTCGCATCGTCCGATCTGAAAATCCGCGCCAAAGGTGGACCGAACGAAAACACCACCATTGCGCTCGTCGCCACTGACGCCAAGCTGACCAAAGCGCAGTGCAACCGGCTCGCCGTGATGGCGCAGGATGGGCTCGCGCGCGCCATCTATCCGGTGCACACACCGCTCGACGGCGACACGGTCTTTTCGGCAGCGATGGGCGCAAAACTGCTCGCCGATCAAACCTATGGTCTCGCCGCGCTCGGCATGCTGGCGGCCAATGTGATGGCGCGCGCGGTGGCCCGCGGCGTCTACGAAGCAACGGCCCTTCCCTTCCCCGGCGCGCTACCGAGTTGGAAGGACAAGTTTGCCAAATAACCGCGACTAAGAAAGAAACCG
>CAYLMY010000016.1:25696-28688 GCA_964384635.1 uncultured Undibacter sp.
GCTACCGAGTTGGAAGGACAAGTTTGCCAAATAACCGCGACTAAGAAAGAAACCGCTCCGCCCGGTATGGCGCCGGATCGACGAACGGCGTCTCGCCCGCCATCATTTCGGAAATCAAGCGCCCGGTCGCCGGTCCGAGCGTCAGCCCCCAATGGGTGTGGCCGATCGCCAGCCACACCCCGTTCAAGCCCGGGGCGCGGCCGATGACCGGACGCGAATCCGGAAAGCACGGCCGGCAGCCCATCCAGGTCGTCTCGTCCGCGCGCGGCCCGAGCGGAAACAATTCGCGCGCGCGCGGCATCACCCGGTCGAACTGCAACGGCGAGGGCGGCGCGTCGCGCGCAGCGAATTCGACGCCGGTGGTCATGCGGATGCCCATCTCCATCGGCGTGATCACATAGCCGACATCAGCATCGAGCAGCGGCCGCGACAGCGCGGCATTACCTTGCGCCGTAAAATGCCGGTGATAGCCGCGCTTGATCGCCAGCGGCAGCCGCAAGCCGAAATTCGCCAGCAGGTCGCCGGCCCATGGCCCGAGCGCCACTACCACCTCAGGCGCGTCGAGGCCGCCTTCGTCGGTCTCCACCCGCCAGTGCTGCCCACTCCGGTGCAGCGAGCGCGCATCGCCTGCAACCATCACGCCGCCGAGCGCGCGAAAACTCGCCGCATAGGCGCGCGTGACGCCGTAAGGGTTGCTTACGCTCGCCGCCTGCGGCCAGAACACCGCGTGCTTGAACACCGGACTGAGCGAGGGCTCCAGCGCCTGCGCACCGCCTAAGTCGAGCGCCTGCAAGAGCAAGCCGAATTCTGCGGCGAGCTCGAATTCCCGCCGCAAACGGGCAAAGCTGCGTTCGTTGCGATAGACTTTGAGCCAGCCGGTCTTGCGCAGGAAATGCGTAGCGCCGGCTTCCGCCAGCAAGGCTTCGTGCTCGCGCACGGCGCTGGCAAACAGCGGGCGGATCAGATGCGCGGTCTCGACCAGCCGTTTCGGCTGCGAGGCGGCGCGGAAGGCCAGCAGCCACGGCGCGATCTTCGGCAGAAACGAGGGATGATAATTAGCCTCGCCCGCGCGGTTGAGCGCGATGCGCGCTAGCGCACCGACATCGGACGGAAAAGCCGGCGGGAATACGGTGTTGCCTTCGATAATGCCGGCATTGCCGAAGGAGGTCTGCTCGCCCACGCCGGCGCGGTCGACCAGCGCAACGCTCAAGCCCCGCATGGCGAGATGCAGCGCCGCGCAAGTGCCGACGGTGCCGGCGCCGAGAACGATCGCATCGGTGCGTGCCACGCCTGTCTCCTGCTCCTGCGCGCTCGGGCCTTATATATGGATCGCCCTCCCCGGAATCGCTATCAAGGATGCGAGTCGGGAGCCTTTTAAGCCATGCACTTGCTTCGCGTGCCCGCGGCGGCGCTTAGCCTTGTCGGCCGCCACGGCACGCTGGTGGTGGCGGCCTCGCTGTTCGTCGGCCTGTTCGTGCCCGGCCTCGCCGCCGCGTGCAAGCCGCTGCTGGGGCCGGCCATCGTCGCGATCCTCGTCCTCGCCTTCCTGCGCATGGACCCGGCCGAGCTGCGTCATCACATGACGCGGCCAGGGCTGATCGCCGCCGCCACCTTATGGGTCATGGTGGTAGTGCCGGCCGCGCTCGGCACGTTGTTTGTCGCATTCGGCGTCCAGCAGCGCATGCCCGGCTTATTCTTCATGCTGGTGCTGCAAATGTCGGCGCCCGGGTTGATGTCCTCGCCGGCGCTGGCCGCGCTGATGGGGCTCGATGTCACGTTGACGCTCGCGAGCATGATCTTGTGCACGGCGATTACGCCGCTCACCGCCGGCCTGTTCACTCACATCTTCCTCGGCACCGCGCTCGCCTCGCCGCTTGCCTTCGGGCTGCGGCTGTTCCTGATCATCGCCGGCTCGGCGGCGGCCGCCGCCATCATCCGCCGCGTGGCCGGCCGCACCTTCATCGAAGCGCAGCGCTTGGCCATCGACGGCTTGAGCGTGATCGCCATGTTCCTATTCGCGGTCGCCGCCATGGACGGCGTCGCCGATCATTTCCGCAGCGATCCGCTCTTGGTCCTCGGCCTCACGCTGACCGCCTTCGCGCTCGCGCTCGCCCTGATCGCGGTCACCGCGCTCGTGTTCGCACGCGCCGGGCGCTCCCGCGCCTTCGCCATCGGCCTGATCGCCGGCAACCGTAATATTGGATTAATGCTGGCGGCGATTGGCTTTGCAGTGCCCGACGTGGCCTGGCTCTATTTCGCGCTGGCGCAGTTCCCGATCTATCTGCTGCCGCATCTGCTCAGGCCGCTGGCGCGGCGGCTCGCCGCCGACTAGCCGCCGCGGTGCATCTCCTGAAAGGCGAGCAGCGTGGCTTGCGTGCGCTCGTCGAATTTCGGGATCACGACGCCCGGGTCTTTCGGTGCGGCATAAGATTGCGCGGCGGCCGTCGTTGCCGGGCTGAACGTCTGGTCGACCGCCGGCGGCTGTTTCCCGGCCGCCGCTTGGCTGATGCTGCCGGCAGCGGCTTCGATCAACGACGTGATCGTTGACACCGCACCCAGCGCGAGACCGATCGAGCCGAACATGGCAGCGCTCCTTGAACGCGCCGGCCGTACCGGCGCTTGCTTGCCACGGCACGATGCAAAGCTCGCGCCACACCCGCGGCCAACCAAAAACCCGCGTCCCGCTTGAGGTTTTCCACAGTCGCCCGGCCGCGCGCGGCGCTTTCCGCCCTGCCGGCCGGCAATTCTTGCCGGGTTAAGGGAAACAAAAGACGGCCTTAAGCACGTCAGCGTCGGCTGCGTTGCCCGGCGGCGCGCCGCGTGTTACGCGAACGGCATCCGGAGAGTGTCATGCGCCCGCTGATTATCGCGCCGTCGATTCTTGCGGCCGACTTCGCCAAATTGGGCGAAGAGGTGCGCGCGGTCGAAGCCGCCGGTGCCGACTGGATCCATGTCGACGTGATGGACGGCCACTTCGTGCCCAACATCTCCA
>CAYLMY010000017.1:0-5256 GCA_964384635.1 uncultured Undibacter sp.
GAAGCGCCCGCGCGGCATGTTCGCGCTCAAAGGCCGGGCGGTGGAAGCGTGATGATAGGCTGCTTTAGCCTCTCCTCTTACCTCCCCCTGAAAGGGGGAGGTCGGCGAGCGCAGCGAGCCGGGTGGGGGTCGCTGGCGTATCTTGAGCCCACTAATGACCCTCACCCGATCGCCTTCGCTGCGCTTCGGAGATCGACCTCCCCCTTTCAGGGGGAGGTAAATAGTGCGTGGGGAGAGGCCGCATGAAAACACTCGGCGCTTTCCCGCTCACCCGCCTGATCGACAAAGGCGCCGTCATTTTCCTGGTGCTGCTCGGCGCCTTCGCCATCGCCATTCCGGTGCTCAACCTTTTGGTGCCGGAAGGCACCACCTTCCACGTCTCGACCTATCTCGTCGCGCTGTTCGGCAAATATGTCTGCTACGCCATCCTGGCACTCTCCATCGACCTGATCTGGGGTTATGCCGGCATCCTCTCACTCGGCCACGGCGCGTTTTTCGCATTGGGCGGCTATGCCATGGGCATGTACCTGATGCGGCAGATCGGCACCCGCGGCGTCTATGCCAATCCGATCCTGCCCGACTTCATGGTGTTCCTGAACTGGCACGAATTACCGGTGTACTGGTACGGCTTCAACTGGTTCGGCTATGCCGCGCTGATGGTGCTGCTGGTGCCGGGCGCGCTCGCCTTCGTGTTCGGCTGGTTCGCTTTCCGCAGCCGCGTCACCGGCGTTTATCTTTCGATCATCACCCAGGCCATGACCTATGCGCTGCTGCTCGGCTTCTTCCGCAATAATTTCGGCTTCGGCGGCAATAACGGTCTCACCGACTTCAAGGACATCCTCGGCTTCAACGTGCAGGCCGAGACCACGCGCAACGCGCTCTTGGTGGTCTCCTGCATCGCGCTCGCCGTCGGCTTCCTGATCTGCCGCGCCATCGTCACCTCCAAGTTCGGCAATGTGCTGGTGGCGATCCGCGACGCGGAATCGCGCACGCGTTTCCTCGGCTATCGCGTGGAAGCCTACAAGTTGTTCGTATTTACGCTCTCAGCCTGCATGGCCGGCGTTGCCGGCGCGCTCTACGTGCCGCAGGTCGGCATCATCAACCCGAGCGAATTCGCGCCCGCCAATTCCATCGAGGCGGTGATCTGGGTGGCGGTCGGCGGCCGCGGCACGCTCACCGGCGCGGTGCTCGGCGCCTTCGTGGTCAATTATGCCAAGACCTATTTCACCTCCGGCTTCCTCGCGCCCTATTGGTTGTTCATGCTGGGCGGGCTGTTCATCGCGGTGACGCTGCTGTTGCCGCGCGGCATCATCGGCACGCTGAAATACGGCCTCGACCTGCGCGCCGACGCCAGATCGGCAGCAGCCGAGGAGGGGACCGACCTCGAACTGGCGCCGCCCAATGCCGCGCCAAACGCGGCGGAGTAGCGCCATGACCGACCAGCAAGCCCCGCAAACACCACAAACCACCTCCGCCTTGCTCTATCTCGACGGCGTTACCGTGTCGTTCGACGGCTTTAAGGCGCTCAACGAATTGTCGTTCGTGATCGAGCCGGGCGAGATGCGCGCCATCATCGGCCCCAACGGCGCCGGCAAGACCACCATGATGGACGTGGTCACCGGCAAGACCCGGCCCGACGCCGGCGACGTCTATTTCGAGGAGGGCGCCTACGACCTCTCCAAGCTCGACGAGACGCAGATCGCCGAGCTAGGCATCGGCCGTAAGTTTCAGAAGCCGACCGTGTTCGACATGCACACGGTGGAAGACAATTTGCTGCTGGCGCTGAAGAACGACCGACGCGTACTCGCCACGCTGTTGTGGGAGAACTCCGCGCCGCAGGAAGCGCGTATCGACGAGATCCTCGATACCATCCGCCTGAAGGCGGTGCGTTCGCGCGTGGCCGGCAGCCTGTCGCACGGGCAGAAACAATGGCTGGAAATCGGCATGCTGCTGGCGCAGGAACCGAAACTGCTGCTGGTCGACGAGCCAGTCGCCGGCATGACCGACACCGAGACCATGCAGACCGCCGAGCTGTTGAAAGAGATCAACCGCGACAAGACCGTGGTCGTGGTCGAGCACGACATGGCCTTCGTGCGCGAACTGGGCGTCAAGGTGACCTGCCTGCACGAGGGCTCGGTGCTGGCGGAAGGCACCATCGACCAGGTCTCGCAGAACCAGCGGGTGGTGGAAGTTTATCTGGGGCGATGAGGCGACGGGAATTAATCGAACGATGCTCGACGTAACCAATATCGATCTTCACTACGGCGCGGCGCAGGCGCTGCGCGGCATCTCGCTGCATGCCGAGCCCGGCAAGGTCACCTGCGTGCTTGGCCGCAATGGCGTCGGCAAGACCAGCCTGTTGCGCGCCGTTGTCGGCCAGCACCCGGTGAGCAAGGGGGCGATCACCTTCGAGGGCAACGACATCACGCGGCTGTCCACGGTCGAGCGCGCGCGCCGCGGCGTTGCCTATGTGCCGCAGGGGCGCGAGATTTTCCCGCTGCTCACGGTCGAGGAAAACTTGGAAACCGGCTTTGCACCGCTGCCGCGGGAGGCGCGCAGCGTGCCCGACGACGTGTTCTCGCTGTTTCCAGTGCTCAACGAAATGCTCGGCCGGCGTGGCGGCGATCTCTCCGGCGGACAGCAGCAGCAATTGGCGATCGGCCGCGCGCTGGTGATGCGGCCGAAGCTGCTGCTGCTTGACGAGCCGACCGAGGGCATCCAGCCCTCCATCATCAAAAACATCGGGCGTGCCATCAGCTATCTGCGCGGCTTGAAGGAAATGGCCATCATCCTGGTCGAACAATATTTGGACTTTGCGCAGGAGCTCGGCGACAATCTGCTGGTCATGGACCGCGGCGCGATCGTCTATTCCTGCGACAGGGACACCATGGACGAAGGTGCGCTCAAGCGCGCGCTGGCGATTTGATCTGCCGGTGCCTAGAATTTTCCGTCACGGACTAAGGGGGGAGGCAAACGACGTGTCAGTGGCCGTTGCCCAGCAGCGCGCAAACGAGATTTTCGCCGCCAACCGCGCCAGCGGGCGCATTGCGCTGGACGCAGCCGCCGTGGGCGGGCGCACCCGCCGCACCCGCGTGCATGAGGCGGGCTCCTTGCGCGTGCGCTTTCCCAATGTGACGGCTGAAGCGCTGGAGGCGGTGATCGTCAACACCGGCGGCGGCATGACCGGCGGCGACCGCTTTGCGATCGAAATAGCGCTCGGCGAGGGCGCCCGGCTGACCGCCGGCACGGCGGCGGCGGAAAAGATCTATCGCTCGATTGGCCCGGACGCCGAGATGACCGTCCGGCTCGACGTTGCCGCCGGCGGCCGGCTCGCCTGGCTGCCGCAGGAGACAATCCTGTTCGACGGCGCGCAGCTTAAGCGCCGCATCGATATTGATCTGGCGCAAGGCGCGTCGCTGGTCATGGCGGAGGCGGTGGTGTTCGGCCGCGCTGCCATGGGCGAGGCCATGAATCACGGCATGTTTGCCGATCGCTGGCGGCTGCGCCGGGAGGGCCGTCTCATCTTTGCCGACAACGCGCGGCTCGACGGCGCTATTGCCGAAAAGCTCTCCGCGTCGGCGGTGGCGGCCGGCGGCATCGCGGCGGCAACGGTGCTGATCGCTCCGGCTGACGAGGCAATGATCGCAGCCGTGCGCGCGCTCGACTTCGTGGGCGAGGCCGGTATCTCGGCCTGGAGCGGCATCGCGCTGGCACGGCTTTGCGCGCGCGACGGCGCGAGCTTGCGCCACGATCTCATCGCCGTGCTGGCCGCGCTCGGGCAGGACGTGCCGCGGCTCTGGTTACAGTGAGGCCATTTTGAATCTGACACCGCGCGAGAAAGACAAGCTGATGATCGCGACCGCTGCCATGGTGGCGCGGCGCAGGCTCGAGCGCGGCGTCAAGCTCAATCACCCGGAGGCGGTGGCGCTGATCAGCGATTTCATCCTGGAGGGCGCCCGCGATGGGCGCACCGTTGCCGAGCTGATGGAGGCCGGCGCCCATGTGCTCACGCGCGCCCAGGTGATGGAGGGCATCCCCGAGATGATCCACGACATCCAGGTGGAAGCGACGTTTCCCGACGGCAGCAAGCTCGTCACCGTGCACAATCCGATCCGCTGAAAGGACGCTCCGATGAATCGCCTGGCTTACGCGCTTATTGTCCTGCTGCTCGGCTGTGGCAGCGCCTTCGCCCATGTCGGCGCCGGCTCCACCGCCTCTTTCACCGCCGGCGTCGCGCATCCGCTGAGCGGCCTCGATCATATCACGGTGATGGTCGCGGTCGGCCTGTGGGCGGCGCTGAAAGGCGGCCGCGCGCTCTGGGCTTGGCCGGCGAGTTTCGTCGGCGTGATGCTCGTGGGCGGCGCGCTCGGCATGGCGCATGCGGCTGTGCCGCTGGTCGAGCCCGGCATTCTCGCCTCCGTGGTGGCGCTTGGGCTGCTGGTGGCGCTGGCGGTCGACCTGCCGGTCGTGGCCGGCGCCGCCATCATCGGCCTGTTCGCGCTGCTGCACGGCCATGCCCACGGCACTGAAGTGGCGGAAACGATGAACGGCCTCGAATACATGGCAGGCTTTGCGCTCGCCACCGCCACGCTGCACGGCGTCGGCATCGGCTTTGCGCTGGCGATGCAGCGCGCGTCGCTGCGTCCGGCGATCCGCGTCGCGGGCGCGGCTTGTGTGCTGGTCGGTATTGGGCTTTCTGGGGGAGCAATATGAGCGAATAAGATGCCGTATGAGTCCGATCCGATAGCCATAAAGCTGAACGAATTGGTCGTCAGTCAGGAATTGTATTTCGAGCTGTCGGGGTTTGACGAATTGAATCCGGTGGAGAAGGTGCTGATCGGAACGTGGGAACTGGCGAACGAAGTTTATAACGGCGGATTTATGCAGTACTTCCACAACGCAAGCCGTGAGCACGCCAAACCGATGGTCGACGTGTTGCGATCCATTGATGCGCAGCAGGCCGCCGAGATACTCGAGTCTGCGATTGCCATGGCTGGACCTGGGACGCCTTGGGCTGACGAGCCAAATTATTTGATTGCGATCAAATTGGTGCCGGAGGACGTCGATCGCCAGATCACGGACCTCGAACGCAAGCTCTATGACGAGCTGGATAACTTGTACCTCCAGGTTTTTCGGTATTTGTCGAAACATCGTGACCAAATCGAAGCACCCGAAGAGTTTTGGACGGAGGCGACCAATCAATGATCCCCGGCGAAATGTTCATCAAGGACGGCGAGATCGAGCTCAATGCCGGCC
>CAYLMY010000017.1:5356-11381 GCA_964384635.1 uncultured Undibacter sp.
ATGATCCCCGGCGAAATGTTCATCAAGGACGGCGAGATCGAGCTCAATGCCGGCCGCAAGACGGTGACGCTCTCCGTCGCCAATGCGGGCGACCGGCCGATTCAGGTCGGCTCGCACTACCATTTCTTCGAGACCAACCCGGCGCTCAAATTCGAGCGCAAAAAGGCGCGCGGCATGCGGCTCGACATCGCGGCGGGCACCGCGGTGCGCTTCGAGCCGGGGCAGACGCGCGAGGTCACGCTGGTGCCGCTCGCGGGAAAGCGCACGGTCTACGGCTTCCGCCAGGCCGTGATGGGAAAGCTCTAACGAGACGCACGGAGCCGGAGCATGTCAGTCAAAGTGAAGCGCGCGGCCTATGCCGATATGTTCGGGCCCACCACCGGCGACCGTGTGCGGCTCGCCGACACCGATCTCGTCATCGAGGTCGAGAAGGATTTCACCGTCTACGGCGAGGAGGTGAAATTCGGCGGCGGCAAGGTGATCCGCGACGGCATGGGCCAGTCGCAGGCGACCAGCAAGCAGGGCGCTATGGACACCGTCATCACCAATGCGCTGATCCTCGATCACTGGGGCATCGTCAAAGCCGACGTCGGCTTGAAGGATGGCCGCGTCGCTGCCATCGGCAAGGCCGGCAATCCCGACATTCAGCCGAACGTCACCATCATCATCGGCCCCGGCACCGAGATCATCGCCGGCGAAGGAAAAATTTTGACCGCCGGCGGCTTCGATGCCCACATCCATTTCATCTGCCCGCAGCTCGTCGACGAAGCGCTGATGTCGGGCGTTACCTCCATGCTCGGCGGCGGCACCGGGCCTGCGGCCGGCACCAATGCCACTACCTGCACGCCCGGACCGTTCCACATCGGCCGCATGATCCAGGCCGCCGACGCGCTGCCGGTCAATCTCGGCTTCGCCGGCAAGGGCAACGCCTCGCGTCCCGCCGCGCTGGTGGAGCAGGTCAAGGCCGGCGCCTGCTGCCTCAAGCTGCACGAGGACTGGGGCACCACGCCGGCGGCGATCGATTGTTGCCTCTCCGTCGCCGACGACATGGACGTGCAGGTGATGATCCACACCGACACATTAAATGAAAGCGGCTTCGTCGAGGACACCATCAAGGCGTTCAAGGGCCGCACCATCCACGCCTTCCATACCGAAGGTGCTGGCGGCGGGCATGCGCCGGACATCATCAAGGTGGCCGGCTTGAAGAACGTGCTGCCGTCATCGACCAATCCAACGCGGCCGTTCACGCGCAACACCATCGACGAGCATCTCGATATGCTGATGGTGTGCCACCATCTCGACCCGTCGATCCCGGAAGATCTGGCCTTTGCCGAAAGCCGCATCCGCAAGGAGACCATCGCGGCCGAGGACATCCTGCACGACCTCGGCGCGCTCTCCATGATGTCGTCGGACAGCCAGGCCATGGGGCGCGTCGGCGAAGTCATCATCCGTACCTGGCAGACGGCGGACAAGATGAAGAAGCAGCGCGGTCGCTTGCCGGAAGAGAAAGGCGACAACGACAACGCGCGGGTCAAGCGCTACGTCGCCAAATACACCATCAATCCTGCCATCACGCACGGCATGGCCAAGCACATCGGCTCGGTCGAGAAGGGCAAGCTCGCCGATTTGGTGCTGTGGGCGCCCGCTTTCTTCGGCGTCAAGCCGGAGATCGTCATCAAGGGCGGCTCCATCGTGGCGGCGCAGATGGGCGATCCCAATGCCTCGATCCCGACCCCGCAGCCGGTGCATTACCGGCCCATGTTCGGCGCCTTCGGCAAGGCGCTCACCGCTTCCTCGCTGGTGTTCGTGTCGAAAGCGGCCGCGCGCTCGTCCTTGCGCAACAAGCTCGGCTGCGACAAGCAATTCGTCGCCGTCCAGAACACGCGCAAGATCGGCAAGAAGAACATGATCCACAACAGCGCCACGCCGCAGATCGACGTCGATCCGGAAACCTACGAAGTGCGCGCCGACGGCGAACTGCTCACCTGCGCGCCGGCGGACGTGCTGCCGATGGCGCAGCGGTATTTCTTGTTTTGAGCTTGCCAATGAAACGCGTTATCGCCCTCAAACCCGCCGGCAAATGGAACGCCGCCAGCGCCTGCGACCGCGTCGTGCTCGATGCCGGCGACCGCCGCCGCCGGCGCATCGCAATGACCGGCGAGAACGGCACCGAATTCCTGCTCGATTTCGACAAGCCCGTGGCTTTGCGCGACGGCGACGGGCTGCTGCTCGACGACGGTGGCATCGTGCGGGTAGTCGGCGCGCCGGAGCCGCTGATCGAGATCGCGGCGGCCGACGCCAGCGCGCTGGCGCGGCTGGCTTGGCATCTCGGCAACCGCCACACCGAGGTGCAGGTCGTCGGCACGAAATTGCGCATCCGCCGCGACCACGTGCTGGAAGAGATGTTGCGCGGCCTGGGCGCCGCGCTCACGCCGCTGCAGGCGCCGTTCGATCCGGAAGGCGGGGCGCATGACGCGCCGGCGCATGGTCATGCGCACGGGCATGCGCAGCACCATGAGCACGGCCATGGATAAAAAGCGCTCGGCGCTACTGCACCGCTCGTCCCCGCGAAAGCGGGGACCCAGGGCCACCGGCACAAAAGCGCTGGATTCCCGCTTGCGCGGGAATGAGCGGGAGACGGAGTTGGCTTCGTCCGCCCTCTACCGCCTGATGGCTTGGCTGTCGCCGGCCTATCCGGTCGGCGCTTTCTCCTATTCGAGCGGTATCGAGTGGGCGGTGGAGGCGGGCGACATCACGGACGCCGCCAGCCTGCGCGCCTGGCTGGTGGCGATGCTGGCCGATGGCTCCGGTTTCTGCGACGCCGTGCTGTTCGCGCAGGCGCATCGCGCGGCCGAGGCGGATGACGCCGCCGCGCTGCGTGATGTCGCCGAGCTGGCCGCCGCGCTGGCGCCGTCAAAGGAGCGGCTGCTCGAGACCACCGCGCAGGGTAACGCCTTCGTCGAGGCCACGCGCGCAGCTTGGCCGTGCGCAGCGCTCGATGCCCTCAAGCAGGCGTGGGACGGACCCGTCGCCTATCCTGTTGCGGTCGCCGTCACGGCGGCCGGCCATGGCATTTCCTGCGCGCCGGCGCTCGCGGGCTTCCTGCAGGCGCTCGCCGCCAACTGGGTCTCCGCTGGCATGCGGCTGATCCCGCTCGGCCAGAGCCAGGGCCAGCGCGTGCTGGCGGCGCTCGAGCCGACCGTCGCCGCGACGGCGCAACGCGCGCTGGGCGCATCGCTCGACGACATGGGTTCCGGCACGTTCCGCGCCGACCTCGCCGGCTTGCGCCACGAGACGCAGTACACGCGGCTGTTCCGATCCTGACAAAGGGAACTGAAAGCACCATGACTCAGAATCACGGCCCGTTGCGCGTCGGCGTCGGCGGCCCGGTCGGCTCCGGCAAGACGGCGTTGATGGACGCGCTCTGCAAGGCGCTGCGCGGGCGCTACGAAATCGCCGCCATCACCAATGACATCTATACCAAGTGGGACGCCGAATATCTGGTGCGTTCCGGCGCGCTTGATGCCGAACGCATCGTCGGAGTCGAAACCGGCGGCTGCCCGCACACTGCCATCCGCGAGGACGCCTCGATCAATCTGGCCGCCATCGACGAGATGCGCCGCAATTTTCCCGATCTTGATCTGGTGCTGATCGAATCCGGCGGGGACAACCTCGCCGCCACCTTCTCGCCCGAACTTGCCGATCTCACCATTTACGTCATCGACGTCGCCGCCGGCGACAAGATCCCGTCCAAAGGCGGGCCGGGCATCACCCGCTCCGACCTCCTCGTCATCAACAAGGTCGATCTCGCGCCCCATGTCGGCGCCTCGCTGGAAGTGATGGAACGCGACGCGCGCAAGATGCGGGGGGCACGACCCTTTGTCTTCACCAATATGCGCACAGGCGAAGGAACCAATGAAATCGCCGGATTTATCGAGACAAAAGGCGGTTTGTCGGTGTGATGTATCGCGTTGTTCTGCAGCAGACCTATGGCGGGTGCGGAGAGAGAACAGAAATTGGCAAACCTGATAGCCGGGTTGCCAATTCGGAGAAAATGCCTTGAAAGATCAACCGCATTTTTCGGAGTGGTGAGCGCGCTGGGACTCGAACCCAGGACCTACTGATTAAAAGTCAGTTGCTCTACCGCCTGAGCTACGCGCTCTCACCGTGCGCATGATAGGCCCGAAAAACCGGCCGCAGTCACGCGCTAGGGGCTGTGTAGGGGCGCTGGCCTGCCCGGTCAATAGGCGGCACCCGCATAATCCTTGAACTCGCGCAAGTCGCCCGCGGTTTGCTACACTGGCCGCCCGATCCTAGCGCCGGAGCCAGACCAATGCCGATCGTCAACCGTGTCGCCGACTTGAGCGGCGAAATCGCCGAATGGCGGCACGATCTGCACGCCCATCCCGAGCTGCTCTACGACGTCAAGCGCACGGCGGGAACGGTGGCCGACAAGTTGAAGGCCTTCGGCTGCGACGAGGTGGTGACGGGCTTAGGCCGCACCGGCGTGGTCGGCGTCATCCGCGGCCGCAGGGGCGCGTCGAACAAGGCGATCGGCCTGCGCGCCGACATGGACGCGCTGCCGATCGAGGAGGCAACCAACCTGCCGTACAAATCGACGGAGGCAGGCAAGATGCACGCCTGTGGCCATGACGGGCACACCGCCATGCTGCTGGGCGCGGCGCGCTATCTCGCCGAGACGCGCAATTTCGCCGGCACCGCGGTGGTGATCTTCCAGCCGGCCGAGGAGGGCGGCGCCGGCGGCAAGGCCATGGTCGACGACGGGCTGATGGAGAAATTCAACATCGGCGAAGTCTACGGGATGCATAATTTTCCGGGATTGCCGGTCGGGCAATTCGCGCTGCGCACCGGGCCGATCATGGCGGCGGCCGATCATCTGGCGATCGACATCGAGGGCAAGGGCGGCCACGCCGCGCGCCCGCACCTCGCAATCGATTCAATCCTGGTCGGGGCGCAGATCATCAACAACATCCAGTCGATCGTATCCCGCAATGCCGATCCGCTAGAATCCGCCGTGGTGTCGATCTGCATGTTCCACGCCGGAAATACCGACAACGTCATTCCGCAGACCGCGCAATTGCGCGGCACCGCGCGCAGCCTGTCGCCGCAGGTGCGCGACCTGCTGGAGAAGCGCCTGCATGAGGTGGTTGAACACACCGCCGCGCTGCACGGCGCCAAGGCCACGCTCAAATACCGGCGCGGCTATCCGGTGCTGAAGAACCATGCCGCGCAAGCCGAGTTCGCCGCCAAGGTCGCGGGCGAGGTCGCCGGCAAGGACAAGATCGACACCAACATCGCGCCGGTGATGGGGGCGGAGGATTTCTCCTTCATGCTGAACGCGCGGCCCGGTGCCTTCATCTTCGTCGGCAACGGCGACAGCGCAGGGCTCCACCACCCGGCCTACAACTTCAACGACGACGCAATTCCATTCGGCACGTCATATTGGGTGAAGCTGGCGGAAACGGCATTGCAGGTGTGACACGCGCGCCACGCAGCCGGACAGTCATACTGCTGACACGGAAAGGAGCGACGATAACCACGTTTCGGTGATGACAGTTGAATGCCGCAAAAGGAGAACTGTCATGGCGTCAAACGGAGAAAAAGAACAACGCATCCGGGAACGCGCCTATCAAATCTGGCTTGACGAAGGTCAACCAGAGGGGCGCGACCAAGAACATTGGCATCAAGCGGAAACGCAGCTCGCGCCAGAGGAAAGCGAACAGCCTAAAACTGACGCGCAATCGCCGATCGCCGGACCCTACGAAAATATCAGCTAACCTGACCGCTCACCGCAAATAACGGCGATCTACTGCATGATCTCGCGTTCAGGCGCGGGCGCCGCAATTTTGGCGATAGCGGGCTCGCGCCTGGGCAGCATGTCGGCGAAACGTCCCTCGAGCGTGCGCCAAAAGACGAAGTCGTTGAGTGGCGTGCGCTCGATCGCGGCAATTACCACCGCCGCGATGAACGGCAGGCTTTGCACCAGCAGCACGACCGCGAAGAT